>CAOKQK010000157.1 GCA_948470905.1 uncultured Lachnospiraceae bacterium | reverse complement strand
ATCTACACTGGTACAGACACTCTTTCCCTACACGACGCTCTTCCGATCTCGCCCCTTTCTGCGTCACCATCTGTTTCTCCTGGATGGGGCTGACGCCGTCTTTGGGATAAAAGACGATGATCCTGGTTCCCTCCACGTCTGCAAAACCCGCCAGCGCCGCCTTTCCGGTGTCGCCGGAAGTGGCTGTCAGGATCACGATCTCATTTTGTACATGATTCTTCCTAGCGGCAGTGATCATCAGGTGGGGCAGGATGGACAGCGCCATATCCTTAAAGGCGATGGTAGCGCCGTGAAAAAGCTCCAGGTAATAGGCTCCCTCCGCCTCAGCCAGAGGCGCCACCGCCTCCGTGTCAAACTTGGCATCATAGGCTTTCTCAATACAGCTTCTTAATTCTTCCTCCGTAAAGTCGGTGAGATAAAGCTTCATGACCTCATAAGCCACCTGACGGTAATCCATCCCGGCAAATTCCTTCAGGCTCCTGTCCAGCGCCGGGATATGGTCCGGAACGAACAGCCCTCCGTCCCCGGAAAGCCCCTTTAAGATTGCCTCGGAAGCCCGGACGGAATCGCCCCCGCCTCTGGTACTGTTATATAATACTTCTGGTTGATGCGTTGGCTTCATTTTTGACCTCCCGGATTCTGCCCGGATACGCTCTGCCTGCTCAGATCCAGGAGCTTGTCATGCATCTCCGTCTCAATCCTGCGCAGCTCAGCCTCCGCACTCCTGCGCTTTTCACGCCCCTCCTGCTGGATCTTAAGGACCTCGTCCAGAGTGCTGATCAGTGTCTGGTTCGTGGTCTGCAGAGTCTCGATGTCCACGATACCCCTCTCGCTTTCCTTCGCCGTCTCAATGGTGGCGATCTTCAGCGTCTCAGCATTCTTCTTAAGCAGCTCGTTAGTCATATCGCTGACCGCATGCTGTGCCTTGGCCGCGTCGGTGGAGTGGCTTAAGCCTATGGCGATCACCATCTGGCTCTTCCACAGGGGGATGGTATTCACCAGCGTGGACTGTATCTTGTCGCTCATGACAGTGTCATTGCTTTGGATCAGCCTGATCTGGGGAGCCATCTGCAAAGCGACCATGCGGGTCAGCTCCAGGTCATGGATCTTCTTCTCAAAGCGGGTACACATATCAGAAAAATCCCTGGCAGCCTGGGTATCCTCGGGCAGCTTGCTCTTCTCCGCCTTCTCTAACAGGGCGGCAAGCTCCTCTTCCCTGGCTTTCTTGAGCTTCTTCTTGCCGGCAAGGATGTACATGGACAGCTCCTTGAAATAATTCAGGTTCAGCTCATACATCTTATCCAGCATGGCTACATCCTTTAAGAGAGTAATCTGATGCTGCTCCAGGGCACTGCTGATCTTGTTGACATTAACCTCTGCCTTGTCGTATTTCGCCTTGATATTGGAAAGCTTATTGGCGTTCTTTTTAAACAGTCCCAAAAAGCCCTTGTTCTCCTCGTCCTCATCAAACTCACGCAGCTCCGCCACCAGGCTGGTGAGCATGTCGCCCACTTCCCCCATATCCTTGGTGCGCACGTTACCCAGCGCTGACTCCGAAAAGTCCGCGATCTTCTTCTGACAGCCCGCTCCGTACTGCAGGATCATCTGGGTGTTGTTCAGATCAATCTGCGCCGCAAAATCCTCCACCATCTTCTGTTCCTGGGGCGTAAGCTCAAGCTCAATCTCCTCAACCGGCGGCTGTGCCTCCGCCTTAGCCTCCGCCGGGACCTGGGGTGCCGTATCCCCAAAAGGGTTCAAAGTCAGGGTAGGCGCCTCCTTCAGCATTTCATCCAACTCACTCATTTCTTTTTTGTCCTCCTGTGTTTTTATTTCAAAAATATGTTCCACCGCCTGTGCATTTTACGCACACGCACTGACCAATGTCCGAAGGTATCCCCCGGACTTGTCTGTCTTACCTTCTCACAAATTCAAGCTCCGGCTCACGGGTAAGCCCTTCCTTTGCCAGCATGGTCTGCAGCACCTGGGCATCCGTAGTCACATCATACGCCGCCTCCCGGAACAGCCTGTTCAGCAGCTCGCTGAAGGCGCTGTTGATCGTATCCAGGGTCTTCTCGATCTCCGCCTTTGCCTCCATAATATCCTCCCCCTGCTCGCTCAGGGAGTCAAACTCCTCATAGGCGGCAACCAGCTTCAAGGTGGTAGGGAGATAATAGCTCATGAACTTCTGCATCTGGGATACCTGCTCCGGGTGCTCCCTCAGCCTGTCAAAAATCTCCTTTAAGATATTTTCCAGGCGGAACAGCTTGGCGGAAATGCTCTCCCCCGCGATATTGTCATTCATATTGCGCAGCTTCCTGATATATTCCTGCCCCTCCGAAATCAGCCTGTCGACCTCCGAAGACGCTTCCCGTGCCTGTGCCGACTCCTGTTCCACAGGTTTTTCCGGCAGCGCACGCTTCTCCTGCTCCTGCGCCATCCGCTGCTTCTCCAGCGTCAGATATTCCCCGTAAATCTTGTTGTCCAGCATCAGACAGCTCTCCTGCCTGTCGAGGTGCCCCTCCGGATAAAAGCCGTCAATCAGCATTTTCTTGATATCCTTCAGGACAAACTTTATGTTCTGGTTGGTGTGCATTGCAAGATCCTGCAGGTCGATATAGTGATTGTTGCCGGCAAGCTGCAGGTATTTTAAGGCGCGCTTTAATCTGGATTTCTTTTTATAGATCGGAAGAGCACACGTCTGAACTCCAGTCACACT
>CAOKQK010000156.1 GCA_948470905.1 uncultured Lachnospiraceae bacterium | reverse complement strand
ACTACAAAAGTGCCTTGTGCGTTATTTTTATGAAAAAGTTGTAAAGTGGTGTACCTATATAAACGGTTCCAAGGATGTAGGGTTAGGGGATCTGCTATGGGATACGCTGGGGCTGGGGCTGGATTTTTATGGAATGAAGGGTGATTATGAGGATTTCAAAAAGGTTTTGGACACACCTGGGGTCAAGGGAAAAGACCTTTACCAGCCTTTCAGGGAACGGCAGCAGGAGATACAGGATTCACGACAAAATGCTCTCACGGATATGGAAAATAACCTGAATAGCCGGAGACAGGCGGAATTGGATGCAGAAAACCTGCGCCACGAGAATAAAATGGATGATATCCGGAATACGATAGACCGTCTGGAAAATGGAGAGATAGCACCGCCGGCGGGAGTGGACAGGGATACCTATTTGAGGGAGCTGAACCGTTCGCTGGGAGCGGAGACTACGATAAATGCGGATAATCTGTCAAATATTCGGGATGCATACAGGAAGGAAATGCAGGACAATATCAATCAGATCCTGGATACATATTCTCAAAAGGAGAGGAAACTGGTTCAGGAGACAGTCAGGGATCTGATTCAGGATCATGGCTATGATGTGAAGGGTGAAATAGATAATCTGCAGGATTTCCTGTCCACAAATGGCTTTTATCATACAGGCGGCGAAGGGGCAGGGGAAATCAGTGCAGTTGAGGAAGGGATGGCTGCTTTGGAAACGGATACATTTTGGGATGGTCTGGATAATTTGACGAATGAAGAGTTAGAGCATCTGGCAGAGGGGCTGAGGCAGTTTTTAGAAGGCAGGGAGAAGTGAGCGCCGGTAACGGTTTGGTGGAAGGGCGGACTGTTGCAGGTATCAAAATGAGGGATAATTTAAGCTTGTCTTTTTGCCATAGGTATGTTAGATTAAAAACATGGAAAGAGGGTCAAGGGCTCGGGAGCAGGTCCCGGGAGCCTTTGGCCGTATATTTGACACAGGTTGGAAGATCAGGCAGATAATGGTGTGGGCAGATGAAGTATGAGATACAGGTAATCAGGAGCGGACGCAGGAGCATTGCTCTGGAAATCCGGCCTGATCTGCAGATATTGGTGCGGGCGCCCTACAGGGCTTCTGACAGGGAGATACGGCAGTTTGTGTCGGAAAAGTCAGAGTGGCTGGAAAAACATTTTGAAATGGCGCGCAGGCGCAGGGAAGAACTGGAGGGCATGCCGCGGGAACAAGCCCTGACCATGGACGAAATCCGCAGCATGGCAGATGAGGCGATGAAAGTAATCCCCGAGAGAGTGAGGCACTACGCCCCTATCGTGGGAGTGGATTATGGGAGGATTACTATCCGCAATCAGAGAACCAGGTGGGGAAGCTGCAGCGGAAAAGGCAACCTGAATTTCAACTGCCTGCTTATGAGGACGCCGCCTGAAGTTTTGGACTATGTAGTAGTACACGAGCTCTGCCACAGGAAAGAGATGAATCATTCCGGGCGGTTCTGGGCAGAGGTTGAACGGGTTCTGCCGGAATACAGGAAAGCCCGGCAGTGGCTGAGGGAGAACGGTGGAAATATCATTGGGAGTATGGTGGGGGAGCAGTGATGGACAGTACAAGGATAGACAGGCATATTGATGTACTGGACGGGGTCAGGGTTTTTGCCATAGGGCTTGTGGCATGGTATCATTTCTGGCAGCAGAGCTGGCTGACGCCGAGGATTACCTTTCCTGACTACTTTTGGTATCATTTTGGGATAAGGGGAATCAATATCGAGGGGTTTGTAAGGTATGGCTTTGTCTTTGTGGACATGCTGATCCTGCTCAGTGCGTTCTGCAATTTTTACCCCTATGCGCGCTCCATTCTGTTGGGGGAGCCCTGGGTGGATACCTGGACTTTTTATAAAAAGAGGGCGGTGAGGATCCTGCCTTCTTATTATTTTTGTCTGTTAGTCATGAGTATCATTTCCGTTGTGGGGAAAGACGGCGGACCAGACATTTTCTTCTGGAAGGATCTGCTGGCGCACCTTACCTGTACTGCGCCCTTTTTCCCGGGTACTTATCTGAGCACGAATTTTAACGGGGTTCTCTGGACGGTACAGATAGAAGTGCTCTATTACATACTTATGCCCTGGCTTGCCAGGCTGTTCCGCCGGGCGCCGGTACTCACCTGCATGGGGCTGTGGCTTTGCGGTATTGCTTCGGCAAATTATATTGTCTATGAGAGGGCAGGCCAGATAAGGGTCCTGGGGAATCATATGCTCACATTTGCCGGCTGCTACGCCAACGGGATGCTGCTCTGCATATTTTACATACTGATAAAGGGGAAAGATCTGGAGAATAAGTATACGCAGCTTGCAGCCAGCGCAGCCGTTGTGGGATGCCTGTTTTATTTGAGCCGAATGATGAAAGGGCTCGGCGCGGGAACCCTGCAGATCATCCAGCTGCAGCAGAGGTTTGAACTGTCTCTGGTGTTTTCCTGTTTTCTGCTAGCCCTTCCCTTCGCCTGCAAGGCATTTAAAGTGCTGTTTGCAAATAAGTTAATGACTTTTCTGGCAGGGATATCCTACAATTTCTATATCTGGCATCAGTATATGGCTGTAGGGCTGAAAACGCTCCGCATCCCTGTCTGGGAGGGCAGCACGCCGCCCAACATGACAGGGGACAGTGTGTGGATGTGGAAATATCAGATTTTGATCGTTGTGGCGGCGCTGGTGGTGGCGGTGGTGATGACTTACGGATTGGAGAAGCCGGTGGCGAAATGGCTTCAGAAAGTTACTGTTCACTCCGATCACAACAATGGTACAAAATAATTCCGTATAAAAAGCTACATTGTAAAATGAAATGCGACAAGAGTTATTAAAACTCTATCGCATTTCTT
>CAOKQK010000155.1 GCA_948470905.1 uncultured Lachnospiraceae bacterium | reverse complement strand
TTTTCAGAGCGTACTGCTCCTGGCCTGCATACCGAAAGCTGACATTCTTAAATTCGATGTCATATTTCTTATCGCTGCGTTTCTCCACCGTAAGGCTTCCCTGGTACATATCATTCTTGATATCAAAATAATCCAGATAGGTCTGCAGAAACGGCTCATTCATCTTCAGGTCACGGATATCGTTCATCACCCCGCCAATGCTGCCCGTTATCTTTTGCAGGTAGCCTACATATTTGATGACGCTTCCCACCGGGAACATCCCAAGCGCACAGAACAGGCAGACGATCAGGTAGGAGCACAGCTCGATGAGGCTCTGGAATACGTGGATCGGCAAATTGCTTACAATCCCCACATTCTGCGCATGGGAATATACCTGGCAATGAATTTTCTGGAGTTTCTCATCCCTCCCCGCCGCCAGCTTCTGCTGGAGATAGATGCGGCTGTCCATACTGGAAATATTGAACTCCATCTTGTTTTCTTCCAGCATCATATCCCCTATTTTCCTGTTTTCCTCCCCCATTGCCCTGGCACGTTTTGACTGAAAATAAATCTGCAGCGCCATGCCGAGAGCCAGCACGACAAAGAGAACGACTCCTATCCAGCTAAAGGGCGCCCTTATGATCAACAGGACCATCTCCGCAAAGAGCGCCAGTGAGAAAAAGATTGTCACCGAGCGGTCTATGATATATTCTATCCTCAGTTTCATGTGCCGCATACCGTACCAGTTGATCCAGGAGTTCTCTACTATCTCACGCCTTTTTTGACGGATCTCCGGGTTTTCCAGCTTGTCATAATCCAGGGACAGGGTCTTGTGGTTAAAAGCCGCCGCCTCATTGTAATCCAGAATCTTTCCCTGGGTGTCAACTACCTTCCCAAGGACAGCGCCTGCAATATGCAGCAGGAAATTTCCCGCCACCGTGACCGCCGCCAGCAGATACAGTTCCCCTGCCATCCTTCCCTGATACAGGGCGTTCACGATCTCCGCGGACATCCACAGGTTGAAATAAGGCGACGCACTGAGAAATAATGCCTTTATAAAATACAGCGGGAAATATCTGGGGTTGTAGGAATGGCACAGCCTGAGCGCTCTTATCGTAATGCTGCCTTTATTTGGTGTTTTGCTGTTCATGATCGTCCTCCATTTCCGGTTCCGCATCCGTCCTCCCCGGCTCCATCTGCGGCATGTGACGGCTCAGACGGCTGCTGTGTATAATACCTGCTCTGTACCTCAAACATATGGGCGTAGGACCCGTTTGCCCTCATGAGCTCCTCATGGGTCCCGCTCTCCCGAATCTGCCCGTCCTCCAAAAGGACGATCCTGTCACAGAAGCGTGTAGAGGCAAGGCGGTGGGAAATATAAATGCTGGTCTTGCCCTCTGTCAGGGCGCGGTATTTCAGATAGGTATCGTTTTCCGCGATGGGATCCAGCGCCGCCGTGGGCTCGTCCAGGACAAGGATCGGCCCGTTCTTGTAAATGGCCCGGGCAAGGTACAGCTTCTGCATCTCGCCCCCCGACATATCCACGCCGTCATCATATATGCCTTTCCGCAGATGGGTATCCATACCGTTTGGCAGGCTTTCTATTTTGTCCCAGATATCCGCCGCTTTCATGGCGGACATGGCTCTCTCCCTTGCATCGGGACGTTCCAGGCCGGCGCTTGCCACAAATTCAAACATGGTAAATGCCGGGGTCCTGGTATTCTGGAACACGGCGGAGATCAGGCTGTAGTATTCTTCGATATTGTACTCTGATATCCGCCTGCCGCCCACCAGGATCTCCCCCTTCGCAGGCGTGTACAGCCCGCAGAGCAGATTGATGAAGGTGCTCTTGCCCGCGCCGTTGACGCCCACCATGGCAAGGCTCTCCCCCGGCTCCAGGGTCAAGGTGATCCCCTTTAAGGTATAATCCTTTGCACCGTCATATTTGAACCACACATCCCGGAATTCTATCCTCACAGGCGCGGCAGGAAGGTCACACCCCTGGCCGTGGTTATATCTGCAGGGGTAATCGTAAAGGTCCCTGTAATAAGCGATCTTGTCAGCCCGGCCGTGCAGCTTTGCCACATCCCCGATGATGCCGCGCAGAAATCCCGCGATGGACCCTGTGATACCGAAATAAAAGACAAAATCACCCACGGTGATGCCTCCCTTTAACAGAAGCCCAATCAGGACGACGTATGCCGTGCCGTTCTGCAGAAGGGTCATCATGCCGGCAAAGACCGATGCCCACAGTCCCCTTAAGCCGCACCGCTTATGCCAGGTCAGAAGATATGCCTGATAGTCCCGCATCATGCCCTCCAGCCAGCCCTCCAGCCCATACAGCTTAATATCCTTGGCCGCCTGAAAATTCTCCGAGAGCTGTTGCAGATAACCATTCTTCCTCTCCTCTTTCTCCCACTTGTGCTTATTTTTCTCCCGGTATGCCGGCTCCCATCTGATTGTAAAATAGGACAGCACGGATGTGACAGCCACCACCGCAAAGATTGCCGGATCCAAGACCATGATCAGGGATGCATAGGTAGCGATTCCCAGAGAATCCTTGAACAGATCCGCAAGCTCCTCCCAGAGAAACTCCATGGAACAGTTGCCATGAAACGCATCCCTTCTGGCATAGCCCAGTATTTTCTGGAATTCCTGTTTCTCCGTGTTCTCATAATCCGTCCTGAAATCCACTGTCTCCCTGATACGGCTCTGAAAGACCATTGATGGGAAATAACGTCTCGCCCAGCACCTGGAACCCAGAGCCATATCCAGTACGGCAAGAGCCCCCAAAACCATCACAAAGACCAAACAGATGACACACAGTCTGCCAAAAGCCGTCCCCTCCCCGATCCGGTCGATCAGGATCTTGGAGAAATAAGTACCCACAAGGGGGATCGCCACCTTCACAGGCACTTCCAGAAATGCCAGGAGCAGAAGCCTCCTGTCCAGCTTCCATAGGTTTTTCACTGCCCACGCAATACTGCTGATGGAGGAATATTTTTTGGGTTTTTTATCACAAATTTTTTTCTGCTTTAATTTTGTCGTTTCACTCATTTTATGCTTATTCCTTTCTGCCTGTGGACGAAATGGATGCAAAACCGTCCGCATCCTTCCCGGTCTCCTCTTTCGCATAGTACTGCGCCTGTGCGTTCCACAGCTCATAGTACTTCCCG
>CAOKQK010000154.1 GCA_948470905.1 uncultured Lachnospiraceae bacterium | reverse complement strand
CACAGCTGCCCATTAAAATATTATCATCGATGGCAGCCTCGTAAAGCTGGGAAGCGGCAGGCATATAGGAGAAAATACTGTTTTCCCTGAAATATTCCGTATCATTTGCCGGGGATCTGCCAAACAGTGTTATACTGCCGGAGGTTGGGGCATACATACCCATAATACAGCGGAGCAGGGTAGATTTTCCGCTGCCGTTTTCACCCATTATTGCAATGTGCTCCCCTTCTCTTATGCTTAAATTGATATCCGACAGGATTTTTCTGCCCTCTGCTTCCAAACACAGCCTGTTAATTGACAGGACACAGCTATTGTCATAATTTTGAGGGTTATCTTCTCTTTGGAAGCTTCTTTCTCTTGTAAGGCTGAAAAGCTCCTTACCATTGTCAATCGGTACGGTATTATAGGGGATATATGCCGCCATCTGCTGGATGCTTTGAGTCTGGCTTCCTGATTCTTCCATAATACTTTTAACAGAAGCAAGATTACCTCCTGAAATTTTTACACTGCCGGGCAAAAATCCCAGAACAGGATAAATAAATCCACCGATCAGTTCACTTATGACTTTCTGCAGGGAAATATAAAAATTATTCTTTTTAAGCTGTTCGGCCTGAACACGGAAAATATCCCTTCTGGTTTGGTCAAAACGGTCCTTTATAATGCCCTGCAGGCTGTTCATATTGAAAAACAACGCTTTGTACATAAGTTCTTCGACATTTTTATTTTTTTCAGCTTCAAAGCTCTGGAGCCTGGCGGCATATTTTTCAGATAAACCATTGATCTTTTTGCCTGCAAAAATTGTGATACCTATATGCGCCAAGATAAAAAATGAAACTGTATAATGAATATTCACCGATAAAATGACCAGAACGCCTGTTACGATTACACTGATTACAAGCCTGATAACCATAACCCATAATGAGAGGGCGGAATCAGTGAAGGCTGTCATTTTCTGTAGTAAATCTTTATCATTGTATTTTGCTTCTCTTTCACCGTAGGGCAGCGCAAACAGGTCCTTATACAGATCCGCGGATCCTCTGTAAATAAGGTTTGCGCACATTACGTTTCCATATACATTCATCATGTAATCCAATGTAAGCATGAATAAAGCTGCCATGACGATCCCTAAAATCGTCAGCGGAGTTACGCCCATGCCATTTTCTATTCTGCCGATAATAAACTGTATCATAAAGGGAACAGTCAAAGGCAGGGCAAAGGAAACGAAAGAAAATACCATCAGCAAGGCAGCAAATTTCAGCTTACAGTTTTTTAAAATTATGGCTGTGGATTTCAGCCTGTTTAACATTTTCATTCCATATTCCCTCCCATATTTAGAACTTTTACCAAATCCCCGGAATTATAATCAAATTCCGTATGTGAGGACATGATAAGTATTTGGGATTTTTCCCTGAGTTGTATAAGGAGTTTTCCGAAAATTTCCCTGCGCGAGTCAGGATCTACCGCGGAGAAGCTTTCATCGGAAAGGATCACGTCATAATCTCCGTAAAAGGCCCTGGCAAGGCATATTCTCTGTTGTTCTCCCGAGGACAGGTTAAGCGTGGAAATATGGGTGTCTATACCGCTTTGAAACTTTGTGATAAGGTTCTTTAATCCTGCCTGCTCCAATGCATCATTAAGCTTCCTTTCGTCTGCAGCCTGAAACATTGTGATATTTTCCCTGATCGTGCCGGAAATAAGCTGAGGTTCCTGACTTAAGTATAAAATTCTGTCCCAATAGGAGCTTTCCCTGATATCTTTCAGATTTTTACCGCCGCAGATTATATTTCCTTTATAGCCTTTTAAAATATCTGCAAAAATTTTCAACAGTGTGGATTTGCCGCAGCCTGACGCCCCATTTAAAATCAGACATTCCCCTGATTTTAATTCTATATTTACGTTCTCAAAGAGATTCCTTCCCGGGAAATCTTCTATTTCATGGGATTCTTCTATTTCTTGAGTTTCTTCCCTTTCACGAGATTCTTCTATTTCTTGAGATTCTTCTATTTCTTGAGATCCTTCTATTTCATGGAGTGCTTTCTCTCCATCTCCATAGGCAAAGCTTAAATTTTCCACTGAAATAGAAGTGATCTTTGCCATATCTTCAACTCCATCGGAAGCTTCAACTTGCGAGGTCAGCAAAGCGTTTATTCTGCCGTCCAGACCTTTAAGCTGCTGATAATCCGATATGCAGGCTGGAATTTGATACAGGGTATTGGTCAAAAATCCCACCGCCGCCAAAAGAACGATCAGATCACTGATTTCAATACTGCCCCTGGAAACCCCGTAGCCCCCGATAATCAGTACAGCGCAGGTATTCAAAATGGTGTTTGCCGAACCCAGAATTCTCTGCATGGTCATTGTGCCTAAAATTTTTGCCTGGTCGATTTTATAGTCCGCAATTTCTTTTTGATAAGGTTTAATAACCCTTTCCCCATTGAGTACAAAGGCAGCCTCACGATTTCGTACCAGCTCCGCATTGTGATTATAAATTGCGCCCATATGAAAATAAAGCTTTTGATTTTGTTCCGGCAGCTTTCTGCCCCTGCAGGCACTTATGGATATTGCCGCCAGGGATAGGATAAGGGTCAAAGCCAGAAGCCATGGCTCGATCATAAGGACATAGATGCCTGTCAAAATGACAGAAACGGCAGTTCCTGTCATTTTCAGTATGAATCCTGAAAGCTGCTCAGAATATGTAAAAATATCATTTCGGATAATGGGTAGCATTTTTCCGGCATTTTCCTTGTTTTTATAATTTGAGCCAAGCCAAATGCCCATGCCCTTTTGCTCCAGTGCTTCTATCAGCCTCTGCTTCACTGTCAAAGCCTTACTGTTTTGAATGCAGAGAAGCAAAGCCGACAGGATCAGGCTCACTGAAAATACCGCAAATATGCCCCATATCCTGCCCACATTTTTTGTTAAAACACTGTCCGCCAAAAGCCTAATGCACTCCAGATAAAGGATGTTCAGAGCGGAACCAAGACAGACTGCAAGCCCCGCCGTAAACAAACTGCCGGCAGATTTTTTTAGTATATTTTTTGATTCGGCATTCATTATTGTTCTTCCTTTCTGCCACTTCCTTAAATCTGTTATTGCCTGATCCAAATCAAAAACAGCTGCAAGCATTTTTAAAACACGCTTTAGAATAAATTATAGCATATCCAATTAGGAGAAGCAATCTGCATTTCACTCCGTTCCGCCTACCCAGACCGTTGCCATTTCGCCGCCGAAAACGGCTTATAACCGTCCGCAGGCGCCGTGTACGCCCCTTTCTCCTGCCTGTTCCCCGCCGCTCTGAAAAAGTTTATTTCCTTAACACAAACGGAACGGCTCACCATGAACAGCCTCCCGAGGCAACCAAAATATGCGAGGAACAAAAACTGCATTTGTGAAAATGTTCATAACCACCAATGCCGACTACTACGGAATCCCTGTCATTATTTCACCATAATTGAAAAATCTATATAAACACAGTATAATAATACCCGTGGAATACCACTAAGCAAAAAGAAATGAGGAAGAACAATGAACGGCAAAATATTGTTAGTAGATGATGAACAAGAGATTGCAGATTTGATTGAAGTATTTTTGCAGAATGAACAATTTCAGTGTTTTAAATATTATACGTTTCAAGACGCATTTTCAATGATAGATAGTGAATGTTTTGATTTGGCAATTATAGATATAATGTTACCAGACGGAAATGGCTTTACTTTATGCAGAGAAATACGAAAAAAATATACCTATCCCATCATATTGCTTACGTCTAAAACAGAGGGAACAGATAAAGTTACGGGTTTATCTTTGGGAGCAGACGACTATGTTACAAAACCATTTCTTCCGATTGAACTTGTAGCAAGAGTTA
>CAOKQK010000153.1 GCA_948470905.1 uncultured Lachnospiraceae bacterium | reverse complement strand
TCCCGGAAAATAAAGATTTTGTAGCCAAAAAGTAGTGTCAGATTTGACACTACCGACCTGGACTGGGAGGTGCATAAATGAAGCTTCCTAATTATAATGAAAATATAACGAAAAAGGATCTCAGGAGCCTGCAAAAGTTCTTCTGCCTGTTTCGGAAACAGTGGATTCCGTATATTATGGCAACCCTGGTGGTTGCCAGCCGCAATTTTGTGATCACTTATATCAATGCGATGATCGGAAGCAAGGCGATTGAGACTGTGGCTTACAAAACTTCTGTCCTACAGCCCATGGCGTATATTGCCATATTGGTCGTCTGTTTTGCGGTGTTTGATGCTGCCGGGGTTTATTTCCAGACTACTGTCATCCATAAGATATCGGTGGTTCTGAGAGAAAAAATGTTTTCATGCGCGTTGACTGCTTCGGTTCCGGATATTGACCGCTTTGGACGACGGGAGGAGCTGCTGTCGAGGATGAATTTCGATATTGATACTGCCATGGGATTGCTGTCAAATGGATTATTGTCGCCGATTATGTGCTGTATTTCCGGTGTCGGCGCCACAGTGGTCGTGTTTCGGGAGAACTGGGGGATTGGCGTGGCAATCTATGCGCTGGGGCTGTTTGTCTTCTGGGCACAGGCATTTCTTTCAAAGCTGCTCCGCAGGTATGCAACAGCGATACAGGAGGAAAGGGCTGCGTTGTTGTCCGTCTCCCTGCAGACCTTCCAAAGCTCCGCAGGCATAAAGATGACAGGCATGAGCGGTTATGTGTCGGCTATGCACCAATCCGGAATCAGGCGGTATATGGGACTTTTTGCAGGGAAGGGCAGAATAGGCGGGACTTATGGCGTGACGACAGGGGCAATGCAGCAGGCGTGTTTTTTCGGGGTGTTTTGTTACGGCATGTTTGGAGCCGGGATGGCGCTGGACAGGGTTGTCTTTGTAAGCCAGATGACGCCGCTGATCGCCACGATGATCCTGTCATTTTCCGGTTTCCTGGCAAATGTCCAAAGGTCCATGGTGGGAATAGACCGTATCCTGGAGCTGCTGGAGATTCCTGTGGAGGAAGATTCCGGGGATGAGTTTGTCGTCCGGCAGGAGGAGAAAGGGCTGGAGACAGAGGACCTAATTTGCAGGTATGGGGATTGTGAAGTCAGGATAGCTGATATTAATGTTTTGCCGGAGGATGGGAATATGGTTGCCCTGAAAGGGCCCAGCGGCTGCGGAAAGACTACATTGCTGCGGCTGCTGCTGAAGCTGTATCCCTGCGCGGAAGGCGCTTTTAGGTTCTTTGGACAGGATATCAGCGGGTGCAGCCCCAGATCTGTGAGGGACAGTATTGCCTATGTTCCCCAGGAGAATGTTGTCTTTCCGGGAACTGTGAGGGAAAATGTCCTCTTGGGCAATCCCCGGAATGATGTCACGGATGAGGAGGTCAGGAATGTATTCCGTCAGGTTGGGGCAATGGACTGGACAGAGCGGATAGGGCTGGATTCCCCGCTGAAAGAAAACGGAGGCAATCTTTCAGGGGGCCAGCGCCAGATGATAGCCATAGCCAGGGCGTTGCTGTACAGGAAACCCATCCTGGTGCTGGATGAAGCTTTCGCATCAGTTGACGGGGAGCATATCGAACGGATCCTTGGGCTGCTTTCCGCAATGGCGGATCATATGTATGTCATTATAGTCACCCACGACAGCCGGGTCATGCAGAAATGCGACAAGGTGGTGGATTTGCGGATGGAACGCTGACAGGGCAGCTTTCTGCTCTATTTCTGCACGGAATCTGACATGGCTTCCACCCATTCTTCAAGCTTTTCTTCATAATCGGCGGATATTATCCCGCATATTTTTTCGGAGGTGATGCCGCCGATGGCAGTATTGTTCCTGTCCATGAAAACAATGAGCCCAAACAGTACCAGGGCGATAAAGAAACGCAGCTTAAAGGATGCGAGGGAGTCCTCCTCAGGATCGTCATATGTGTCCTCTCCATAATCGGCCCTGTCATAAACGGAAGTTCTTCCATACAGGATCCGCTCTCTGTTTGACATATCGTATTGGTCTTCGTGGTAACGGGAACGGACCTGCTGTATCAGCTGCAGTTTTCTTTCACGTCTCTCCGGATTTTCCCAATAATGCGAAGCTTTATTATAATGCGAAGCTTTATCGTGATGTGAAACTTTATTGTTCATTTGATTCCATTCAGCGAAATCCTGCATGGCCCTGTGCCTCCGAAGTACTTTAATAAAGCTTATGAAAAAGTTGTCTGTTTAGAACAGGAAAAACTTACGGCAATCCGTATCAGAGTGTCTCATTGTTTTTGCAGGCGACAAAAAGCTACAATGGAATCTTAAATTGTAGTGGAAAAGTCTCATGCACCGTGGTATAATGTACTAAAAACAGATAAAGTGTTAAAACAGGAGGACATTTCATGGAGCTTGAGATTTTAAAGAATGAAGAAAAGAGAATGAATTTGATCATGTTTCTGTTTTTGGCTGCTATTCCATGCGTGGCCTTGGGGTATGTGCTTTTGTTTAACGGCGGTACGGCAAGGGACTGTATCGTTCTTACAATGGTTCTTGCCGATTTGATCGTCAAATTGCTTGAAAAGCCATTGGGCAAATATGCAAAATATGCGTATATTTCCATTTTGCCCATTTGTGGAGCGGTGACAATCGTATGTGGCAATCCGGCTTCTTTTGGAGCCATGGCAGAAGCCTATTTCCTTCTGTTGTTTCTGGCAGTTCCCTATTATGATATCTCCATGGTGGTGGTGTGTACGGCAGTTACGGTTGTGCCCAATCTGGCCGCGCTGTTTATTTTTCAGGATGCCTATCTGGCAATGTACAGCAAAGCCATCTGGATCTTTGTGTGGCTTGTATATGCCCTTGCAGTAATAGTGGCAATATTTATCATACAGCGGGCACGTTCCCTGTTCCTGAAGGTGGAGCAGAAGGAAAGGGAAGTGGAAGGGCTGCTTGACAATGTCCGCGGCGCTTTTGAGGGATTGGAGGAATCTTCAGGGAAAATTTATGATTCCTTACATAATTTTGAAGCGAACACGGCGGAGATCGCCGCTTCCACCAGCCAGATTGCCGACAGTGCTGACCAGCAGATCCGGCAGGTAAAGGGCAGCCTTGACATTTTTAATGACCTGAATGGCGAAATCGAAAATTCTCAGAGGCAGGTTCTTCAGACGGTAGAAGCTGTCCAGAAGCTGAAAGAGAAAAATGATGAGGGCATTAAGGCTATCAAGGTGCTGTCTGAGAAGTTTGATGAAAATATTGCTTCCACCCATGTGGCATCTGAAGGCGTGGAATCGCTGGTGCAGAAATCCAATTCCATCGGTGAGATCATAGTGAGTATCAAGGAGATTGCGCAGCAGACCAATCTTCTCGCCCTGAATGCCGCCATTGAGGCTGCCAGGGCGGGTGATGCCGGAAAAGGCTTTGCGGTAGTGGCGGACGAGATCAATAAGCTGTCCGGTGAATCCGCTGCGTCCACCCAGAAGATTGAAGCCATTTTGAAAGACGTCACTTCCACTGTGGCAAAGGTAAACGGGGTGATCGATCAGAACAGCCGGATTGTAGAGGAGTCAAATGACAAGCTGAATGACACGGTTCAGATTTTTGAGAATATACTTCATTATTCGGAGGAGATCATTTCCGTGACGGATCTGCTCAAGGGTGAATTGACAAATATTATGACCATAAAAGAAAATCTGTCAGAAGCCATGGAACGGGTGGAGGGTATTTCACAGAATTCCGTAATGACCATGGGGGAAATCAGTTCCGCCACAGAGGAACAGACGGCAGGCGTTACGGATATATTGAAGTCCATGGAGAATGTGCAGAGCGGCATGGAGCGGCTCTCCGGGGTGCTGAATTCGGCTTCGGAGTAAACGGAAGCTGCGGGGTATTTGACCCTCGCGGCATTCGTCAAGGTCCCAGAGAAGTAAAC
>CAOKQK010000152.1 GCA_948470905.1 uncultured Lachnospiraceae bacterium | reverse complement strand
TTCGATGGAGCCTATTTTTTCGACTCAGCTTTTTCATAAGTCATTTGACACTATCGGATTTTTTTTGCGGCTTGTTTCTTCCCGCTTGTGAGATTATAATATATCCGTTAGGAGAAAACGTAAAGTAAGCACTTTATTGTGCCATAGTTACCAAAAGGAAACTATTGTGAAGAACAGGGGGTTTTTACATGGAAAAAATCTTTCCGGCATGCCCGGTAGAAACTACTTTAATGCTTATCAGTGACCGTTGGAAGGTATTGATCATCCGCGATCTGTTAAACGGCACAAAACGCTTTGGGGAATTAAAGAAATCTGTCGGCAATATATCCCAAAAGGTCTTAACGGCAAACCTGCGCTCCATGGAAGACAGCGGCCTGCTTACCCGAAAAGTCTATCCGGAAGTGCCGCCGCGGGTAGAATATACTTTGACAGAGACAGGATACAGCCTGAAGCCGATTTTAGACGCCATGGTAAAGTGGGGGACGGAATACAGACAAAAAGCTGAGGAGCCGAAAAGGACAGCACCATAAGCTGTCCTTTTCCCACTGCCTTTTTATGATTTCTGCAGATATTATCTGGTGACAATTTCCACCGGCACGTTAAATATCTTTGCAACCTTCAGGATCGTGTCAATGTGCCTGCCTGTGGCAGCGGCAAAGTGATGGGTGGGGCCGCATTCGCTCCAACGGTTCACAAACTCCCTTGCGCCGCAGGTAAACCGGGTCCTCATGTTGGTATCCCCGAAGGAAAGGATCGGCCCTTCCTCGTTCACGCCTTCCGCGGCAATAAACTTGAAATGTCCGTCCCCATCCTGGGTAATGGCAAGATATGTGACAGGGCCCGTATAGGGATAGAACTGTGTCAGGTAGCCCCCTCCGGTCTTGCCATGGAATACCTCCACAATCTTCATCGTCGGCTTCCTGTCAGAGATATCCGCATCCCCGGAGCCGCTGTGGCCTATGATCGCGATATCGTCATTGAAATCTATGGAGTACATTTCCGCAAGCTGGCCGGTCCCCGATATGGTCTTCAATATGCTCATCGCCATGGCAACCTTCATATCGCCCTCCACTGCACACGCCACTCCCTGCTTGATCAGCATGGAGAATGCGGGGATCAGCATACTGTCAAGGATACCTGCCTGTCCCTTCGCAAAGCCGTCATAATGAGAAGCGATCAGGCCCAGCTTCTCATCCTCACACCACTTTTCAAAGGCCACAACATATTTTGCCATATCCCATACTTTCTCAATGGTTCCGCCGCCCTCGATATCAAAAGTGTCCAGGATTTCCTGGGCTTTTGCCCGGATCGCTCCCTCGTCCGTGATATTGTCCGCAATCACCCACATCTTCTCCCAGTCAAACTGCTTGGTATACAGGTGCATCCTCCTGTACAGGTTCGACTCGTCGATGTAGAGATCCATCATGCCGGGATAAGGACGCCCGATCTGTGCGATATTGGTATCCCTGAACCGCCTCCTGGTCTGTGCAGCGCGGCACCAATCCTCAATCTCCGCCTGTACGCCGGCATCTCCGCCCTCCACAACACCGGTGATCACCGCATGTCTCTTGCCATAGCGCTCCAGGTCAGCCACCATTTCTCCCACTGCACCGCAGGCATAGCCTTCACCCAGCCATGACGCAATATCCGTGTGGTCATAGTCCAGCGCCTTGAGCTTCTGGATATTGACAAGAACCACCGGGACATCCAGATCCTTCACCGCCGGAAGCATGTTATAAGATGTGGCGTATGTAAGCAGCTGCAGGAATACCAGGTCTACATCCGCAGCGCGGAATAAATCCCCTGCCGCCTGTGACTGTTCTTTTGTAGTTACCATTCCTCCGTCAATGATCTCCACTGTGTCGGGAAGTGACTTCTTAAACGCCTCATACTGGCTCTCGAACTCGGGCACCAGCGTGGGGAACTGCGGCAGATACGCCCCCAGCGCAATCGAAAAGACACCTACCTTTGCTTTTGTTTTGACTAACATCTTACTCTCCCTTCTGCCATCTGATCATCGGCATGAAATAATAATGAACTCGTATTATCTATTATAAACTCTGCGCACCTCAAAAACAAGGGGGCAGTTTCCGCCTCTCCACCATAATGTATTTCCCTATGCAGTAAAAACCGGCATCCATCAGAGCTGATTTCTCAATATCCCCGCAAAAATAGACGATATCCCTGCTTCCGTCTTCACAGCAGGCACTGATTACCACATTCAACAGTTCCTTTTGGACATCGGGTACATAGATCCCATCCACAAAATCAATTCCGAATATCTCTGCCATGCTTCCCTTCCGGCAGTATACCGCGCCTGCCGGACGCCCCTGCCACAGAGCCACAAAGACCATCCAGTTATCCAGATCCTTAAAGATATGCTCCGTATCCCAATACATGTCCCCGTCACATTGGGAATGGATACCCTGAAACAGAGAATAATTTTCCTTGTCTATACGGAGGATGGAATCTGCCCTGGATCTCATATATTGTGTGCCTGACAGGTGGAGTGCCATATTCCAGCTCTGCTCCCCGATCACAAACCCACGGCTCTGGAGATATGTAAGCGCTGTTACGTTTTCCTGCGGGAAACCAAGACAGATCATGGCATCCGGATATTGCCCTTCAACAAAATCCAAAAATTCCCCCAGCATTTGTTCTGTCCCCGTCCGTGCCGACAGAGAAACTGTATCAAGATATTGGTCATCTGCAAGATAATAATAGTGTATCCAACCGCAGAATATATCCTCCTTATAAAAAAGCAGAATGCTCTCGTCATCACGTCCGAATGCCTTCCCTGCCCTCTCAATATAGTCTTCTTTTGTCTTAATGCCGTCATAATATACCGGGTAGCTGGTTATTTCAGGAATGAGAGCCATCTCATACGCCTGCTCAACAAAAACAGCAAAATCCGATTCCTTCAATGGAACTAACATACCAATCACCTCCAAAAAGCCACAGTCTGACTGCCCCTATTTTACCATAGTTCCTTTTATATTTCTACCATTCTCTATCTTTTTCAGGATATCTGCAAATGCGCAAATATCACATGCAGCAGGTCAGGCAGGTCATAACAAGTCAGACAGGTCACTGGGCTGTCACAATATCACCAACGCACTTATTGACCATTGCCTCCATATATGAAAACATAAAACAATATCAAAAATCCTGCGGCAATATAATTCCAAGGAGCGGAAAAAGAGCAGAGAAAAAACCAGCTCCCGCTTGCGGGAACTGGAAAACAGCCTTGGAACGGAGACGCCCCGGGCGAAAATTCCAGCTGAGTCCTTGCAGATGGGATTTCCTTACAATATCCATGTGATAAAGATGAAGTTCACATTTTAAGAGTTCTTGGCTATTGGGCAGACTGTCTGCAGGAGATCATTAACCTGCTGTCCGGTACTCAATGGCATATAAATGTTGACGACGCATACATAACAGATAATTTTGAATTTCCTGAGAGAGCTCCTTTAACCCTTCCTCCAGCTTGTCGGCAATTTCTTTTACTTTCTGCTTTTCTGTTTTTGCGTCTGCCATATATTCTATTTTCCTTTCTTTACATGAAAAAAATACAATCCAATCCGACTGTCTTTCTTCCTGAAAACAGAAAAAGCAGCGAACCGACTTTTGAAAATCTTGTTCACAACTTTACTGTATTTGTTATTAAGTTTCTTTGATTATGCCAATACCGGCTCTCTTTTTTCAATAACAGCCTTGATTTCTTCCACACTCTTTTTTGTTGCAACAGCTATCTGTTCAAGCGTAAAATTATTCTCGTACATATTCATTATTACATCTGCTAAGGCATTATCCGTTGCTTTTTCCCTAATTCCCTGCGACAAATTACACATAATGCTCACATCCTCTCTTATTCTATCGTCTACCGCAATACTATATTCATTTTCCATAATCCCTAATTTTTCATCAACAGATAACCCCGTTGAAAGAAGCGTACTCAATAGACGGTGCAGCTCATATTTATCATCATGCTCATTAGAATGAGCTTGAAGTTCATTTGCTATACCGATCAGGACAATATTCAGCAGGTCAAGCCCGCCTTTCCACTGATAAGAACCAAGTAAATCATCCTCTG
>CAOKQK010000151.1 GCA_948470905.1 uncultured Lachnospiraceae bacterium | reverse complement strand
TGGAGTTCAGACGTGTGCTCTTCCGATCTCCATCAGGTCCGCGATGTATCCGCCCTCTGTAGCAGGCTGTTTTAAGAATTTCCGCCGCACGGGGGTGTTAAAGAAAAGATTTCTCACCAGGAAAGTTGTGCCCTCCGGAGCGCCCACCTCGTCAAAACCAACTTCTTTCGCACCCTCCAGTAGGATCCGGCTTCCGGTTATACTGTCAGGGGTCTTGGTGATCACCTCCACCTTCGCCACTGCGGCAATGCTGGAAAGCGCCTCGCCGCGAAAACCCAGGCTGCGGATCCGCATCAAATCCGAGGCGTCGATGATCTTGCTGGTGGCATGGCGCAGGAAAGCTGTCCTGAGCTGTTCCCGCTCCATTCCGCAGCCATTGTCCGTGACCCGTATAAACTCAATGCCGCCGTCCTTTGCCTCCACGGTGACAGCCACAGCCCCTGCGTCAATGGCATTTTCCACCAGCTCCTTCACCACGCTGGAGGGACGCTCCACCACCTCGCCCGCCGCAATCTTATCAATTGTCTCCGAATCCAGGATATGAATCTGTGCCATGTCCAGCCTCCTATTCCAGTTCCCGCTTGCGGGAACTTTTCCGCCTCTCCACTTCTACGCCCTGACTCCTTAACTGTTCTTCCCGCCCTGCCAGCGGTTTTTCAGCTTATTCTGCAGTCTGTACAGGGTGTTCAGCGCATCGATGGGCGACATGGTATTGACCTCCACCTCCATCAGCTCCTTGATAATATCCTCGTCTGTCACCGTGTCAAAAAGGGACATCTGTGCCAGATCAACCTCATCCATCTTGGGAACCTTTTTGGTCTTTACGTCGTTTTTCACATCTACCGCGATACTCTGGATCTTCTCGATGATATCGTTATCGGTGAGCTGTTCCACGATCTCCCTTGCCCGGTCGATGACCATGTCCGGCACCCCCGCCAGCTTTGCCACCTGAATCCCGTAGCTCTTGTCCGCGCCGCCCTTGATGATCTTTCTTAAGAATACGATATCGTCCCCGCACTCCTTTACGGCGATACAGTAGTTGTTCACGTTGCTCATCTTGCCCTCCAGCTCGGTGAGCTCATGATAATGGGTGGCAAAAAGAGTCTTCGCACCCAGAAGCTTCCTGCTGCTGATGTGCTCGATCACCGCCCAGGCAATGCTCAGGCCGTCAAAGGTGGAAGTGCCCCTGCCTATCTCGTCCAGGATCAGCAGGCTGCTGGACGTGGCATTGCGCAATATGTTCGCCACCTCGTTCATCTCCACCATAAAGGTAGACTGGCCGCTGGCAAGGTCATCCGACGCACCAACCCTGGTAAAAATTCTGTCCACAACGCCGATATTGGCGCTCTTGGCAGGCACGAAACACCCAATCTGAGCAAGCAGCACGATCAGCGCCGTCTGCCGCATATAGGTGGATTTTCCCGCCATGTTGGGACCTGTGATAATGCTGATGCAGTGGCTGCCATTGTCCAGATAGGTATCGTTGGCAATGAACATGTCATTGGTGATCATCTGCTCCACCACCGGATGTCTGCCGTCTTTGATGTCGATGACCCCTTTTTCGTTCAGCTTCGGGCGCACATAATGGTTTCTCTCGGACACCAGGGAAAGGGATGTGTACACATCCAGCCTGGCGATTGCCTTTGCGGTCCGTTGGATGCGCTCCAGCTCCTGTGTGATGGAATCCCTGATCTTACAGAACAGATCATACTCCAGCGTGGTCAGCTTGTCCTCCGCGTTCAGGATCATGTCCTCCAGCTCCTTCAGGCGCGGCGTGGTATAGCGCTCCGCATTGGCAAGAGTCTGCTTTCTGACATAATCCTCCGGAACCATATTTTTAAAAGAATTCGTCACCTCGAAATAATAGCCGAATACCTTGTTGTATTTAATCTTCAGGTTTTTGATGCCTGTCCGTTCCCTGTCTTCTTCCTCCAGCTGGGCAAGCCACTGCTTGCCGTCCCGCTTGGCGCTCCGGAGCGTGTCTATGGTCTCGTCAAAGCCGTCACGAATCATGCCGCCATCCCGGACAGTTACAGGCGGGTCATCCTCAATGGCGTTCGTGATCAGCTGGAAAATATCCTGGAGGGCGTCGCTGTCATTCTCTATCTCTGTCAGTGCCTGCCCGGAGAAGCTGCCAAGCACAGTCTTTATGGCGGGTAGCATTTCCAGGGAATTACGGATAGCGATCAGATCCCTGGGATTCACCGTGCGATACGTGACCTTGCTCAGAAGCCGTTCCATATCATACACAGGATTTAAATACTCTCTGATCTCGTCTCTTGATACACTGTCCCTGTTCAGTTCCTCAATGGCGTCCAGGCGTTTCTCCATCTCTGCCCTGTCGATCAGAGGCTGTTCCAGCATGCTCCGCAGCAGCCTTCCGCCCATAGCGGTCTTGGTCTTGTCCAACACCCACAGAAGAGAACCCCTTTTCTGTTTTTCCCGCAGAGTCTCTGTCAATTCCAGGTTGCGCCTGGTGGAGCTGTCAAGCAGCATATACTTGTTGGTGAGGTATGGCGTAATATGGGTAAAATGTGCAAGATCCGTCTTCTGGGTATCATACAGATATTGCAGCAATGCACCTGCCGCCAGCATACCCACCGGAAATTCCTCAATGCCAAGGCCGGCGAGCGCACTTACCCTGAAATGCCTCAGCAGCAGCCTCTTACAGCCCTCGTCGTCAAACATGTGCGGTTCCAGGGAATTGACCGAGAGACGCAGCCGCCCCCGCATATCCTCCACATCAAAGCCGCTGACCAGGAACGCTTCGTTACAGATGATTTCAGAAGGCTTGTACTTCATCAGCTCATCGTTCAGCTTCCTCAGATCCTCCACCTCGGTCAGATAATAGTCCCCTGTGGTGACATCCGCCACGGAGAGACCTGTTTTTGTGGGCGTATAGACAATGCACATGAGGAAATTATTCCTGGATTCCTCAAGCGCCTGTACATTCAAGTTTGTACCCGGGGTCACGATCCGGGTGACTTCCCGCTTAACCAGCCCCTTGGCAAGCTTTGGGTCTTCTATCTGTTCACAGATTGCCACCTTGTAACCCTTGTTTACCAGCTTGCTCAGATACCCCTCCACCGCATGATAAGGGACTCCGCACATGGGAGCGCGTTCTTCCAGTCCGCACGCCTTACCCGTCAGGGTGATCTCCAGCTCCCTGGATGCCGTCAGCGCATCGTCAAAAAACATTTCATAAAAATCTCCCAAGCGGTAAAAAAGGATACAGTCTTTATTCTGCTTTTTTGTCTCCATATACTGCTGCATCATGGGAGTAAGGTCTTCTATAGGAGGCTCTGTCTTACTATTATACAAGGCTTCGTTGGGGTGCATTGCTTCATTTGTCTGCTCTGACATTGATTTTTAACGCTCCTGTATCTTAATATTAAGCGGAAACCTGCCGCTTGTTTCGGCAGCATGAAATGCCGCTTTTATGGTCTTGTGTACGATGAAAGCCCTCGCAGCAAGCTGATGAGGACTTTGACCCTGGGGATAATGAGCCAAGACCTCAGGGAAGTAATCTTCTCAGGAAATTTACTTCCCTTGGCCTTTGGCTCATTACCCGCGGGAACAAACAGCGAACGCACAACGGATTGCGCGTTCGCCGTTATTTTACCACAAAATATGGTTATTGTAAATCTTTGGCTGATTTAGTTTCTTATTTTTCTCAGCCTTTATCCGAAAGACAGGCGGATTCCTGCATTATACAGCCTATCCTCCACATTCTGTTTGCCATGTCAGGGAGCGTTCTTTATTTCTTTTGCTCATTCAGATACAGCTGCACTCTGTTCTGTATCACATCTATAACTTCTTTTTCACTCTTTGCCCCGCTGAAATAATCCGCAGTTTCCTCCAGGATGATCGTGATCAGGGGCTGGGGCCTGATGGGAAGGTGTCTCGCATCCTGGAGATTCCGGGCTATCTCATCTACCTTTTCTTGTGTAAGATCCTCCCCGTCTCCTTTTGTAACACCTTGCCATTTTACTTCTTTACCTCCTATCATTCCTGTTTTCCACTCAATGGCTCCGGCTTCTATCTCCCTCTGTGCTACCAAATCAAAGGCTCTTTTGTTGACCGGGAATGATTCTATTGCAAAAGATTCGTCCGACTGCGCCTCATCCCCTAGCAGAAAGGCGAGCAGCTGCCAGGCTCCCTCCATATGCATGGAATTGGCATTGATTCCCATTACTCCACTTGGAGATATGATCATCGTATGGCAGCCATCATCAAAAAGGTACCCTCCCATCACATGGTTCTTTCT
>CAOKQK010000150.1 GCA_948470905.1 uncultured Lachnospiraceae bacterium | reverse complement strand
TTATTCAGTTATCAAGGTGCATTTAATGTATCTAAAAGATATTATACGAGGAGGAAGGTACATGAAGAAGATGAGATTGTGCAACGGGCTGGTAGGGATGCTGCAGAAGCTGCCATATGGTGGGAGGGAACACGTGCAGAGACGGTAGGAAAAGGACAGAAAAAGGCAGACATAAGAATAAATTGAAAAAAATTGAATATTGTCAAGATTAAGAACATATTATGAAATGGAGGCAGAAATTTATGAAAGCAAAATTGATGGCAGTATTGTTGGCGGTAGGACTGGGAGTGACAGGTTTGGCGGCAACGGCGCAGGCGGCGGAGAACGACACAAGAGCAGTGAACGGGTGTGAGCATGAATATGAAAAATTGAAGCCCATTTTTCAGGGAACTTCGGATTATAATGAAAAATACCACATAATTTACTATAGTGTAGACTATTTATGCACAAAATGTGGTCATGTAGATACCAAAGATGAAATAGAGTATGAAATCCATGATTATGAGAATGTTTATGACAACTATGGGCATATGATATATTCGTATTGCATTGTCTGCGGGGCGCATAGCAATTGATGTGCATAGACATTCAGCGGTAAGAACTTATACCGCATAGGAGAAGTTATATGAAAAAAAGTATATTTCTATTTTCATTGCTCTGGCTGATGCTAACGCTTGCCGCCTGCGGTAAGAAGGAGGAGCCGGAAGATTACTATGAGATCCGTGTGGAAAGCCGGATATTGGATGGGGTTGAAGACAATCAGTGGCTGCTTGGCAGGCAGTATGACCAGGGAGAGCCTGTGAGTCTGATCGCAGAGAAGGTAAATGCCGAGGATGGTACGCCTTTGATGGATGTATACCTGCAGCCCGCAGGGAAGGACAGGCAGCTGCTCATAAGCGGCGTCTCCCGGACATACCGTTCCACCCAATGGTATCTGGATGGGGAGGGGAACTGCTTTATCCCCCAGACAGACGGCGTCATCCGGCTGGGCAGGGATGGAGATATGCTTTATTACAGCAAGACCGATGGCTGGGTCAGGGACATCTGTGGGCTTGAGAGCGGCAGGATCATCCTGCTGCTGGAGGAGAACAAGATATATGGGCTTGCGGAGCTTGATCCTGTCACCGGTGCTGTCATCAGGATAGACATGTCCCTGGGAAGCGGAAGCCAGTACATAGCGGCCTCTGGTGACGGGCTGGTCCTGCTGGATGCAGAAGGCTTCTGGCAGGTGGACTTGAAGAAAGGAACCAAGACACTGGAACTGCCTTTTGGGGGGAGCTCCTATCTATTACAGGAGGGAGAAATGGCTGCGGACTTTTGGGCTGAGGGCAGCAAAGCCGGGATCATTTGGACTTCCGGGATAGAGGAGCAGTTGGATCGGGTCAATATCAGTAAGGAACGAGAGGTCATCCGCATCAGGGGACAAAATTTCACCAATTCACTTAATGCCAGGTGGCTGAAAAAGCAGGTACAGCTTTTTAATCAGTCAAACGATACCTATTATGTAGTATTGGAGGATTGTGGGGAAGGGATCAGTGCAGGTGATTTCTGCACGGAGACGCAGATGCAGCTTGCAGCAGGGAAGGGGGCTGACATCATCTGTGAAGATGCCCTGCCTGGAGATGCCTACAACATGATAGTAAATGGGGTCTTTGCGGACCTGACGCCTCTTATGGAAGCTTCCAATGTGAGGGAAGATGATTATTTCCCGGCGGCATTCAGCAGCTGGAAACATGAAGGGAATATTTACGGGATTGGTCTTGGGGTGTATTATTATGCCTATACAATGGATCAGACTTTAATGGACGGCAGGGGAGAGCTTACCATGGAAACCTTTCTGGACATTATGCTGGAATCGGAGGTTGGAAGTTTTGTCTATGAACTCGACGCAAACTGGATACTGAAATATCTGCTTCAGGGTTCAGAGGACTTGTGGGGTACAGTAGACTGGGAGGAAGGAACCTGCGATTTTAGTAGGGAACTGTTCTCAAAGATGCTCCAGGCATCTAAAAAGTGTGCTTATGACAAGCGACAGGATACCAGTGATGTAGACACTCTGCTGGAAAGCAAGTATGATTTAGGGTTTCGTGTTTATGAAACTATGAGTGAATTAGCGCAGAGAGGACAGATGATGGCGGGTCCTCTGTTTGAGGACGGATGCCATGCAACAGTCACAACGCACGGTGTTATGGGAATTAATGCCAAGTCCAAACAAGTGGGGGGAGCCTGGCAGTTCCTGGCTTTCCTACTGGGGGAGGAGGCACAGTCTGACGAGGATTTTGGTTTATCAGCATTTCCTGTGAACAGAAGATCCTTTGATCAGGCAGCTCAGAGGTATATAGAGGCTGATCTCTATGAGCCGGTATATGATGCATCAGGCAGGCAGACAGGGAAGAAGTACAACGGAAGGCAAATCAAAGGAGAAACTCCTGTGGAAGAACATATCACACAGGAGATCGTAGATGACATGATCAGATATATGGAGGACGCAAGCTTTTATCCGCTTCGTCCCCAGCCCTTGATCACAATCATTGTGGAGGAAGCTGCGGATTATTTCAGCGGGGCAAAGAGTGAAAAAGAAGTTATAGATGTGATACAGAACAGAGTACAGCTGTATCTGAATGAGCAGCAGAAGAAATAATGGAAATATAGATTACAGTAAAATGGAGCCTGGGTAGACTCCATTTTTTGTTCCCCGCGATGTGAAGACAGAAAGGGAATCTTGTCAAAAACAAGAAAATGTAGTAATATACAGGTAACAGACAAAAGAAAAAATATGGTGTTGATGTCAAAATTCATCTTTCCTGGTGACTGTAGGCGGTTAGTTAGATATGAAGGATGTATAATGACGTCAGACCGTAAAGAAGGAGAAGGTGTGGAGATGGGGAAAGGAACGGACGCAAGACAAGGAGCTGATATGAGGCAAGGAACAGACGTGAGACAAAGGACAGGTATGGTTCAACAGCGGAGAATGACAGCACCCGCCAAGGGCAGGCGCGGATGCGCAGGCATGAAAATGGGGGCGTTCTTATTTTCATTATTTTGTCTGGTGCTGACATTTGCCGCCTGTAGTAAGAAAGAGGAGTCAGTGGAATATTATGATATCCGTGTGGAGAGCCAGATTATGGAAGATGCGGGAGAAAATCAATGGCTCCTTGGCAGGCAGTATTATCAGGGAGAACCTGTGAGTCTGATTGCAGAGAAGGTAAATGCCGAGGATGGTACGTCTTTGATGGATGTATATCTGCAGCCTGCAGGGAAGGAAAGGCAGCTACTCATGAGTGGTGTTTCCCGGACATACCGTTCCACCCAATGGTATCTGGACGGGGAGGGGAACTGCTTAATTCCCCAGACAGACGGCGTCATCCGGCTGGGCAAGGATGGAAATATGCTTTATCACTGCAGGACCGATGGCTGGGTCAGGGACATCTGTGGGCTTGAGAGCGGCAGGATCATCCTGCTGATGGAAAAAGACAAAAATTACAGGCTTGAGGAGCTTGACCCTGTCACTGGCACTGTTTCCAAGATAGAAAATGTGTCCCTGGACAGCAGGACCAAATACATAGGGGCTTCTGGAGACAGGCTGATGCTGCTGGATGCAGAAGGCTTCTGGTTGGTGGACTTGAAGAAAGGGACTAAGACATTGGAACTGCCCTTTGCGGGAACGTTCTATACGTTATCACAGATTACTGTTTCTGACATGAAGACTGTGGTGGATTTTCAGGTTGAGGGCAATGAAGCCAGGATCATTTGGAGCTCCGGGATGGAAGAACAGCTGGCACGGGTGAATGTTGATAGTGAAAAGGAGATTATCACTTTCAGGGGCGCTTATATCGGAAGCCGGCTAAAGGCACAGATACACCTCTTTAACCAATCGAATGATAACTATCATGTTGTATTGGAAGAAAACGGAGAGGGGACATCCCGCAGCGATTTTGTCACAGAAACCAACCTGAGACTTGCGGCGGGAAAGGGGGCAGATATTATTTGTGAAAATGCTCTGTCAGGAGATGTCTACAGCATGATTGAAAACGGGATCTTTGCTGATCTGACGCCCCTTATGGAAGCTTCCGGCATAAGGAAGGAGGATTATTTTCCAGCAGCATTTGCGCAGTGGGAACAGGATGGGAAATGTTATGGGATTGCTATGGATATGTATTCACGTTTTTATGTAATGGATAAGTCCCTGCTGAAAGATGGGGATGGGCTTACCATAGATTCTCTTTTGGATATCATGCTGAATACAGATGAGAAAAAGACACTTTTTAACGTGGATGCGAAAGGAACGTTGGAATTTCTGCTGCAGGGTTCGGAAGATCTGTGGGGGATGATAGATTGGGAGGCTGGAAGTTGTGACTTTGGTGGGGAGCGTTTTTCAAAGATACTTCAGGCGGCAAAGCAGTGTGCTTATGATAAGCAACATAAATATCCCACTATTTTTGATGTTGAAGGGATAGGGGTACAATTTGGATTTTATGTTTTTGAGACTGAAAGCGAGATGGAGAGAAAGAACCATGTGATGAGATCGGAAGAGCAC
>CAOKQK010000149.1 GCA_948470905.1 uncultured Lachnospiraceae bacterium | reverse complement strand
CCGGAAAATAAAGATTTTGTAGCCAAAAAGTAGTGTCAGATTTGACACTACCGCATCTTTTAAGGAGGATTTCATATGACAAAAGCGGAGGTAGTTCAGACAGGAATTGATATTTCTCAGGAACTGGCGTCAAAAAACTATGAAAAGGTAATTGAATATGCCAATAATGCCCAGGAGGAGCTGCTGCACAACTGGCAGGCGCATGACGGGAAAAAGCTGGATCATCTGCTGCTGGCGGGCAGGAACATCTTGAATTTCTGGACGGATTCTATTGTGAGGAAGCGTTTGTGGGTCGCCCTGGTCAGATGCGGCGCATGGCTTGGCACTATGGAAACCATCCAAAAATCAACTTATGAAGAAAGCATGGATGCCTGGTCTAAAAAGCGGAATCTGAAACAGATATCTTCCATAAGAAGATTACCGGAGATTCTGCAGCTCTTGGAGGTAAAGGGTGTGCTGGCGCACAATGAGTTGTCTGAAGAACTGCAGTTTGCCCATCCGTCAGCGCTTACGGAGATCATGAAGAAAACTGCGCATTTAGATTTGATCAACGTTAGAAAAGTGGGGAAATATAGGCTGTATTCTCTCACGGATATGGGCATACGCAGCGCGAAATTGCTGCGGGGCAAGGGTGATCGCCAGGGGCTGCTGCAGGAGGTTATCCGGGAATATGGCATGGGGATGGATGAGACAGCTCTGGATGCCTGTCTTCGATCTGCAGATGAAGGACTGTGGGTACGGCAGGGACAGTCTTTAAAGCTAAAAATGGATAATGAAAAGCCGCAGAGTGTCAAGGTAGAGACTGCATTCCGGGCGATTTCCTATGACAATGAGGATGAGGGTATTGTTGCCCTGAGAACACAGAGGCCGCTGGATCGGGAAAGGCTGCTGAGAGATGACGAAATCCATGGTATGAGGGTCTTAAAGGGAACTGCCATGGGAACGATCGCAAAATATGAAAGGGAAGCATGACGGTATGAATATGGAGGAAAAGCATTCCATGGAAGAAAAGCATTCCAAAGAAAGTTTGATCCGTACGTTGGAAACTGCAAGCGCAAATCAAACAGATATTTATTATGGGCTGTATGAAGATTATTTTGAAAAGGGAGACGAGCCGGAAAAGGCATTGCAGGTCATTATAGAATATGCCGGAAGCATAGGGGATGTGGAGGATAATAATCCTCTGAAAATTACAAAACAGGAGGAAAACAGGATATCTTCCGTGTATGAAGGTATCATATACGGAGTGGTGGAACGTATTACAGAGATGAATCTGCCGCAGGAGGATTTTTACAAAAAGCTTTACGCAGCGCTTTTTCATTCTGATAATGAATTTTTTCCACAGGCCAAGAATGAAAAAGTGGTCACACTGAAAATTCTGGCCGAAAGAATGCTGGCGATTCCCTATTATCAGATCATAGAGACAGAAAAGATCTCAAGGGAGGAATTTACGGAGGGAATTACTGACATACAGCCAAGCCTGCGAGAAGCTTTTTACATGCTGAACCGACAGTTTGCCACTACGCCGGAGGAGGGTGCGCAGATAGTGCGTATAGCGGACAGCATTAGTGACAAGAGACAACAGATCATTTTCTGGACGGTAATCATCAATAATCTCAGAAACAGCAATGAGAAAGAGAAGGTATAATCTTAAGGACTGCCCCTGCTGCCATCAAGACAGCAGGGGTATTTTGACGCAAGTCAGGTATATTCCGCAGGCGGTGTGTGCCATAGAGAACAGAGCGCAGCCCTGTCTGGATGAAAAAGAGGTGTGACTGGCATCAATCAGTAATTGAGGAAAGATGATGATAAGTTATCCGAAAACAATCAGCTATTGAGAGACAGACGATGTGATTTGGGGTAAAATGAAATAGAAGCAAAGCAATCCATGGTTATAAAGCCGTGGGAACATAACTTGACACACCAAAAGGAGGATGCTGCTGATGGAAATAGGAAATGTTATCAAGGAGAGAAGGGTATTGAAGGGCATGACACAGGAGGAGCTGGCGCAGGCTCTTTCCGTGACGCCTCAGGCTGTTTCAAGATGGGAAATCGGGATTTCCTATCCGGATATCGCTATGGTGCCGGAAATTGTCAGGGTTCTGGGAGTGTCCGCAGACAGTCTTCTTGGATGCGGTGATTTTGACAAAAAAGAAAAGCCGCCAGCGGCGCCGTCAGCGACTGTGCAGGATAAGGACCGTGTATTGAACCAGAGTCAGGTTGACAGTATTTTTGATTATGTGCCGCCTCTTAAGATGGAACAAACCTGTATCAGGAATAATGAGGGGGAGAAGACGGTGCTGGTGGTGGATGATTCGGATTTTATGAGGATGATGCTGACAGACATATTGAGCAAGAACGGCCACAGGATATTGCAGTACAAGAGCGGAGAGGAATGTCTGGACAGGCTGAAAGATAAAACCGGCGATATTAATGCCGACGTGTGCATCCTGGATATTAAAATGCCGGGCATGAACGGGCTGGAAGTCCTTGAAAGGATAAAGAAAGATTATTCGGATGTAAAGGTGATCATGCTGTCGGCGCTGTGTACGGAAGAAGTTGTAAAGAAAGCCCTGGAGCTTGGGGCGGACGGCTTTGTGGCAAAGCCTTTCCAGTCGGACAGCATTCTGGAAAGAATTTGAGCCTGCAGGCTGCGGTATATAAACTGGCGGCTGTCCCCGCTGTCATCGAAACAGCAGGGGCATGCCGTCAGTTCCGTCATTCAGATCCTGCAGGCTGTCTTCTAATTTTTTCTGGGTCAGGCAGGAGGCCTCGCTTTGAAGGTCCATATACAAAATAAACATATCTTCCAGGCTGATGCCTTTTTCTTTTGCAATTTCCTCCATAACGGGCTTAAGTTTTTCAAGCTGTACGGATACCTGAACCTTCTGAGGGTCGATTTCCCCAAGGGTATTTTCCGCATAAGCGTTGATTCTTTCTAATATTTTTTTGTTTTCTTCCGTCATATCTGCAATCCTTTCTGTTCAATTGTGGAAATATGTGGTATAATGTCCGCAAAGGGCAGAGTCAGATGCCTGAGGGAGCATCAGCTGTGCTTGCACGAGCAGATGCGCTCTCAGGCACCTGACGAGCGAAGCGAACCCGGAAAACCGCAGGTTTTACGGGTTTCTGCCCGCGACTTGCGGGAACCGTCAGCTGTGTCTGCAGCTTTGCAGAACCGTCAGCCGTGCCTGGACAAGCAGATGCTCCCTCAGGCACCTGACGAGCGAAGCGAACCCGCAAAACCGCAGGTTTTACGGGTCTCTGCCCGCAACCCGCGGGAACCGTCAGCTGTGTCTGCAGCTTTGCAGAACCGTCAGCCGTGCCCTGCATGGGCAGATCATTTATTATGGATTATATCACAATCTATTATTATATAAAAGGTAAAAAATAAAAAATTTATGGAGGATAAGAGCATGGCGGAAATCAGACCTTTTTCGGCATATCGTCCGGCTCCCGGACTGGAGAGCAGGATTGCGGCGCTGCCTTATGATGTTTATAACAGGGAGGAGGCGGCGGAAGTTGTGAGGCGGAATCCGGATTCCTTTCTTGCCATAGACCGCGCAGAGACAGGTTTTGGGAGCGAGGTTGACACCTATGCGCCGCAGGTTTATGAGAGGGCGGCAGGGCTTTTGCGGGAGAGGATTTCTGCGGGAAGCTTTGTAAAAGAAGAAAAGGCATGCTATTATCTGTATGAGCAGGTCATGGAGGGAAGGAGCCAGACGGGGATCGTGGCATGTGCATCCATAGACGATTACATGGATAATGTGATCAGGAAGCACGAGAACACCCGGGCGGACAAGGAGCAGGATCGTATCAATCATGTGGATGTCTGTAATATGCAGACAGGTCCTATCTTTCTCGCCTACAGGACGAATGCCGTGCTGCGGGAGCTGACGGCAGAGGTAAAGGGCAGGGAACCGCTTTGTGATTTTGTATCGGAGGACGGTGTTGGGCACAGGGTATGGGTGATCGGAGACGAGGATATGATTCGGACCATACACCAGGCGTTTTCGGAGATTCCTGCCATTTATATTGCGGACGGGCATCATCGCTGTGCCTCTGCAGTGAAGGTGGGCTTAAAGCGCAGGCAGGAAAACCCGGGATTTACGGGGCAGGAGGAGTTCAATTATTTCCTGGCAGTGCTTTTCCCGGACGAAGAATTGCGCATTATGGATTATAATCGTGTGGTTCGGGATTTAAATGGGTATACTACAGATGAATTTATGGAGAAGATCTCTGAAAATTTTGTTGTGGAGGAGGCTCCTGACTCCCCGTACAGGCCGGCTCAGAAGGGAAGCTATGGGATGTATCTGGACGGAAAATGGTTCAGGCTGACGGCAAAACCGCATATTTTGTCGGAGGATGCAGTGGACGGCCTGGATGTGTCCCTGTTGCAGGATCATCTCTTAAAGCCGGTGCTGGGGATAGAAGATCCCAAGACGGACAAGCGCATTGATTTTGTGGGCGGGATCAGAGGCCTGGAGGAGCTGGAGCGCAGGGTGCAGACAGATATGTGCGTGGCGTTTTCCATGTACCCTACTTCCATAGGGGAGCTTTTTGCAGTGGCAGATGC
>CAOKQK010000148.1 GCA_948470905.1 uncultured Lachnospiraceae bacterium | reverse complement strand
TTAGATTACCATAACTTTCCGGGTTTGTCAACAGGTTTTTTTAATTTTTTTTGCTACATTTTTGAAGCTTTTCTGTTGGAAGTTGTTTTCCTGTTTACCTTCATCAACGCGGCGAATAGCATGATATCACACTTATCAATCACATGTCAATACCTTTTTTTACTTTTTTCAACATTTTCCGGCAGCTTTTTTATTTCTGCCAACAGCTGCCACAACTCACAGGACATAGGCATGATATCCTCCCCTGTCCTCGTCCACTACAATATATTCCTGCCAGCCTTTTTGTACTCGCCGAGATTTTGTACTCCGTCAATTATTCCTGCAAAACCAGTTTTTAGCCGACGTTAATGTCTGCTTCGCAGCCGCCTGGCTCATTGCCCGCGGGAATCACCATCCAAACAGCATCTTCAATTCTTCCAGAGGCACAAAATCAAACTTTTCCATCATGGATTCCACACCGTAAGCCAGATAATTATGCTGGTAAAACCACGTCAAAAATTTGCTGTCTTCTGTATAAGCTAAGACCACCTGTCCGATCATGCCCATATCCATCATCATGATCAAGGTGTAGATCGTCCAGAGGATCAATACAACTTCAAGGAAACCAAACACGATACCCAGCAGCTTATCCACGAAATGAATCACCGGAAGCTTTGTCACAAGCTTTGCCGGGAAAAGAACCACGCTCAAAAGATGGTGGATGATCCCAACCAATGCAAGCAGGAACACCATGATCGCCACATTAAAGAACTTCCCGTCAAAATAATTATTCACACCGCCTGCGATCAGTGCTCCCACAACACACAGTATGATCAGCGAGACAAATGAGATAAGTTCCTTTGTCATTCCCTTTTTATAGCCGTCGGCTATCTTATAGACAACCGATATCACCACGATGATCAACATTATATTTATATTCAGATTTTCCAACATTGTTTTCTCCTTCGCCGTATCTTAGGCTTTGTCCATCAATTCCTTATTTTAATTGAATCTTATCTATAGAAGCATCCGTAACCAGCATATACTGGTAAGAATTCCCCAACGGGAGCATGAGCTCCACTGATTTTGCAAAACTGCCATTATACTTCTCGATTCCGTCCAGAGTCATGATCTGGCACTTTGACTCATTATATATGACAAAATTCTCCTTTCCAAAAAAGATATCTGTATAATTTATGTCAAAATAATAAGTACCCACCCTCTCCGCAGCGGCATTATACACATTCAGCCTGTATAAATGCTCACTGTCATCTGAGGCAAATACAAGCCCTATGTATCTGTCACTGAAAAATACTGATTTCACCTCCTCATCATACAAAAATTCACCCTTATTTTCCGGTTTGTAACCGCCGGAATAGATCATCAGCCGACCATCTCCCACGGCAAACGCCGTCTCATCATTCATAAACTGCACATAGGGCACCAGCATATCAGTATAGGGATACACTCCCACAAGATGGTCACTGTAATTGTCTCCGATAATTCCTAAATTATAAAAAGCAATGTTCGTCTTGATGATGCCTGTATCCACATACACATAAGCGACGCAAAGCAGCTCGCCGTTTGGCGACAGGCTGACCGACACCGGATACCCTGAATTATTCATATAGGTACGCCCCTGATAGCGAAGCGCCCCGCTGCTGTCATATGTATTAACCCAGGTGATATCCGTGTCGGCGAGCACCGCCACCACTTCCCCCGCGGATGAGACAGCCAGATCCCTGATAGGCATGGTAGTGGTGATATTTCCCAGAAGCTTCTCGGAATTTGCCACATAAATATTTCTTCCGTTATATTCCCCAATAGCGATCGTATTTCCACAGACCGATGTTTTCACATCCTGAATTCCATAGGTCTGGTTCCACGTAATCTCTCCCATGGAATTGGTGCAGTGCGCCCCATCCCTGCTGTAAGTCAGCACAGAATCACCCAGCCGCAGATTCCGCGTACCCGCCAGGCTTTCCTGCTCAATACTTGAGATAATATCATAGTTCGTATAGATATGGTGCCTGTACTGCACTACGGCCAACAGGATCAAAGCCGCTACCGCAGCCAGCACAAGCAAAACCCGATACACCGCCGTCAGCTTGTGCTTTCTGATCTTGTCCCTGTAGTCTGTCTGCTTTTGGATTCTCTTATTTTTTTCCTTTATGTAGCTTTTGATCTCTGCCATAGTACCTCCGCAGTACTTCATTTCCATCCGCAAGCTGCAGCTAACACCCAAAAATGCTTTGGATGTCCATTCGGACTCATGATATCCATTCGCCGCTCGCCCAATGAGCAAACTCATTCTTCCCGCTAGAGCTCATTATATCATACAATTCCACAACTATGGTAATAAAATTTTATCATCTACCTTGATATCGTCCGGATTCTCTATATGGTTAAGCTCGCAGATTTCCGCCACACGCGCATCGCTGCCATATCTTTTGATGCAGATACCGATCAGGGTGTCTCCCTTTTTTATCGTATAGCTTACAGGCGCCGCTGTAGGAGCGGCTGTGGGGACAGGCGTGGGCGCCGCCGTGGGCTTTGCCGTAGGAACCGGCGTCGGTACAGCCGTCGGATTTGCCGTAAGCGCAGGTGTCGGTGCAGACGTCGGGATTGCCGTAGGCGCAGTCGTCGGGAGCGCCGTGGGCGCAGTCGTTGCCCCAGGCACAGGAGCCTTTGTATTGGACGCCGTCTGATTTTCTTTCAGGATCGCATCGGTGAGCTTGTCCTCCGTTACAATGGAGCCCACCTGTGCCGGACCGTTTGCCTCCATTGCATCCGGCAGCTGTTTCTGAGCAAACTCGTCCACCAACCGCTTCGCCGCAAGCTGCAGATCCTCCAACTTCTCCCCGCCTCCCATTGCTGCCAGCCCCGCAATACACAGCACCAGAAATGCCGCCGCTGCCGCAAGCCTCATTTTCGCCATGTTGTTATCTTTCTTCACCGCCTGCTGCCCTGGCTGCTTTTGCTGTTTTTCCCGGAAGACAGAGGTATGCGCGCTTCGCTCCGCTGCCGCCGCACGTCTCTCTTCCTGCCGTTTTTTTACCTCGTCGTACTTATTCTGGTCAAATTCCTCCGGCTTTGCCTCCTCCTGCCGCTCCTCCAGCATAAATGCAAGCATGCTGTCATTTTTCTCATAGAACCGGGCATATCCTTCTATGTACCTGCATGTCCCCTGCTCATAGACATGGAAACCCTCGATCATCTCCCCGTTCAGCATCCGATATCCGAGGAAATCACAGCCGGGAAAATGTTTTCTGCGCTGCTTCTCCGCCTCCTGAAGCACTGCCTGTGAGAGATGACGGCTCTCCCGCTGCAAAAAATCCAGCTTACAGGCGCCATACAAAAACAGATAAGAAACGCCCGCTTCCTCTTTCCTGCTGCCATACAGGGCAACACCGATATTTTTATCCTGGGCAAATTGGTTCAGCTGCTTCATATAAGAGAAAACATAGTCTTCCACATATATCTTGCAGTACTGGTTTGTCTCTCCGATTTGTGTAATATTTTTTGGCAGTTCCATATAAAAACACCTCCCATACCGTTTCCATTAATAATAGCATCGGCATACGAGGTATTTTAGCATTCTTTGTCGCGCCTGACGAAAAAACGTTCGACATTCTTTGCAAACAAGCCCCAAAGGCTGTCATTCAAAACGATACACTGTCACGGAATCATATTCCCGCCCTTCGCCGAACAGCGCCGAAGGGAACTGAGGCTTGTTCACCGAATCCGGGAAATACTGTGTTTCCAGACACAGCCCTCCGCGAAAGCCATAAGCTGCCCCGCCCTTTCCGGTCTGATCTTCAATGAAATTGCCTGCGTAGAACTGCACACCCGGCAGTGTAGTGTAAACCTTCATCACCCTCCCGCTCTCGGGCGCCTTGACTGTAGCACAGTGGCGCAGCTCCCCGTCCCAGCCATCAATGACCCAGTTATGGTCATAGCCGCCTGCAAATCTCAGCTGCTCAAAATCCCCATTGATCTCCTGCCCTATCTTCTTCGCCGTCGTAAAATCCATGGGGGTTCCCTTTACAGGCACTATGTCCCCATAAGGGATGGATCCCTCATCCGCAGGCGTATAGCGGGAGGCGCCGATCCACAGCTCATGCCCTTCCATGCTGCCGCTGTCATGCCCTTCCAGGTTGAAATAACAATGGTTGGTCAGGTTCAGGGGCGTCCTTCTGTCGCTGCTCCCGTGATAATGGATCCTCAGTTCGTTGTCCTGGCTGAGGAAATATTCCACACTGATCCTTTTATTGCCCGGGAAGCCCATTCCGCCGTCCGCGTCCTCCAGCTCAAACCGCACTCCGTCCTCCGCCGGGAACGCCTGCCACAGGCGCTTGTGATAGCCCTTGTCCTTGTGACTGTGCAAATTGTTCACGCCGTCATTGACATCCAGCCCATATTCCCTGCCGTCAATCCTGAAAGAAGCATTTCCGATCCTGTTTGCATTAGGGCCAATGACAACGCCGAAAAAGCTGGGATTTCCCAGATAGTCCTCACCCCTGTCAAAGCCCAGCACCACATCCGCAAAATTTCCCTCCCTGTCAGGCACGATCACACTCACGATCGCTGCCCCCAGGCTGGACACAGACACCTTCATTCCGTTACTGTTGGCAAAGGTGTACAATGAAATCTCCCTTTTACCCGCATTTTCATCCAAATATGTTCCAAACGAACTTACTTTAACTGACATTTTATCAACCTGCCTTTCCGTTTATCCGCCCCATCGATTCATTGTGAGGAGGGATTTAACTGATTGCGCTCCATTATATAATCTGTATAGATCATTGTCAATACAGGTATTTCCTTATTTTGGCAAGCACATCAGAAATTCTAAGCGAATTAAAATCCAAAAAAATTTTTTCTTCCTTCGGTGCGCTCAACCTTAACACCATGTATTCCTGCTTTTCGCAGTCTTTTGGGTTCAGCCATACCATATTTTTTGCGGTTCACCTCCTTAATTCCTATTCTTACATAACGATATTAGGGCAATGTCCGCCGTCCGTCTCATTAGTCTGGGCGGGCAACGTCAAATTGTTTGGTAATCTGTCTGAACTGTTGCGCAGTCTCGCAAAAGTACACAGAGATGCTCCCAAACAGATAAGTATAATAGGGTTATAGGGAAGCGCGCACCCTCAAAGAAAGG
>CAOKQK010000147.1 GCA_948470905.1 uncultured Lachnospiraceae bacterium | reverse complement strand
TCTGAACAGTACTCAGAAGCAGATCCTTGAACTATTATCGCAGGATACACGGCTTTCTGCAAAGAAAATCGCAGGTGCAATCGGTATTTCGAGCCGGAATATTGAATCTAATATCAAAAAATTGAAAAGACGTGGTATTCTGATCCGCCATGGTTCTCCAAAGAATGGATATTGGGAGATCACAGACCGTACGGAGGTTCTTAAGCGAGACTCAGACGCAGCCGCGAATATTTTTTTAGATATGTGACAATGCTGTATTTTGAAGCTGTAGAGTTACTGTGAATAGTAACGCTGTAGAAAAAAGCGTGTGCATCACAGGAGAAGGAGAGGACAACTATGTGCGGAAGATTTTTTGTAGACGAAGAGACAGCCAGGGAGATTGAAAAGGTGATCCACAATGTAGATCTTCAGATACAGAGAATGCGCACAGGCGACATCTTCCCTTCTCAGCCTGCGGGCATTTTGACGCAATGCGGTAAGCGCAGGGAGCAGCCTGCGGCAATCGCTTCGGGCAGTATTTCACCTGCACTGGAACTGAAAGAAATGCAGTGGGGATTTCCCCAGTATCAAAAGAAAGGACTTCTGATCAACGCCAGGGCGGAGACTGCGCTGGAACGAAAAACATTTCGGGACAGCGTGCTGCACAGGCGCTGCGTGATACCGGCAAAGCATTTTTATGAGTGGGATTCCGATAAAAATAAGGTAACATTTTTCAGGAAGGACGCAGCGGTTGTGTATATGGCGGGATTCTACAACCGATTCGGGGATGAGGAACGTTTTATCATCCTCACGACACAGGCCAATGCCTCCGTGTCCCCTGTCCACCACAGGATGCCGCTGGTTCTGGAGACAGGGGAGCTAAAGGAGTGGGTATACGACGATCAATTTGCGCAATATGCCCTTCATAAGACTCCGCCGGTGCTTGGGCGGGAGCAGGAGTATGAACAGCAGAGTTTGTTCCTGATATGAAAAAAGGCATTTCGTAATGGGAATGCCTGAAATGCTAATCTGTCTTTGCCGCTGAGAACTGGTTTTGTAAAGTTTCTAATTCTGCTTTAAGCCAATCACCAGCCCCCTGTGTTCATAGGACATCTCCGGAATATAATTTATTTTACAGTTTAATAAATTTTCAGCTTACTGGAAATCCCTTGACGAATTACATTATGGAAAAAAACTTTAATCATCACCCCCATTCATCAATTAAAAAACACGACAAAAAACGCCCTTAGCCATGAGTTCCTACCCACAGCTAAGGGCGTTATAATATGGATTTATGCCAGTCATCTAAACCGCTTAAAAATCATTCTCCCACCAACAAACCACTGGACAGTAAGAATAATCGCACGCAAACGACTGTTGTCAAAAGACCTTTTAAAAATCCGCAAACCCGCATAAACACTGGATTTACTAAGCATTTTGCAACCACAATCTTCCCTCTTATTTTCCTGCCAGATACAGCTTAATATATTCCCGATATCCCTGCTCTAAAAGATTAAAATCGCAACTATTATCTGTAAGGATTTGTTTTTGGTTTGATGTTACCATCTTATAGATTTTTTCCGCCTTCTTCTGGATTTTATCAGCATATTTCATACAAAACTGGTACTCCTTATTCAGCAGAATACGGTATTTTTCATCTTCCACCTCTTTAATAACAAGTTTCTTAAGACACTCATCGGGAACTGGCACCATATAATTAAAACGCAAAGATCCCTTTACTTCTTTTTTATCCCCTGAAACCCGAATCAATATATTTGCTTCCTGCTTCTTGTCAAAAGATGATACAGACACATAGTAGTTTATGCTATTCACCTTTAATATCGCTCCAAAAGCAAATTTATTACGTTCCGCATAATGAATATTGGGAACCTTCGTCACTCCACGTTTTTCTTTCTCATATTTTTGAAGGAAATGAATATATTCCTCATTTATCCTATAAAAATCCATTTTAGCCTCCAATATATAGAAAAGGGAGATAATAAACTTATCTCCCTAATTAATGATTCACATTTCAAGCTGTGAAGCACTTAAATTAAAGGTTCACGTTCAAAGTAGTGAAGCACTTAAATTAAAGGGTTGCACTCAAAGCTGCAACGTACTTTAATAGAGCAATTTATCTGCTCACTTATATTATATGCAAATTTCTCAAAAAATGCAAGTGATTTTCCGATTATCTGACACTCTCCCCTTGACAGCTTTTCCCGCCTTTGCTTGGGGTAGTCAAGAGGGCGAAATCAGTAAACTGCTTTCGCCCCTCAGTTTATTATGGGAGTTGTTACGCAGTAGAGGTTATTTTGCTCTTGATTTATGCGGCTTTGTGGGCGTTGAAATGATGGGATAAGGTTTTTTTCTAAAGCGGTTGTATATTGTTCAAAGCCTGTAGGTATATCTGTTTGCTCCAATCCCCATATAAATTCATCAATAATTTCTTTCATCATATCAAATTCGTGATTTGATATATTCAATAAAAAATTATTACATTCTAATATCTTACTGTCAGATAATGATCTCGTTTGTCTTGTTTTGTGCCTTCAGATATTCTTTCAATATGTTAATTCTCCTCTTATGGATAAAAAAGGGTATGGCGCTAACCATACCCTGCTCTGGCTGTCCAGAGAGACCTCGTCGGTCAAAAAACACTTATACAAGTGTGAAAAAAATTATGCACCCGTGCAGTTCTTAAAGCATTCACTCCATTTCTTTGTGTGCTATCAGTAATGTTTAACCTTGCTGCTATCATCCATATAACCCCATCCATATAACCCCATCCATTAACCTCTCATTAGGACTCATAACTTTTGTATAAGTTGTAATTGATGGCAGTTGTTAACAGTGCGTCTACATTTGCAGCTTCGGTACACGCAAGATAAATACTGTCTTTATACTTAATATTTGAAATCGTTTAAGCTTTTTTCTTCCTGTTTCTCTGCACAACAGCACTTTTAAACGCCTTCATCAATGCGGGAGACAGCTCCTGGCAATCTTCATCAAAAGTGATGGGATGCATCTGTGCTTCTTGTACTTCTTTAAGCTGTTCTTCTGTAGGCTTTTGTCCGTTTTCAATAGTGAATGTCCTGGTCATAATAAAGATCTTCCTCAACACTGTGTTTTATGATAGTAGTATATCACTAAATAACAAATTCATCAATGAATGAAAACCTAAAAAGCAATTCAAACCGGCTGTTCACACCCTCGCCGGGTGTTCACAGCAACGCTCAATCCCGTTATCATTCACTCCAACCCCACCATCACCGAAGCATGAAATTCCGCCCCTTCATGCGTAAATTCCACCCCGCCGTGATATTTTTCCGAGATATCCGCAATACTTTTCAGCCCCATCCCCTGGTGCCCTTCTTTCGTAGACATGTAACGCTCCCCGTCCCGCTTTACATGTCCGTCAAATCCGTTATCCACCGTAATGGCAAGCATTTTCCCGGAGCAGATCATGTTCAGGCGCACGAAGCGGTCTGCTTCCGTGACATGCCCTGCCGCCCTTACCGCGTTGTCCAAAAGATTCCCCAGCAGGACGGAAAGGTCGGTATCCTGGACCGGCAGGCCGTCGGGGATGTTGATCCGGACAGAAAAATCAATCTCCTCCTCCTTTGCCTGCGCGTCATAATGGCTGACAAGCATATTGACCACAGGATTGCCGCAGAAGCGGAGGATCTCATACTTCCTGGTATTTTTCAGATATTGTTCCAGGTATTCTGCGGCACGCCCGGTTTCACCGTCCGCCAGGAGACTCTGAATGGCCAGAAGATGATGGATCAGGTCATGGCGCATCCGACGGCTGTTTTCAATCTGCTCCTGGATTCGGCGGTACTGTTCGGCGGACAGCTCACTTTGATGCTGGAGCTGCATGGCCTCCTGCTGGGACTGCATTTTTTCACGGATCAGCCCGTAGAGCTTGAAAAAAAGAATATACACCACAAAAGTGATCACCAGAAGAGAACAGAATAAATAGATCAATGCGGGATTAGAGCGCAGGTGCTCGGGAGCAGTCAGGGAAAGTCCGGGAATCAGCAGGGCGAACAAAAACAGGGAAAGGGCGGACAGATATCCGCTTTCCCTTGCGTCCAGCCCGTCTTCTATGGGCAGGTAGAAATATTTCAAAAGAAACCAGCACGGCGGCAGGGTAACCAGCTCGGCGACAAGGTAATAGAGATAAAAAGTTCCGCCGTAGGGGAGCCAGCTATAGCTCTGCAGGTTCTTTGCGTCAAAATAGTTATAAATAGAAGTCATGAGCAGGGCGGCTGTGGCCGTAAAGGAAAAGACAAACAGCTTTTTCTGCCAGAGATCCTTCACGGTATACAAATACAAAAAAAAGCAGGGCAGTAAAATCAGTATAAACAGCCAGTTTACTGCCTGCCGGAGGAACGGCCCTCCCGGTATTACGGAAGCAAGGAAAGTACCTGCCAGGGAAAACAAAAGTGAGGACGCAAGGAGCAGGGACGCAGCAGACAGAAATATCTTCGGCCTGGAATAGCGAAGACGCTTCCGAAACGGATACAGACACAAAAACATATACGGGGCAAGCTGCTGCAAACAGCCCGCAAATAATTGTAAAGCGATCATACTGCGCCCCTCCTTGCCAGATGAAATAAAAACTGCTGGTACTGGTTTTTCAGCTCCGTACGGCTGCTTCTGGAAAGGACGATCTCCTTTCCGCCATGCATGACGATGTGGTCAAAATAAAACGATTCGATGTATTTCATATTTACAATAAAACTCCGCTGCGCCCGGATAAAGGATGTGCTATCCAGCAATTCAGACAGGGCATCCAGAGATATATAGGTCTGAAAACTGTTTTTTTCCGTGTGGACGGTGCAGATCTTATTCAGCACTTCAATATAGACAATATTGTCCATCGGTATAGGGACGATCCCTTGTCTGGTCTTGATCTCCAGAAGCTTCGGATGTTCCTCCTCGTGCCTTGGAAGACAGCGGCCGAGCGCCTCTCTGACTGCGTTTTTCGTCAGGGGCTTCAGCAGATAATGAGCGGCATTCAGAGCAAAGGCTTCCAGGGCGTACTCCCGGCTTGCAGTGGTGAAGATGAACCTTCCCCGGCCTGTCCGGCTGATATCACGCGCGGCTTCTACTCCGTTGATCCCCCCCAGATAGATATCCATGAAAATAATATCCATCGGGGGGGGGTATTTTTGCCTGCGCGGAAAGAAATTCCTCTCCGGAAGAATAGTGGAGGATTCGGGCAGTCA
>CAOKQK010000146.1 GCA_948470905.1 uncultured Lachnospiraceae bacterium | reverse complement strand
CATCCGCTTTCTGCCCAAAGGCGATCGCCCCTTCCTTCACATTGGGGCAGGAGACATTGATCTCCAGCATCGCCACCGCAGGCTCATCACCCAGGCGCTCCACCACATCCACATAATCCTCAACCGTCCTGCCGCAGACATTGACAATTATTTTCGTATCATACTGCTTTAAAAAAGGGATGTCCCTCTCCACTAACACATCAACGCCGGGATTCTGCAGCCCGATGGCGTTCAACATCCCTCCATAGACCTCTGCCACCCTGGGGGTGGGATTTCCCTGCCAGGGCACATTTGCCACACCCTTTGTGACCACGGCGCCCAGCCTGTTCAAATCCACAAACTCAGAATATTCCATACCGGAGCCAAAGGTTCCGGAAGCTGTCATTACCGGATTCTTGAAAGTCACTCCCGCAAGTGTCACCTGTGTATTCATAGGCTTATCTCTCCTCATCTATCCCGTCAATATTCACCACATCTGGTTCTAAGACTCAACCTTCCTTATTAGACACGGCATTTTATGCAGATCCCCTTTGCCTATCCGCCCTTTGCCGTCCCCGTCCTTATATCTCCACAGCCTCCGCGTCAAACACAGGTCCGTCGGTACAAATCCGGGCATTGTGTACATGGGAGTGGTGGTCAATCTCCCTGGTCTTCACTACACAGCCCAGACACGCCCCCACGCCGCAGGCCATATGCTCCTCCAGAGAGATATACGCCCTGATATGATGCTCTGCGGCATATGCCTTAATGGCGCGCAGCATGGGCATCGGGCCGCAGGCGTAGATCATGTCCGCTTCCAGCCCGTTCTCCCTGATGGCATCCATCACATTTCCCTTCGTCCCCACGCTGCCGTCCTCGGTGGCAACGTACACAGTCCCGTACTTCTCAAAGTCCTCCCTTAAAAAGGTCTGGCTGTCCCGATACCCCGTCACGATCTGCTTGTCCGCCTTCATCCGTTTGGCAAGCTCCAAGACAGGGGGCACGCCGATACCGCCCCCCATAAGGAACACCTTTCTGCCCTCCGCCTCCTCTACAGGAAAGCCATTGCCCAGCGTCCCCATGATCAGAATGTCCTCTCCCGCCTGATACCGGGAGAACTCCCCGGTTCCCGCGCCCGCGACCCGGTAGACAATACGCAGTGCCGTCCTGTCCCCGTTTACCTCGCAGATACTGATGGGCCTGGGAAGCAGGGTACTCCTGTCCCTGGGATAAATGCACAGGAACTGCCCCGGCTCCGCCTCCTGCGCAAGAGTGGTCCTTATCCACATATCATAAATCCCCGGCGCCGCCTCCCTCTGAGAGATTACAGCTGCTGTCTGCTTTTGTTTCATGTTGTATGCCCTTTCTGCATTAACGCATTATTTTACACTTCTTATTCTGATCCCTTTTTCGCTTTTAATACGATACTGCCTTCCGGAATTATCTTCATAATCCCTTTCTGTCCAGCCCTTCCGACAGTATTTCCCGCCTCAAAAATCCCATGAAATCGCTCTCCATCTCCTTCAGCGGGCGGCAATTTTCATAGTAATGATCATATTTATAGTTTTCCACTTCATCGTCAGCGGCATTGTGCCACGCCTTCTTCACATCCTTCCGCCCCCTGACCAGCAGAGTGACACAGCCTGCGCCCACACTGCTCTTGAACTTGGCAATTTCCTCCGGCTCCCTTATATGTACAAATAATATCTCCCTGTTGCTGTGCAGAAATTCCTGATATTTCTCCATAAGGTATTTCTGCGGCAGATTATTAAAATCCGCAAATAACTGCTTTAAGTCTGCCAGAAACTTCCTTGACCTTTCATTTTTATTCCCATTCCAGCCATTTTCAGAAGCAATCCTCTTAATCGGATCAATAGATGATACATTCATGACACGATAATATTTTCCAACCGTTTCACAGATGGTATCCTTACCCACCCCGGCGCTGCCGTTAATCACAATGACCTTTTTATGCATTTTATACCCCTCGCATGCCTTAAAGCACGATTCCGTCAATATTTCGAGCTTTCACCCTTATTTTACATTATACACCATATATGGATAAAGTCAAAGCTTATACGGTTATCCCTTCCATTATCCGTTCTCCAAAAGCTTAGGAGGCAATTCAGACCGCTCCTCCCGCGAAGCCATACCATGATCACTTATGGATTTATCTCCACGTATGTGGTACAATAAATCCATATTCAAGGCATGGAACAGCCGTATGGCTATCTATACCATGATCGACCTGTGATCATGGTACCATATTGACACAAAAGGTCATTGCATCAGCGTCTGAGTCCATGTACGTTAGAGCACATAGATCATAGTATAATTGCTCCATTGAATTGCGGAGGTACCATCATGAACTTTTCCGTTTTAGCAGACCGCCATACGAAATGGCAGGATATCCTTGTAATCGGCAAAAGCATTGAGCGGGATGGCAGAAAATATCACATTCTCGGCATGACCTTATCCGACGAAACAAACCTTTATGTCATGGAACCATACAATAAACAGGAACCCCTACGCAGAAAAGGCATCCGTAACCATAGGCGGATGTTAAAAGAACACGAGAAAAGAAGCTGCTGTTATCTGCATTGCAGCGATTTTTATCTTGGAGGGGAAAGACTTCAGGTGCAGGGCGGCATGAGCGGTTCCCTGGAATACGCATCAAAAGATTATGGGACAATACAATTATTTCTTGATATGATGAGTGCCGGATGGGTGGTTCCCCAATGGCTCAAGGATATGGATTGGGACTGCCTGCAGCTGGTGACGCTGCATATTGCCGCTATGGAAAAGCTTCCCGGCTATTCACCGGAAATGCCTGTTACCATAACGCACAGGCCGGACTCCATTCCCCACATACTTGAAAAGACTGTCACCCTGAACGTGGGAAAAAGCCGCTCTTTTTGCTTCACAGACGCTTACGGGGACAACGTGCAGTGTTATGTCAACAACGTAACGCTGATAGACGTGTGGAAAACTACGGAAGAAGAACTCAATGATCCAAAACTGACAAAAAAATTTTCCCCGGAACAGCTGGAAGAAGTACGAAAACACAGCTATGACGCATTGGCGCAGTGCTGCCCAAAAGGTATGTGTTATATTGGAATAGAATATGAATGCAGCAAAAATTATGATCTGATATTCTACTCCAGGCAATATCTGAACGCCTGCCCGGAAACCCATCAGGGGAGTTCACAGTTTCTCCTGATGCGCTTAAAACCCAATAAGGAAACAGGGCTGCATGGTCTTCCGCTGAACGGTCGCGTGATAGACACGCCAGTCCCTCCTGATACCACAAAAATTCCCGCGGAACTGTTCCAGTATTGCGAGCGGATAAATGAATGGAGCGAAACAGTCTCATAACCCCAAGATTTCCCCATGCCGCTCCCTCCCAAAACACAAGCCAGGGCAGCTTCGTCCTGATGCCGGATAATGGGCACGTATTTTTTCATAAATACCATGCCCGGTTTTTACAATTTAAGAGGCTGCTTATTTTACACCCCGATCAGCGCGTCAAAGGTACCCACCATGTTCAGCCGGCCGTAGCCCCACTCCCTGTTGGGATAAGTCAAATCATAGCTCCGGGAGGCGCCTCTGATAAAGTAATTTTTGATCTCCCGGCTTTCCACATACGGGTTATTCCCGTCCACCACCGCCCACTGCATGAATTGCGCCACCGCGCCGGCTGACATGGCGGCAGCATAGGAGCTGCCTGTCTCCGTCCCCCGAATAGTGGACACATTCACGCCGGGAGCCGCAAACTCCGGCTTGATCACCCCAATCCTTGAAAATCCTCTGCCAGAATTGATGTAGAAGCTGTTGTTGGCAGTATCGTAGGTGGACACGCTGATGACATCTGACGCCATGGACGGTTCTGTCAGCGTGATATAAGGAGTCGGCTCCAGAAAGTTTACCTGTGTGTTCATGAACTGGGTGATGGGCAGCCATAAATGAAATATCCCATTATGCGTCTCTCCTGCGGACTGCACCCGAAAGGTCCAGATACCGGAAGTGGGCGCCGCTACCCGCATAAGAATCAGTTCCTCTCCGGATGCTGCTTCCACCAGGCTGCCCGCCAAAGTAATCTGTGTGCGTTCATAAACAAAGCCATAAGTGATGCCATCCTGAATACCCAGCCGGACAGGGGGGATCGTCTCCCCTCCCGGTGAGCGCACGGATACGGTAAACACATCCGGCACATTTCCCCACAGCTCCAGCATAAAGCCCTGGGAGTTCTCTCCCACCCTGACTTCCACGTCTACGCTGTCCGCGCCGGCTCCTCTGCCGGTTTCGATCCTTCCCTGAAAATGATGGGCAGCATTTCCCTCATTGCCGCCGCAGACCACCACCGCCCTGCTGCGCTTGACTGCCACGGATTCCAGATATCTGGCAAGGGCTGAATTCCCTGCGTGGTCCCCGTAGCTGGTGCCTATCCCCAGACAGATCACTACAGGCCTGTAAAATATATTGGCAAAGCCATCCGCGTACTGAACCGCCAGCATGATATCATTCTCCTGGTAAGCGGGCACCCCTTGCGGCACCAGGAAAAATTCCCGCAGATAGGGCTTGCACTCCTTAAGCTTCACCACCACGATATCTGCGTCCGGCGCCGCACCAAAATAGCTCAAACCGTTTCCGAGCCTGCTGCCCGCCGCTATTCCCGCCATGGCGCTGCCGTGCCCGTTCTCGTCACGGCTGGGCACTGTCTCAAAGGGGTTTTCCGACCTCAGTGCCCTGTTGATATCCTCTCTGGTGTATTCTGTACCATATAGAAAGCCTTCCGGCGGCCTTCCTGACTGAATGGTCTGATCCCATATGGCGAGGATGCGGCTGTTTCCCTCACTGTCCCGGAACGCCGGGGCAGTATAGTCGATTCCCGTGTCAATCAGGCAGACCACAACACCTCTGCCAGTCAATTGCAGCGGCTCTCTCTGCACCTGGGTAATACCGCTGACAATCAGGCTGTTGGGATCAAATTCATAAGGATTCAGTTCCTGCTGCATCAGCCCGTATAGCTTCGGGACACTCCTGTAATCAAATAAATACTCGTTTTGATCAGGAAGCGCGCTGCGCTTTAAGTACACGATGGTATAAAGATCTTCTATCTTGACAAAGCATTGATCCAGATTTCTCGACTCCACAAATGACACCGGGAAATCCGTCAGGATATCGAAGTAATCATTAGAGAGAATTCTTTCCTTACAGTCCATAGCCACACTCCTGCCAGCAACACTATTTTAATAATATATGT
>CAOKQK010000145.1 GCA_948470905.1 uncultured Lachnospiraceae bacterium | reverse complement strand
GGATCACCCCCGCACCTGCGGGGAGCACACTAAAAAAACATCGAAAATATAAGGATTTTTCATCCCAACATTTCAAATTTTATTTAGTTCCAAATAGATCCTGTATGTCAATGCACAGTCCGCCAACGCCCTATGCACGTTACTGGTATCCAGAGAAAAATACTCTGCCACTGCTTTTAATTGATAATTCTCCAAATCATCAAGCTTTCTACGGACAAGCTGTAAAACATCCCTTGTCTTTTTGATTGTTACATTTTTTCCTACCCGCTGTCCAAGCCTTTGAATAAAATTCATATCAAACTGTACATTATAGCCGATTACCAAATCGCCGCCGACAAATTCCTGAATTTTATCAAATGCAGCTTCCTCTTTGATCCCCTGCTTTTCTATCATTTCATTTGTAATTCCTGTCAGCTTTGTCACCGCTTCCGGCAGGCTTCTGCCACACTGTACAAGACACTGAAACTGATCGACTATCTCATCCCCTTCTATTTTCAATAACCCTGCTTCAATAATTCTGTCATTGTCATGATCCAAACCTGTTGTCTCAAAATCCATCACGATATAGCCGGAACCGGCCCTGCTTTTTGAGACAAGACCTCGCTGCCTGTATTTTGAAGCTTTGCTGAAACCCTGTTTTAATAAATTGCTGTTTTCCGCGTCTTCATTTACTGCCAGCGGTTTTTTCATCAGAGTAATACCTTCGTAGTCTGTTGCTGCCCATGTCGTATTATGAGTCAGGAAAGCATACCCCTGCTCATTGTTTGTGGAGTAAACCATCGTTGCCTGTCCGCTTTTGATGCTGTCACAGACCCTGTGCCACAGCTCCTCCCGCACTCTTGTACTCAATTTTCCTATGTAGACGCCCGTATTTACTTCGCTGAGCCATTTTGACAGATCTCCTCTAAGCCCCGGCGGACAATTTGTAACACATATGATTATCACCTTTCGTCCTCCGCCTCCGCATAAGAAACACCGTGCTCCAACTGGCCCTGTATATTATCCCAGAGATAAAGCGCACTTTTATAATCTTCTTCCTGCCATTGCCCGTCAGCAAGCAAAAACTTAATGTCATGGACCATGCGCTCCAAAATATGCCCTTTCCTCAATTCATCCCGCAATCTGCGTCTTGTGGCGCTCCCTATGTCCTCCGCATTCTCCGCCGCCATTTCAAAGGCAATGGGTATTGTCGTCTCCGCCTTATATAAATCAGCAATATCATACACAAAAGACAATTCATGCCCCACATGCACAAACCCCAGCCCCGGAGAACAGCCAAGCGCACATATCACAGCATGGGCAAGGCCATATAAGCATGCGTTTCCTGCGGACAATGCCTTATTGACCGGATCCCCACTCTCATAATCCTCCGGGCGGTAATCTCTTTTGTTCCATGGCACATTCCATTTTTTTGACTGCTCCCGGTATATGGAACGGATCCTGCTGCCCTCGCGCCCTCTCAGCTGCTGCATCGTCAGTTTGGAGACATCCTCCTTGGGGAATCTCATCTGATACATCATCCTTGCCACCTGGATATGTTTCTTTTCATTGCTCACCAGCTGTGCCTGATTCAGCAGAAGCGTCGCATGATTCGTCAGAGCCCTCCCATACGCATAATACCGGACACCATGCTCCCCCACCCAAATAACGGTGACTCCCATATCACCTATCAGTTCCATTGCCCTGTGCGTCACGTCCGTCCCCGGCCCCAGCAATAAGACAGAAATCGCCGCTGCCGGAATGTGTGTGATACCGTTTTCATCCCTCACCGTAATTGCCCCATTATCCCGGTTTATCTTACATCTCTCCAAATAGATAAAGGTCATCCGGTCCTGTACACGGGGCAGAGCCTGAATTTCCGGTTTCTCTAGCCTTTCTTTCGTTTCCATAACCCGTCTCCACACGCTTCCAAGTCAGTTCCTTTGAGCCAAAATTTCTTTATACCGCACCGCTTCTCATAATCGTAAGCATGCCCATACCATATGCCTTTTCCCGCCCTATGCCGTTTACAAGCGTGTCCCGAAAAACATCCGCATCTTCGACACAAAGCGTACCCTCATAAACCACTTCCAGAAGCCGTACCTTTTGATGAGAATTATGTTTGGAAAAAATCCGCCAGCTGGCTTCCACGACATTTACCCCATCGGGCAGTATCCGAAAACCTTTCTTTGCCGCCTGAGCGGTCAGCCATTCCAATTGATATTTTTCCGAGGTATGCGCTGCCACCTTCCCCCTTTTCCCCTCTCTTTTGATACTGTGGACGGGGTTGGCCGCCAGTCGGAAATGCCATACAGATCCCTTTTCAACGCGTTTCAGCAGACCGTCATACTCTTTCGACTCCCCGCAATTGTCCTTAAATCCAAATTGAGCGGCTATCCCTGACAGATCCGGTTTTTCCGCGCTTAAAACCAGCAGATAGGCCCTGCCTTTAAGCATGTCGATCCTCCATAGATTTCTGTCCTGTTTTATGGAAAAAGCTTCCTCCACAGCACCGTGAATCTTATTGGGGGATACCATGGCAGCCTGCGTTTTTCTTTTCGATATATCTAACGGAACTCTTGACAAATACATAGGCCTCACCTCAATTCCATCATAGGGTCATGCTCAGTGGAAACGGGAAGCCGCTCTTTTACCACAATCTTCCCCGGCATCTCTTTCATATAGCGATATCCATATTCCCGCTTAAACGGTGAAAAAGATATGGGCACATCCTTTTTTACCGCTCCTCCCAGCGCATCGTCCGTAACAATCCTCAACTGCAGCCTGTCCGAAAATCCAAACTGAGATTTCCTCCTCCAGTCCGGCACAAGCCATTCCTCCTCCAAAAGAGATTCATATAAGTCCCTGTCCCTTATCCCCAATACCAGAGGCAGGGTCGGGGGACAGGAACGTCTGCCCAAAAAAACGGCAAACTTCGGATATCTCAGGGCTTCCTCCAGTTTTTTCAGGAAACCCGCATCCTCGCTGCTCAATCCGGTCAGAAAGATCGCGTCGCTTAAATACACCTTATGGGAAAGGTTGGCATTCAGCTTCTCCCCCATCCGGGTAATCTGGAAATCATCCAGCCTCGTCCCCTGCCTGTCAACCCTGACGCCAAATTTTAGATTTGCCAGTTCCTCCAGAGGCTTCGGCTCCCCCCTCTCTATCCCAAGAGCCGCAGCAAGCATGCCGATCACACCGCTCTTTGTGGGCATATAGTCCGTTTCCCTGTTGTCATAGACGGATTCGGAGCCCCAGGACTGCAGAGGGGCACTCAATCTAAGCAATAAAGTGTACACATTATCACTCCCTTTCTTCAAAGTACTTCTCCGTCTCTCCCTGGATCTTGTCCAAAAGTTCCGCCAGATTTAACTTCTCGGCAAAATCTTCCCCTTCACCGCCTACAACCCATGCCTTTGAGGGTACCGCCGCATAATCCTCATATACCCGGCGTGCATACCGGACAAGCGCAGACTCTGAATTCTCCACATAACCCTTATCCCCTGCTGCAACAGGCTTCTCAAACGCCCCTGCAAGATTGATCGGCTGATCCTCACGCATTGTCACATAGACCATGTCCGGAAGGGTCCTGTTTGCAAATGTATTCTGTTTTCCCGTAGGCATGGAACGGATAAACGCCTCCGCAAAGCCCCTTACCGCTGTCTTCAGCTCCTCCGCATTGAGATTTTCCGCCAATTCCCTTATGTTGACAGTGGCATAACGATATAAGGTTGAGGAATTAAATTCCACTGTTCCCAGATGCCCCGCGCCGGCAGTATCCTCCTCCCCGCAGTCGTCTACCGCGGTAAAATAGTCATACTCATTGTTCACGGCATGGGTGGATATACTGTGTGCAACCTGTGCGGCCGCATCATAATTCAGGCTTGGATTGCTCGCCGCCATGCGTCCAAACAAAAGGATGTCCACACTGGGTTCTTCCTTCACTGCTTTCACCAGATCAGATTTGAACTTCTTCTCCTTATCTTTTTTGGTCGATGAGTCCCCATGATATTTCAATGCCAGTTCAGCAATATTTTGAATCTGCCTGGCGCTGACAAAAAAGAGCGCATCTTTCTTATCGGAACCCGCTTTGACCCCTGCCAATTCCAAAACCTCACTTACCGTTTTCTCAACATCCTCAGGACTGAGCTCTGCATTGTCCGCACACATCTGTTCCGCAACCAACTGCGGCAGCTTCTTGGTCCGGTACCCGATATGGTCTGATGTAAACAAATCCTTGAACATCTTTCTCATGGCGCTTTTCCACGCCTGGGAAGATACCCTGGCTCTCATTACCCCTCCGTACATTGCGGTCTTGGGGCTTCCTGTATCGTCCCTGTTCACACAACTGGGCGGAACTGTCTGAATGACATGAATATCAAGATACAAATTGTTGTCCATATGTTTTTCTCCTCGTAATTATGGTTCTTCTCTCGTTACTTCTTTTTTACTCGCTGCCCTCTTTTTTATTTCTTCCCCCATAAAAGTCCTGTCCCCATCTCAGGCACACCTGCCGTTTTCCCTCGACAAACTGCATCTCATACAAATCTCCTGCCAGCCTTTTATAATTCATGTCAATACCCTTGCTTTTCAACAGCTGCACAATTCCTCTCAAATGATGGGACATTTCCTGCCTGTTCACCGATGTAGTAAGCGTCCGCAGCTTCTGTACGATCCTCTGCTCCGCGTTAGGATCGCCTTCATATGCTGCCTGCAGCCGATACAGTGCCTTTCCAAGGCTGCCCCCTTCGTCCGTGTGCATGGGCTGGCTCCCTACATCATATCCCTGCTGATGCAGCGCGTACAGAGTCAGCACGGTATAGCACACCCACTCCTCCCTTGTGGCTGTTCCGTCCTTGCTCCAGAACTCCTCCGGCATGTCCGAGAGCAGGATCCCCAAAAGCTGGGGAAGCTCTCCGGGCTCATGCCCTATACCCCGGCGCAGGTTTGCCAGCATGGCTTTTCCACTGCCCAGATCCGCCTCCGCCTGGAGAATATGTATTTTCCTCCCCACAAAGTTTTCTACCTCTGTCTTCTTACTCATTTCCTCCCTCCCCATCTTCTGTCCTTATGTAAATTCTCCCCAATTCCCGCAGAAACTCATTCATAATTCCCGGAATCGTCAACAGCTTTTTCCTGCCGCCTTTGACTTCCTCCTCCCTGCTGAAATAGAGATCCGCCCCCAAAGTGGTAATGTAATCTTCAATTGTCTTCCTGGCAAAATGATAAGACTGTCTCTCCCATTCCGCCTGCTTATCTTCCGGGCTGTCCTCCGTGGGCTTAATACTTTTCAGCCATTCCCTGAACGGTGCGTCTATGGAAAAATAATATTGCGTAACCAGTGCCTCTCTTATACCGCTTTTTGCGGAGCCGTCCCCATATAACAGTCTGCATAATTTACCGGCAGCATGATACAACGCCTCCTTTGCCACATCCTGACATTTCTCAATCTGCCCCGTAATGTGCCTTCTCCACACCCCATTGAAATCAGCCAGCAGATCCGCCGACAATGTCAGTCCATCATTGACACAGTCCCCATAAGTATAACTCATCTGATCCCCATATACCATTCC
>CAOKQK010000144.1 GCA_948470905.1 uncultured Lachnospiraceae bacterium | reverse complement strand
TCCCGGAAAATAAAGATTTTGTAGCCAAAAAGTAGTGTCAGATTTGACACTACCACAGGGGTCATGGGAGTGTAAATATGAACATTATCATTAAGTCTCAGGGGACGCTTGCCATTTATGAGCAGATTGTCAACCAGATGAAAAATTCCATTGTTAGCGGCGAGCTTGCCGCCGGGGAGGCATTGCCTTCCATACGCGCCCTGGCAAGCGAGCTGCAGGTCAATGTCATCACTACCAAGCGCGCATATGAGGAGCTGGAGAAAGAAGGGCTGATCCGTTCTGTGGCGGGAAAGGGCTTTTATGTCTGTGAGGCAAACAGGGATTATCTGCAGGAGAAGCAATACATGATGCTGGAGCAGAGACTGTCCGAGGTGCTTGCCGACTGCAGGAAAGCAGGAATGGGCAAGGCGGAAATTCTGGAAATGGTGGAGGCGCTGCTGTAGGGCGGCTTAAAAAGCCTGGCGTGGGCGGAAGCCAGGGAAAAACATAGACCGGGACGAGAAAGGGGAGCGAAAATGACTGGATTGTCTTTTGAGAATGTAAGCCTGCAAAAAGGGCGTTTTTCTAAGAGAAAAGTTATATTAGATAACATCAGCTTTGCATTGGAGCAGGGATACCTCTGCGGGATTGCAGGAAAAAACGGGGCCGGAAAGACGACGCTCTTTGAGACGATCATTTCTCCGGAGTCTGATTACAGCGGAAGGATCACCTGGCGGGGGATGGATATACGAAAAAGACACGCGGAGTTCATGCAGTATGTGGGGCATGTATCGGAGGACAGATGTTATCCTTACAGCAAAAGCCTGGGGCAGATAGGAGACTTGTTCGGACCACTGTACAGGGAGTGGAACCGCGGGCTGTACCTGAGCCAGCTTGCGGCTTTCGGGCTTTCTCCGGGAAAGGAAAAGGGGGGCTTGTCCAGAGGAGAGAATCTGAAATTCCAGCTGGCCTTTGCCATGGGGCATCACGCAAAACTGTATCTGCTGGATGAGGTCACTGCGGGTATGGACGTTATTTTCCGCAGGGAATTTTTTGAGCTGTCAGGGCGTCTTCTGGAGAATGAGGAGGTGTCAGTGCTGATGACCACTCATATTGAGCAGGAGCTGGACAAAAAAATGGATTATATCGGTATCCTGGACCAGGGGCGGCTGGTGTCTTTCGGGGAGAACGGGAGAGGCATGGACGGCTGGCGGCAGGACGGGGATGAGAGAGGAAACCGGGAGATGAGAGGCGGGGTGAAGGAAAACAGCAGGAAGTAAGGCAGTGCGGGGTGAAGTAGGGAAGCAGGAAGTAAGTCAGGGTGGAGTGAAGTAAGACAGCGGGAAGTAAAACAGGTGGGGTGAAGGAGATAGCAGGAAGTAACAGAGTGGGGTGAAGTAAGATAGCAGGAAGTAAGGCAGTGCGGAGTGAAGTAGGACAGCAGAAAGTAAAACAGTGCAAAAATAAGATCAGGAAAGGGCAAAAGTCAGGATGGAAGGAAAATTACAAGAATCAGAGGGTCAGATTTCCCGGCTGGAACATTTTGAGAAAATGTTGCAGGAACAGGACGACACCATGTATTTGTTGAGAAGGATACTCAAGTGGGTGTGTCTGCTGATTTCTGTGACAGTCTGCAGTTTTACGGACATAGGTCAGGGAAGAAGGCTGTTGGCTACAGTTGCCATGGTCATGAATATTTTTACTATGGGGCTGTTGTCCATGGCCTACACCCTGGATGTCCCTGTGGCAATGAGACGGAATGCGGTTTTTAATCTGTATGAAGCCCTCAAGTATTTCCCCGTGGACAGATTGGAAATTTACATGTTCCTGAGAAAAAGGCTGCTGCGATTTTTAAGCCTGTATGGCGCCCTGGCGTTTCCGCTCCGGCTTATGGCTGAGGCGCTGGCGGGCAGTCTTGGAATAAGCAGCCTGGTCGCTCCACTGGTGGTCTGGCTTATGCTGGCGGCAGCGGGTGGGGTCATGATCCGTGTGGGCATGGCGCGGCGGTACAGGAAAAAGGTCCGCAGCTTATAAAAGCTGCAGACCTGATTTTGACGCTTCTTCCATGACATCCGTGGGCCACAGGGAGCACTGTACCTCGCCGATATGTGCCTTGCGCAGGAAGAACATACAGATACGGGACTGGCCGATGCCGCCGCCGATGGTGAAAGGAACTTCCTCGTTTATCACTGCCTGGTGAAAGGGAAGCTCTGCGCGCTCCGGGCAGCCTGCAGACTCCAGTTGTTCCAGGAGGGCTTTTTTATCCACGCGGATACCCATGCTGGAAAGCTCCAGCGCAATGTCAAGGACGGGGTAATATACGATGATATCCGCATTCAGCGCCCAGTCGTCATAGTCCGGTGCGCGTCCGTCGTGGGGTTCGCCGCTGCCTAATTTCCCGCCGATCTGCATGATGCAAACGGCGCCCTTTGCCTTTGCTATGTAGTACTCCCGCTCCTTGGGCGTGTAGTCCGGGAACATTTCTTCCAGCTCAGAGGTAGTGATAAAGAAAATGTCGGCGGGAAGGATTTCCTGGATATAGTCGTAGTGGATGGACAGATACTTCTCTGTCTTGCGGAGTACCTTGTAAACAGTGCGCACGGTGTCCTTTAAAGTCTCCATATTGCGGTCTTCTCTGGAGATAATCTTCTCCCAGTCCCATTGATCCACATAGATGGAATGGACATTGTCCACGATCTCGTCCCTGCGGATGGCGCTCATGTCCGTGTAGAGCCCTTCGCCTGCGGAGAAGCCATATTTCTTCAGCGCATAGCGCTTCCATTTTGCCAGCGAGTGGACAATCTCAGCCTCTCTGTCATCCTGATATTTGATATCGAAGGTGACAGGGCGTTCCACGCCGTTTAGGTTGTCGTTCAGCCCCGATTTCGGGTCTACGAACAGCGGGGCTGAAACCCTCAGAAGGTGCAGGCGTTCCGCCAGCAGTGTCTGGAAAAAGTCCTTTACTGTCTTGATCGCAATCTGTGTCTCGTACAGATTTAACTCTGAATGGTAATTCTTGGGTAATGTAAAATTTGCCATAATGCTCCTGCCTTTTTAAGTAACATGATTTCTATACTATTTAACCGCTTTTTGGTGGGTTTTGCAAGTGTTTTTATAAAAAATATTGGCGCCCGGATGCATTTGAACGGAAATTTTTATTGATCTTTTCTGATAAAATAAGTATACTGGAAAGGATCGCAGGTATAATTTACCGTTGAACAACAAACAGTCTCGGAGCGGAGACGCCCCGGAAGAAAATTACAGCTGCGCCTTATGCAGATGGAAATTTCTTCCAGACAAGGGGGCGTCGCAGAGCAGAGACGGAACTAAGATGGAGGATCACAATGGACATAGCTTTGTATTTTAAGGGTATCGTGGATGCTGACCGCTGTGCGGTCGTAATCTGCAATCTGGAACATGAGATCATTTATATGAATCCGGCGGCCTGTGCCCGGTATGTAAAATGGGGCGGGGCGGAGTTGGTTGGAAAGAGTCTGTTTGACTGCCATAATGCGGCGTCACGGGAAATGATACATAAGGTGGCTGCATGGTTTCAGGAAAGCAGTGACCACAATATCATTTACACAAGCCGCAACGAAAAAGAGAACAAGGATGTATATATGGTGGCATTGCGGAACGAAGTCGGAGAATTGATAGGCTATTATGAAAAACATGAGTACAGAAACCAGGAGACAGAGCCGCTGTACCATTTTCAGTAGGGGGACATGGGGGATATTTTTCAATCAGAAAATTGTGCCTGTGCCCAAATTTCCGGGCTGTGGAAAGAATGGAGATCAGGATGAAAATTGCGATCATAGGTTATAGTGGCGCAGGAAAGTCAACTCTTGCCAGAAAGCTGGGGCTGATTGTTCAGGCTGATGTGCTGCATTTTGATGCGGTGCAGTTCCTGCCGGGATGGGAGATAAGAAGCGAGGAGAAGAAAAAGAAAATTACGAAAGATTTCATGGACTCCCATGATTCCTGGGTGATTGAGGGAAATTATACCAAGCTCTATTATGAGCGCCGCATGACGGAGGCAGATCTTATTATCATGCTTCTTTTCAATCGGTTTTCGTGTCTCTATCGGGCTATTCGCAGATATATAAAGTACAAGAACACTACACGCCCTGATATGGGTGAGGGCTGTAATGAAAAGCTGGACAGGGAATTTATCAGGTGGATTCTTTATGATCAGAGGAAATCAAAGCCCCAAATTTATGCCCAGGTGTGTTCACAATATAAGGAAAAGGTTGTCATCATAAAAAACCAGAGACAGTTGGATAAGTTTTGCGCAAGATGTAAGGAACTGTCCGAAAATAACCTGTGCCTCGTTGCCCGCGGGAATAAATCTGCACAGGCAAGGCTAAAGTAGGCAGAGCAGCAGGCTGTGCTGACTGATGGTGCTGTCTCCTAAGCTGCAATTAAAAACAGGTCTAATGTGTCAAGGATAGGGGTGATATGGCGGCAGAGGGATCTGCCGCCGGACTTTCAGGGGGCTTTCGTGCCATCGAGACAGAAACTGCCAATTTCCCGTACTTTCTCCTGGGCTTTCAGAATATCTTCCTCTGTCCCGGACCATTGTCTGATGTCTTCGTCGATCAGGTACAGCACTCTGTCAGCCAGATTGGACAGAAAAGCCTTGGAGGCTTCGCCGGATGCGCCTGCCAGTGCCGCCGTCAAGGTGGCTTCGTCCAGGTCGCGCAGGGTCAGCTGTATTTCAAAATCTCCTACAGATAGGAATTCTTCCAGAAGCTGAAAAGCCTCCAGGCTTGACTGCTCCATAAAGAAATTCATGACATAAGGGACTGCTGACCTCACTGCATTTCAGCAGGTCTTCTCCTACGGCTATAAGCCGGAGCTTCTTTGCGTCGTAAATTCCAACTTCCTTCAATGGTATCAGAGTTCTGCCCACCAGCTCGTCGATGCTGCATTCAAAGAGATCGGCCAATACCCACAGCATTTCGATGCTTGGGTTTGACAGGTTCCGCTCCCACTTGGAGACTGCGGCAGGACTGATGCGGAGCACTGCCGCCAGCTGCTCCTGGCTCATCTGCCTTGCCATGCGCAGGGAATATATTTTTCTGCCCAGAGCGGCTATGTGGCTTGTTATGTTTTCCATGCTGGTTTCCCTGGGCATAAGTGGCGTTTCGTTTTTCCTTTACATAAGTTTTCCCTTTCAAAATAAAGTATGATCTGTTTTATGTTCATGCCGGCTTTGGTGCGTTCCCGCGGGGGATGTGCCTTCTTGGGAAATCAGGAGTCCTGTGGGGCTTTACAGAAGGTGGTTTGATGCGCTTCCCCGTTTACGCTTTACAAGGTATAGTTTACCGTTTCATGGATTTAAAGTCAAAGGACAAATCATTGATTTTTTAAACCAGCGGTTTCAGGCATACGGCATTCACCACAAGTGGTCTGAAGTCCGTTTGACGGAACAACGTGTGAACTGTAAGTGCCTGTTTTCCGACGCAGGAGTATGTTCAGAAAATATTGGTACAGGAGCAAGTCAGAAAATGTTTGACAGGCAAAAGTGCCTGTGCTAAAATAAGGAAAATAATGTTTTAGTCCAGCGGTGATATGTCAAGTATAGATTGAAACTTTTTTGCAGACTTTTTCAT
>CAOKQK010000143.1 GCA_948470905.1 uncultured Lachnospiraceae bacterium | reverse complement strand
TGAGGCAGACGGATATTGACAGCGACGAGCGAAAGCTTGTGGCAAGGGCGATTCTGCCGCCGGAGATCAGGGAAGGCACAAGGCTTCTGTATGAGTGGATGAGTTACAGTATAATGGAGCAGGAGGACGGGGCGTGATACGTTGGATCCGATGGGAAATCATTTTATCACTGTCGGTCTGCTTCAGGAATATTGAGTGCAAAATGAAGTACAAAAATAAGTACAATTAAGTATAATGAAGAATAACCAAGTACGAATAAGGAAAGTTTGAATTTATGGTAAATTTGCTCTTATGCGGGAATAAAAGAGTGTTTGACGGTGTACTGACACTGCTGCTCTCCATGACAAACCGCACCAGGGAGACCATACGCTGTTATATTATGACCATGGATCTTCAGAGGGTCAGGTCAGACTTTGTCTGTATCACGGATGAACAGACAGCATTTTTAAACAGGGTGGTCCAGGGCAGGAATCCGGGAAATACGGTGCAGAAAATTGACGTGACGTTAAAATATGAGCAGGAGTTCCGGGGGTGCGCCAATGAGACAGCCTACTGCACCCCCTATACGCTGCTGCGGCTGCTGGCTGACCTGTATCCGGAGCTCCCGGACAAGCTGCTCTATCTGGATGTGGACATCATGATAGCGGGTGATATCAGGCAGCTCTGGGATATTGATATTTCAGGTTATGAGTATGCTGCTGTTAAGGAGAAGTATGGCTGCTGGCTGATTCGGCCGGATTATTTTAATGCCGGGATGCTGCTCTTAAATATGGCGAAGATCCGTGAGACAGGTCTGCTTGTGAAGGCCCGGGAGAGGATCCGTGCAAAGAAGATGCTTTTTGCGGATCAGTCGGCAATCTTTTATTCCACCACGAAGAAGAAGCTTCTCCCGAGGATTTATAACGAACAGTCCAAATTTAACAAAAAGGACACTGTAGTCTGCCATTTCTGCAAAAGGCTGATGTTCCGTCCTTATCCCCACACGGAGAATTACAAGCAGTGGCAGGTGGAGGAGATTCATAAATATCTGCACTGCCACGCCTTTGATGAGGATCTGGAGGAATATCTGGAGCTGAAACGGCAGTTTGAGGAAAACGGCATTTGAAGTATTGGCACGGCCGCTTCCGTCAGAGGCGGTCTGAGAGAAAGAAACGGAGGTGCTGTATATATGGCAAGGACGATCAAAAAGGAAATCCCCGTCTTTTTTGCGGCGGATGAGGGCTGCTGTCCTTTTTTGGCGGTGGCGCTCCAGTCGCTGGCAGATAACGCTTCCGGGGAAAACCTGTATTCCGTCAAGATCCTGCATACGGATATCAGTGATGAGAACAGGCGCAGGCTGGCGGAGTACGGGCGGGGCAATATAGATATTGAGTTTGTGGATCTGGGGCATTACGTCCCCAGGGTCAGGGAGAGGCTCCGCGCCGGGGACCAGGGCTTCCTGACCGCTTATTTCAAGATGTTTATCCCCAGGCTGTATCCCCAGTATGACAGGGCTGTCTATCTGGACAGTGATGTTGTCATTCTGGATGATATTGCGGATCTCTATGATATGGATCTGGGTGATGAGCTTGTGGCGGCGGCGCCGGATGACATTATACAGTTTAACGAGGTCTTTCAGACCTATGCGGAGAAGGTGGTGGGCGTGGCAGACTACCACAGGTATTTCAATGCCGGGGTCATGCTGATGAACCTGCAGCAGCTGCGGAAATTCCGGTTTCAGGAGAAATTCCTCTTTCTGATGGACCGGGTCAGATTTGAGGTGGCAAAGGATCAGGATTACTTAAACAGGCTCTGCAAGGGCAGGGTAAAGCTCATTGACAGGGTCTGGAACAGGATGCCCCTTGAGGATCCCAAGATAAAGGTTGAGGACGTGAAGCTGGTCCATTATAACCTTGCCTATAAGCCATGGCACTTTGAGGATATTTTATACAAGGAATTTTTCTGGATGTATGCCCAGGAGACGGAGTATTTTGACAGGATCCAGGAAATCCGGGAAAGCTATACAGAGGAAGACCGCCGCAGGGACGAGGAAGCCCATATGAGGCTTAAGAAGCTGGCGAAAAAGGAAGCCGACTGCGTGGGTGACGACCGCAGATACAGAAGATAGGCATGAAAAGGCACTTGTCGGGAAAAATGAAGGTGGAAGTGGAATATGAGAGGATGCCGGCCGGAGAAAACAAAGGCGGGGCATGAAAGGATGCCAGCCGGAGAAAACGAAGGCGGGGCATGAAAGGATGCCGGCCGGAGAAAACAAAGGTGAGGCATAAAAGGCACCAGCCGGGAAAATGAGGGTGGAATGGAATATGAGAGGAAAGACCAGAGGTAACAGAAGAGAAAACAGAGCAGCATCGGGCGTGGAAGTGTCTGAGGAGCGGAAGACACAGCAGGCATTTGCGGCGGAACAGCAGACAGCATCTGTTCAGGAGCAGCCGCCTTATGCAGCCCCGCCTAAGGCGCCGGACAGGCTGGCGGTTTTGGAGACTATCGCGAGACTGGAGCGGGAGGGACGCTTTGACGTAGATGCGGAGGATGACCCGCCGACGATTCCGCTGATGCCGGATATGGTGGATTATCTGCAGGTGAAGCCGGGCAGCAAGACCAAGGCGAAGGCGGCATATTTTGTGGCGCGGAAGTTTGTGGACGGGCTGCTTCGGGATAGGAAGCTGGTGATCAAAGACGTTCATGGCATGGAGCACTTAAACCAGGTCAAGACCGGCGCTGTCATCACCTGTAATCATTTCAACCCTTTTGACTGCTTTACGGTGGAGCATCTGTTCCAGTGTTCTGTGCATATGAGGAAAAAGAAGCTCTTTAAGGTCATAAGGGAGGGGAATTTTACCAATTTTCCCGGCTTTTACGGATTTTTGTTCCGCAACTGCAACACGCTTCCTCTGAGCCAGAACAAAAAGACCATGTACCTTTTCCTGAAGGCGGTGGACACCATACTGCAGAGGGGGGACTTTATCCTGATTTATCCGGAGCAGAGTCTCTGGTGGAATTACCGCAAGCCAAAGCCCCTGAAAAACGGCGCCTTTAAGTTTGCCGCCAAGAACAATGTGCCGGTGATCCCTTTCTTTATCACCATGGAGGACAGCGACAGGATCGGGGAGGACGGTTTCCCCATGCAGGAGTATACCGTTTTCATCAATGAGCCCATTTATCCTCAGGAGGGGCTGCCTGAGCGTGAGCAGGTAAACGTGATGCGTGAGAAGAATTATGAGGTCAACAGGGAGACCTACGAGAAGTTCTATGGGACTACACTGACCTATACCACGGAGGGGTGATGCGCAGGGCAGGGGCAGCAATGTCACTGTGAGGACGATGGAACCGGAAAGAGCTGTCATCCCGGATACAGCCTGCAGAAAGCTCATAAAAGGAAAGATCATGAAAGAGAAAAAGGTAGTATATTATAAGGATGAGCTTAACGACGAATTTTCCACGGCACAGATCACGCCCAGGGTGATCGACAGGGAATATAAGTATTTTCGCGGCAGGATTTGGGATTTCTGTTCCCTGGTGGTACAGAATATCCTGACCATGCCTGTGAAGGTGCTCTACTTAAAATGTAAATTTCACTTAAAGTATGTGGGAAAAGAAAAGCTGGCGGAGTGTAAAAACACAGGCTATTTTATTTACGGCAACCATACGCAGCCTTTTGCCGACACTTTTATCCCCAGTGTGGCAAATTATCCCAAACGCAATTTTTTCATTGTGCATCCCAACAATGTCTCCATGCCGGGCCTGCACAATTTTGTGGAGCTGTGCGGCGCCCTGCCCATTCCCTGCGACCTTGGGGGGATGAAGAATTTTGTGAGGGCTGTGGAGGAGAAGATACGGAAAAAGTATTCCGTTACCATATATCCGGAGGCGCATATCTGGCCTTATTACACCCATATCCGCCCGTTTGCTGCGGTTTCCTTTCAGTATCCCGTGAAATTAAACTGTCCGGTATTCTGCATGACCAATACTTACCACCACAGGGGAAAGAGCGGGAACAGGGTGAATATCATTACCTATATAGACGGCCCTTTTTATCCGGATGAGGGCCTGAAGCCCAAGGCAAGGCAGCAGGAGCTGCGTGACAGGGTGTACCGGCAGATGACGGAGCGGAGCGGGGAGAGTGACTGGGAGGCAGTGATTTACCGCAGGGCGGAGTGAGGAGGAAGGAGCAAAATTATGGCAAGGACAATTGGCATTGGACATCAGGATTTTGAGGTGGTGCGCCAAAAGGATTTGTTTTATATTGATAAGACAGATTTTATACGGGAGTGGTGGGAAAGCGGGGACAGCGTGACCCTGATCACACGCCCGAGGCGTTTTGGCAAGACGTTGAACATGAGTATGCTGGAAAAATTCTTTTCTGTCAAATATGCCGGCCGGGCGGACCTGTTTGAGGGGCTTTCCATATGGAAGGAAGAAAAATACCGTGAACTGCAGGGGACATATCCGGTTCTTTTTTTGAGTTTTGCCAATGTGAAGGAAACGGAGTATGGGACCGCACGCAGGAAGATCTGCCAGCTGATCGCGGATGAATATTCCAGGCACGCGTTTCTGCTGAAAGAGGGCGGGCTGCAGGAGGAAAAAGAAAATTTCCGCAGAAAAACGGTCAACATGGATGATGTGGATGCCACGCTTGCCCTGAACCAGCTTTCGTCCTATCTGTCCCGGTATTATGGAAAAAAGGTGATCATCCTCCTGGATGAGTATGATACTCCCATGCAGGAGGCGTACGCCAACGGATATTGGACAGAGATGGTGGCATTTATCAGGAGCATGTTTAATGCTGCATTTAAGACGAATCCCTTTCTGGAGTGCGCTATAATGACAGGCATCACCAGAATTAGTAAGGAGTCCCTTTTTTCGGATTTAAATAATTTAAAGGTAGTAACGGCTACTTCAGATAAGTATGCGACCAGTTTTGGTTTTACGGAAGAAGAAGTGTTTGATGCATTGGAAGAGTATGGCATGTCTGACCGAAGGCAACAGGTAAAAGAGTGGTATGACGGTTTTACTTTTGGAAGCAGGACGGATATTTACAATCCATGGTCTATCATCAATTACCTTGACGAAAAAACGATTGGTATCTACTGGGCTAATACCAGCAGTAACAGCCTGGCAGGCAAGCTGATACGTGAAGGGAGCCCTGAGATCAAAATGATCATGGAAAGCCTGCTGAGGGGGGAGACCTTCCATACTGTGCTGGATGAGCAGATTGTATTCAGCCAGTTAGACCAGGGGGATGAGGCTGTATGGAGCCTGTTGCTCGCAAGCGGGTATCTGAAAGTCATGCATTATGAATTTAATGCCCTGCGCCGGAAAGCGGAGTTTGAGCTGAGGCTGACAAATCTGGAAGTGCAGGCTATGTTCGAGCAGATGATCGAGGGCTGGTTTGGCAGATGCCGCAGGGTTAATAACGCGTTCCTGCAGTCGTTGGTATCGGATGATGTAAAGGGTATGAATACTTATATGAATAAAGTCACCCTGGAAATGTTCAGTTATTTTGATACGGGAAGCGGGTCCTCAGGGGAGGAGCCGGAACGCTTTTACCATGGATTTGTGCTGGGAATGCTGGTGGAGCTGGCGGACAGATATATCATCACATCAAACAGGGAAAGCGGATTTGGCCGTTATGATGTAATGCTGGAGCCAAGGATACCTGCCCTTAATGCCATTATCATAGAGTTTAAGGTGCAGGA
>CAOKQK010000142.1 GCA_948470905.1 uncultured Lachnospiraceae bacterium | reverse complement strand
GATACAGGAGCCGGAAACCGCAATACAGCGGTTCGCCTTACGATAATACAGCCAGCAGGGTGTTTACAGTGGCCGGTATCTACGGGGAAAAGTACTTTGGAAACATGCTGTTTGCTTTCTCAAAAGAAATCTGTCTGGAGATGCTTGAAAATCCTGAGGTTTTGGACAAATTTAAGCGGGCCCGGACCACGATGGAGAACAGAGGGATCCAGTTCCAGCTGCTCCGGTCAATGTTTGGCCTGGTGGAAAGCATTGGTGTCTGCGTGGGGTCTTTCCTGGTGGTGTGCAGGTATTCGCCTGTCTTTGTGATAGCGGAGCTGCTGGGGGTTATTCCGTTCTTTTTGATAGAGATCCATGTGGAGAAAAGCATGACAGCGTTCAGGAGGCGGCAGAGCACCATTGAGAGGAAGGCTGACTATCTGTGGCGGCTGCTCTCTGATAAAAATTCCGTGAAGGAAATGCGGGTTATAGGCTTTGGAGATTATTTGATGCGGGTGTGGCAGGATACGAACCTGCAGAGGGTGGAGGAGATGCGCAGGCACGGGCTGTCTGTGATGAAAAAAAGTTCTGCGGGCGTTATCATAGAAAACCTCTTTTTTGTGCTGAATAACAGCATTGCATTGTTTTACTGTGTGACCGGCAGAATGCATATCAGCGGATTTGCCGCGTGTTTTACGTCTTTTGCAAATTTCCAGTCAAATCTGCAGAACATTATTTATTCTATTGCTGCTGAATTTGCTTATGAATGGCATTTTGTGGAGGATTATTATGATTACTTCACGATCCCCACAGAGGATAACGGTGCGCGGGAGTATCAGCCCTTTGAGAAGAAGATATCATTGGAAAACGTCCATTTCCGCTACAACGGCAGCGACAGGGAGGCCCTGCGTGGCTTGAACCTGGAAATCCATAAGGGGGAACATGTGGTGATCGTAGGGGAGAACGGTTCCGGCAAGACCACCTTTTCCAAGCTGCTTACAGGGGCATATCTTCCCTGTGAGGGCAGTGTCAGCTATGACGGGCAGAAGACAGAGGAATTGGAGCGCCGCAGCCTTTACTCACACATCTCCATGGTAGGGCAGGATTTTGTACATTATCAGTTCACCCTGCGGGAGAACGTGGGGATTGGCAATCTGAGCCGGATGGAGGATACCGGGGCCATGGAAGATCTGCTTAAGAAAGTGGCGGGGGATGAATTCTTAAGCAAGGTAGGAGGTCTGGATGTACAGCTGGGCAGGGAGTTCGGCGGCACGGAGCTCTCCGGCGGCGAGTGGCAGAAGGTAGCCATAGCCCGGGGCTTGTGGAAGGAAAGCGATATCATTATCCTCGACGAGCCCACCAGTGCCCTTGACCCATTAGTGGAATATGATATATTGTCACAATTCATTGAAATGATAAGTGACAAAACCTCCGTTATCATATCCCACAGGGTGGGCATCTGCCGCACGGCGGACAAGATCATTGTGATGAAAGACGGGCGCGTGCAGGAATGCGGAAGACATGAGGAGCTTCTGGGAGCCGGAGGCGAGTATGCAAGGCTCTGGGACGCCCAGGCAAAATGGTATGCATAGGGTCGGCAGACACGCCGGCGGAAGGAAGTGACCGCAGCCCCGCAGTGGATAACAGCCATTGCGGGGTGCTTTTTGTCTTGGGGCGCAGACGCCTCTGGAAGGCGTAGGAGAGGAGAGACAGAACTTAAATTAACAGGGAACTTGCAGGCTTTGGCATATTACTCCCAGAAAAAAATAAAGCTTGACAAAAGAGAAACGAAATATTATTATCAGTATAAGCCACGGCAATGAGACGCGATATGCTGCGAGTCTGTCATTCAATATTCTGGATATCATTCGTGGGAATCTGACTGCCAAAAAACGCTGAAATTAAAATGCAAATGGAAAAACGCTGAAATTAATATTGTCCTTTGATAATTGGATAGGGTTTACACGCTGTTTGGGTCATGCTATACTTTTTGATGAGAAGAAAGGGGAATTTCTATGGAAGATGTAAAGGTGATTTTACAGGCGATACAGCTTGTAGGGGAAAAGGTTGACAGACTGGAGATCAGGATGGAAGAAAGGATGGACCGTCTGGAGGAAAGGATGGATCGTCTGGAAGAAAGGATGGATCGTCTGGAAGAAAGGATGGATCGTCTGGAAGAAAGGATGGATCGTCTGGAAGAAAGGATGGACCGTTTGGAAGAAAGGATGGATCGTCTGGAAGAAAAGGTGGACCGTCTGGAGAAGAGGATAGATATCCTGGAAGAAAAGGTCAGCCGTCTGGAAGCGAGGGTGGACAGCCTGGAAGAAGTTGTGTGCAGGCTGGCAAAGAGAGTGGGCGCACTGGAGCAGGAGGTTGAACACCTGAAGCAGAGCGTATTACGGTTGGAGAGCCGCGTGGGCAGTCTTGAGTTACATATCGAAAATGTGACGGACAGAAGCGTGCAGCAGGTGGCAGAGGGGCATTTCTTTTTGTACGAGCGGCTGCTTGTGGCGGAGAAATATGCAGGACCTAATGAGCTGCTTCACGTCCGGATGAATGTCCTGGAGGGTGCGATGGAAAGTTTTAAGGCAAAGCTGGCGTAGCAGAGAGCGGAGCCGGCACAATTGCAGGCAGCGTGGAGACGGACATGGAATTTAAAAGTATTTTGGATTTGAAGGATAATCCTGACAGGGAGCAGCCGCGGGGGGCTTTTTTTCAGGATCTGAATCTGAGCCGTGTCATTGAGCAGATCTGTCGGGAGTGGGAGGAGGATGTATCGTCTTTTTATTCCTATTTTCCGGTGGATAAGGCCGGGGAGGATTACAGGCGGGCAGTTTATTCGGATGTGAGGCAGGGGGAGGTCTATAACGCCCTCTGCGCCTTCGTGGAGAGAATGCGGGCAAGACAGGAGGCAATTGAACAGAAAAAGAAGCTGAATGCCAGGGTTCAGCCAGTCAGGCTGCAGAAGATGGCATGGCACATTGCCGAGGTTAAGCATTATTGTGATGCGCTTGCAGCCTTGGACAGGGAATTGTCGGACTGCACGCTGAGATCAGGGGGGCTGCGGGGATTTCAAAAATATTTAAAAGAATATCTGGCGTTGGAAGATTTCCGGAAGCTTATGAAGGCTGCCTGTGACATAAAGGAAGGGCTGGATGCCATACATCTGATTCTGACCTATGAAAACGGTAGGATCAGTGTTGCAGACGGGACAGTCCAGGGGAGTTATGACGGCTTCTTGAAGCAATGCTTTCCTGAAGTTTCAAGACAGCTGGGAAGCCCTTTTGGGGTATCGGCGAATCTGTCTGATCTGGAGATGGAGATCATGAAGTTCGTGCAGAAGCAGCATTCAAAGCTGTTTCAGGCCATGGCGGATTTTGCCGGGAGATACAGGGAGTATGCAGATGAGACGATTCTCAGGTTTGTGTCCGAGATCCGATATTATCTGTCATTTTGCAGGTTTGAGAGGAAGATGCAGGAGGCGGGCTGTGTTTTTTGCGCGCCGGGTACTGCGGGGGATGAGAGGATGTATGCCAGGGGGCTTTACGATCTGGCGCTTGCCTGTGTCAATACGCGGGAGCAGAGGGAAACTGTGTCAAATGATATGGAATATCGTGAGGGTGAGCGTTTCTTTGTGCTGACAGGTCCCAATCAGGGAGGAAAAACCACCTTTGCCAGAAGCCTTGGGCAGCTGGTTTATTTTGCCAAGATGGGGCTGGACGTGCCGGCAGCTGGGGCTAATGTACATTATTTCAGCGGGATACTCACCCATTTCTCCGTAGAGGAGAGTGTGGAGACCGGGCGGGGCAAGCTGAAGGAAGAACTGGTCCGCTTAAGCCCCATGATGGCGGCTTCCAGCCGGGATTCCTTTGTGGTGATCAATGAGCTGTTCACCACGGCGGCAAACTATGATGCCTGTATTATGGGCAGGCGTGTGCTGGAGCACTTTGCCGCAGGGCAGTGCAGGGGCATTTATGTCACTCATTTAAAGGAGCTGGCTGAGGATGGCGAAGGCATTGTCAGCCTTCGTGCCATGCTGGATGAGCACGGCAGGCAGAGCTTTCGGATTGCCAGGAGTGCGGCGGCAGAATCGGCAAGTGCTGTGAATCAGGTAAATAAGTACGGGCTGACTTATGAACAGCTCAAGGAAAGGCTGGGGTGAATTTCGGCATGAAGGCATTTCTGCTCTACCGGCAAAGAGAATGGGTAAATACCGGACGTTATTATGATTACAAAAGCATTGTGCAGGATTTGGGGCTGAACACGCTTTTTACTGCTGCAGCGAAAGATATGGAACAGGAAGACGGCAGGGTGAAGCTGGTTCAGGAGGCGGATACCTTCATTTTGGACACCATGAAACAGGTGATGATGGTCCCGCTGGCCACAGAGGAGGAGATCTGCTACCGCCAGGATGTTTTGCGGGACTGTTTTGAGGATGAGGCGCTTATAGGTGAAGTGTATGAGCTGTCCGCCAAAACGCTGCAGAAGTGGGATAAGCTGGGGCGGCGTGTCAGTACCACGGGGGGAGACCGCAGCTCCGCCAGGAACCTTGTCACAGAGATCCATCTGCTTCAGCTGTTTGTGGACAGCCTTGGAAGCCTGAAGGAGATTCTGGGGAAGCATTCCCTGCATTCGGAAGGGTTTGCCGGGCTGAAAAAAAGGCTGGAGGAGGAATTTTCTGCGGACATGGAGAGGAATCTGAGGCAGATTCTGGACAATGTAGCTTTCTATGCCAATGAGAAAGAGCACAATGACAATATCAGCGGAAGAAAAGTGCATAAACCCCGGATCGTGATGGGCTGTGGGATTGGAGACGGCATGAAGCTGGACGGCTTTACGCTGGAGGAGCTTTCCACAGAGATGAGATGGCGTATGGACCCCAGTGGGACGATCTGGCGCATGCAGGATTACTGGAGTTCCCTCACCACGGATTCCGTGTCCGTACAGAAGGATATTGCGCTGGCCCAGGGGGCGGATTATATGGAACAGCAGGTGGTGCAGTATGTGCTTTCCTGCTGCACGCCCTTTAACCTGGCATTCAACAGCTTCTTTGACCAGCTGCATCTTCAGGCGGCTTTTTACAGGGGCGCTGTCAATTTGAAGCATTATATGGAACGGTTTGGGCTGGAGAGCTGTTTTCCTGTGGTGGGTGTACAGGATGAATTAAGCTTTCGAGAACTTCAGGAGTTTGTCATGGCGGTGGAGCAGAGGGTCAGCCCCGTGGGCAATACCTGCGATATGAAAAAGAAAATGCTTCTTATTGTCACCGGAGCGAACCAGGGAGGGAAGTCAACCTTTTTAAGGAGCATTGGCATTGCCCAGATCATGATGCAGTGTGGCCTCCAGGTCGCCGCGCAGGAGTATCGTAGCGGCATCTATCCTTCTTTCTTTACCCATTTTACCCGGCGTGAGGACAGCGAGATGAACAGTGGGAGGCTGGACGAGGAGCTGTCCCGTATGAGCCAGATCGTGGATAACCTGGGCAGGGATTCCCTGGTGCTGCTGAATGAGTCCTTTGCCTCCACTACCGAGAAGGAAGGATCTGTCATTGCCTACGATATCATCAGGGCATTGAATGAGGCGGGAGTAAAGATACTGACTGTGACTCACCTGTTATCCTTTGCGCAGAGGATGTATGAGGAGTCGCAGAAAGAGGAAAGTGAGGTGGTGTTCTTCTGTGCCGAGAGGCTGGAAGGCGGGAAGCGCACCTTTAAGATGATCCAGCACGCGCCCGAGCTGACCAGCTTTGGGCTGGATCTGTATGACGAAATCATCGGAAAGCTGTAGCCTTTGAATGATTTCAAACGCCCGGGCAGAGGGCGGGAAAAGTCTGTTAAAAAGGGGCGGGTAAAAATTTTGGAAAAATTTAAAAAAACTGTGTCAAGCATTTTTGAAAATGTCCCGAAAAATTTATAACATTAGCCCTGGCTT
>CAOKQK010000141.1 GCA_948470905.1 uncultured Lachnospiraceae bacterium | reverse complement strand
AAATAGAACTTGTAAAGATTGTCATTTTTACAGTTAAAAAGTCATATAATGCTATTTAATAATGTAGCGAAAGGAGAGAACACAAATGGAACAGAAGCACAGGGAACAAAAAGAGTATCACGATAACGAATATTCAATGACGAAAGATGGGATTGCACCATATTCAGCGGAAGTACCTCGCGGCAGGAAATATAACCTGTCCCGCAACACCTGCTGCAATGAAGAATGTTGCAACAATAAATATTTCAACCTTATTTTATGGACATGGAATGCCTGAAAAAATAAGCTTTCAGCTTATTGGGGCTTCCGCAGATCTCATAAAACTGACTAAGGAATCAAATTCAACAACCCCGTTGCCTGTAGCAGGACAAGCAACGGGGTATTGATTTTGCAGTGCTGCAAGGCAGGATGTGATTCTCTGAACCGCCTTGATACGTAACTCCTGGCGGCATTCGCCAAGACCCAGAGAAGTTAAGCTTCTCGGATGCATGCCAATCCATGAGGAACAGGCGCTGGAATACCTGATACAGGCATTTGTCATTTATGAGAAAATATCGGGAACCGATTTTCCAACAGCAGCGGATATACTGCGGCACCTATATGGATCCGGCGAAAAAATGTCTCATAAAAAAGATATATTGGGCCAACACCTGTTCAGCGGGATTATCTTCACTTCCGGTACAACGAGGGCATAGAAGGGCGGGAAGAAGAACTGATCCGCTATTTTGAATCATAGCTTCTCACCCAGACGCTCATCTCACCCTCGCCGCGGTTGTTCCATATGTAGTAGGGCACAAGGGTAAGTATCGTCTCACTCTCCCGGACGAGAGCGTATGGGCTGTAAAGCCCATCCTTCTCCCCCGAAGGCTCCTGTCTGTATCCCGGCACCCTCAGCACTCTTATCTCATGCCCCAGCTCATGGCTGACCGTTACCTGTATTCCCGGGAAAGTCGGCTGCACCTCTCCCGGCTGCGGCTTTTCTCCCTGTGCCGCCTTCTGCATATCCGCCCTGAGCAGATGCAGGTCTTTCCCGTTGTCCGCTTCCTCCATGCAGTAGCAGATTGGTCCGCGCAGGAAAGCTGCCCTGCCTATGTCCTCCCGGACCTTTGTGTTTGCTGTGACGCAGCGCACCTCCATGGATATGTCTATGTATATCTCGTCCCTGTCCTTCCATTCACCGGTCAGGTACAGATAGCCTTTTTCCATGCGCAGAGACATCCTGCGCGGCGCTTCTCTGCTCTCTGATCCCAGAAGTGCCGCCGCATCTATAGGGGTTCCGAAGCTGGCGATCTCCGCCTCCTCCCCGTCAGCCCTTCTTATGATGTGGCAGCCTGCCACCGTCCGTCCCTCCCAAACAGGCTCTCTGACTTCCACTGTCATATTCCTGCACCAGCCGGGCACGCGAAAGGCCAAGGTGCCCTGTGCCGTCCCTGTCATATGCAGGGTCGCTTTTCCCTTTCCTTCCCACGGGAAACCGCTTTCCAGCTGCATTTCCACCTCTGTGCCATTCAGGCAGAAGCCCGCCCTGCTCCCCACGTACAGGTGGGTGTACAGTGTTTCCTGTCCCGCCGTATACACATAGGCGCCGATGGAGCTGACGATCCGGGCGATATTGGGCGGACAGCAGGCGCAGCCGAACCACTTCTGGCGCACACTTTTTACATGCTGTTTTCTTTCGTCCCGTCTGCACGCCTCCGGCACCACTTCCAGCGGATTTACATAGAAAAAGCTCCTTCCATCCAGCGACATTCCCGCCAGCACCGTGTTGTAAAGCGCCTGTTCCATCACGTCGCCGTAGCGGCTGTCCGCCTGTATTTCCAGCATCCTTCTGGCAAAAAAGGCAAGCCCGATGGCGGCGCAGGTCTCTGAATATGCCGTATCCCCAGGCAGGTCATAGGGATAGGAGAACGCTTCCCCGATATGAGTGCCGCCGATCCCTCCGGTGATATACAGTTTTTCGTTTACGATACTGTTCCAGAGCCTTTCACATGCGGCAAACATCGCCTCGTCTCCTGTGAGCCTTGCCATATCAGCCATACCGCTGTAAAGGTATACTGCCCGCACCGCATGGCCCACAGCCTCCGTCTGCTCTCTCACAGGCTGGTGTGCCTGATGGTAATGAAAACGAAGGTTTCGAGGAGATTCTTCAAGGCTGTCGGCTGCTGATCCTTCTACTGGCTGCTCAGACTCCCCGTCAGGCGCTTTCCAGACCCTGCCCTCATGCTCCGCCCGTTCTTTGTCTTCCATATCAAAGTAATAAGGTCTTGTGCCGCGCATTTCCAGGAAGAAACGCCCCAGCTCCAGGTAGCGTTCCTCCCCGGTAAGCTCATAAAGCCGCGCCAGCGCCATCTCGGCAATCTCATGTCCGGGATAGCCCTTGCACTTTCCCTCCTCATAGCCAAAACGGCTGCAGATAAAGTCCGCGTAACGTTCTGCCGCCTTCAGCAGCTTGTCCTTGCCAGTAGCCTGGTAATAGGACACAGCCCCTTCTACCAAATGCCCAAAACAGTACAGCTCGTGATGGTCGCGCAGGTTGGTAAAAATGCGGTCCATGCCGTTGATGATATAATATGTGTCAAGATAGCCGTTCTCCGCCTGTGCCGCACAGACAATGTCAATCGCCTCGTCGGCGGTTTTCTCCAGCTCCCCATCGGGATGGTTGGTCAGGGAATATCCCACTGCCTCGATCCACTTGGCAAAGTCACTGTCCTGGAACACAAAACCATAGAATTTATCAGGGTCCGGATGCTCTGGATCCTCCGGTAGAGCCTCAAAGCCCCGGAAAGTATAGGCAGGCGCCATAAAGCCTGCTCCCTGCTCCCTCTTTTCCCGCATCAGCCTTCCCGCCACCCTGAAATTGCGCATACAGTAACTGTGCGCCGCACCGGGCACCCTGTCGTTCAGCGCCTCCCACTGATAGGGAATCACCTCCGTCCGCACCAGCTCCTGTTCCCTGCCCCAGAACCCGTCCGTGATAACTACTTTTTTCAAATCCAATGGTTTGCTGTAATTCTCCTGTTTCACCTGTCTGTATCCTTCCTTTTGCCGGAGCATGTTTGAAAAATCATTCCTGCCATTTGCACGCCCCATTTTGCGTTATATTTCGCCAAATTCAGGTAACATAGCCATAGCCCGCTATGCGCCTCTCATTCGGCAAATTATCTGTAAGATAATTTAATCTCCCACAAACTGTGACGCACATCTGGCAGAAAACATTTTTCAAACACGCTCTAAGATTCATTTATTCCCCCAGGCGACGGGAGGAACATCCTCCGCCAACCAACAGGAAATTATTTACTTTTAGTAATTTTATCATATCTTTTTTCATCCGTCCATAAATACTTTTATACCGCTGAAGACATCAATTCAGGCATTTCCATTTTACACCTCATTTAGCTTAAGCGTCCGTCACATACTGCCTTTCAAAATGCCCGGTGAGCTGTATCAAAATTTTAAAAACTGTAAAAAATTCCTCCTGCATTCTTGTCGTTTTCAATATATAGTGGTATAATAAGTTTCGATACTACGAAATATTGTAAAGGAAAACGGTCCGGAAGCTAACGCCGGACCAGGATGAAAATACAGAGAGAATACGGATGAATCAATCTGATCTAAAAAGAAATTCAAATATGCTGTGGGGTTCCCTGACCAAAAAGGGGTATATGCGCTGGTGGCACTCTTTCTCGGGAACTCACGTGGAAACAGGAGCTGTCCGCACCTTTTTTGTGGAATTCTTCATTATCAATCCCGGGCTGGGCGGAGAGCTTCCCATCCTGGGCCAGCATCCCTATTACAAAAAAAGGGGAATGAAGCCTTCGTACGTGATGGTCAAGGCCGGGATCTTTCCCAGCGGGGAAGATGAGCCTGGCAGGCAGCTTCATGCTTTCTACCCCATCTCCTCTCTGAAGACTACCAAATGCCCGCTTGCGATGCAGGTTGAGGATTGCTTTTACAGCGAAGACAGGATTAAAGGCGTTGTGGATGTGAGCCCTGCGGAGGCAAACCATCGTTCTTTTATGACAGATGCAGGCTACATGGAATGGGATCTGGAGGTCAGCAAGGCTGTCTCCTGCCACACAGGCGTTTATGGCGGGCGTTTCATGCAGTTTTTGAATGCTCTTGACAGCTTCTGGCATGGAGAGGGTATCCGCAGCTTTTTCAAGGGCACCGTGGTTTTGGACGAGGATATTTATCTCATAAATCCCGAAGACAGCTATGGTTATGCGGACAAGCACTGGGGCCGCAGCTATAACAATCCCTGGCTGCAGCTTGCCTGTTGTCACCTCACCAGCGAAAAGGCCGGGCGCACACTGCGCCATTCCGCAATCGCCGTGAACGGCTGTCATCCGCGGTTCCTGTGGTTTCCCCTGCACAAAAAGCTGATGCTGCAGCTGACCTATATGGGTGAGGATTTTGAATTTAACCACTGCAAATGGGATGTAAAGGAAACCAACAAAAGGCTTATCTGGCATATCCTGGCGCAAAACAAAAGCTCTGTAGTTAAGGTTTCCGGCAGCTGCTCAAAAGCACAGCTGATGTTCCTGAAATACGAAAATCCTGATGGCCTGCTGTCCCGCTTTCCTCTCTGGGCAGGCGCCTCGGGTATCGGCACCATACAGCTTTACCGCAGAGTCCAGGGCGGTCGGGAGCTTTTGGATACCCTGACGCTGGAAAATGCGCTCTGTGAATATCGCGCGGAAGAAACGGTGCAGCCACAACAGGCAAAAAATCCGACGAACATAGAACTGAAATAAGTTCAGGAAACAATAAGATAATGTAAAGCAGCCAAAAAGACGGGCAGGATTTTCTTTTTCCTACCCGTCTTTTTATGTATGCACAAGCCCGCATGCTACATGAACAGCATGCGGACCACGCGATGAATAGGGGAAACGGCTTTCCTCTACTCTATTATTATTTTGGCTCAGCGCTCCAGAAAACCCTTGTAATTGCGCACAAGCATCTGTGATTCCACCTGCTTCATCGTCTCCAGCACAACGCTCACGATAATGATCAGGCTTGTACCGCCAAAGGACACACTTGCATTAAATATGCCGCTGAAAAAGTAGGGAATGATTGCAATGATCGTCAGCCCTACGGCACCGATCAGCACAATATAGTTCAGTACCTTATTCAGGTAATCACTGGTAGGCTTACCGGGCCTGATACCGGGAATAAAGCCGCCCTGTTTCTTCATATTGTCGGCAACCATCAGAGGATTAAAGGTAATGGACGTATAGAAATACGCAAAGAAAACAATCAATACAATATATACCAGCAATCCGATGGAATACTTCCACTGTCCCGGCCTGCACCAGTAAGAGGAATTCAAATATCGCAGGATTTCGCTCCACACGCCGGTGCCATTATATCCCACAAAAGTGGAAATCAGTATTGGCATCTGCAGCAGGGATTGTGCGAAAATAACAGGGATAACGCCTGCAGTATTGATTTTTAAGGGAATGTTTGAAGTCTGCCCGCCTACCATCTTTCTTCCCTGCACCTTATTTGCATATTGTACCGGGATTCGGCGGACACCATCATTCAATATGATTACCAGCACTACCATGGCGATAATCACCGCAAAGATGATCACCGCTGCAAGGACTGCTGTCGCAGGCGCTTTCCCAAATACAAACTGCGCAAACAGGTTGGACAGATCCTCCGGCAGCCTGGAAATGATATTGATCACCAGGACAATGGAGATACCGTTTCCGATCCCCTTCTCCGTGATCCGCTCGCCAATCCACATCATGAATGCACTGCCCGCGGTAAGCGTAGCAATCGCACAGATGACATTTAATGCGTTGTAATCCCGCAGAAGCCCCTGCCTGCCAAATCCAATGGACATTGCAGACGCCTGGATCAACGCCAGTGCCACGGTCACATATCTGGTAATGGCAGTCATCTTCTTTCTTCCGTCCTCGCCGTCACGCTGCATTTCCTCCAGTTTGGGAATTGCAATCGTGAGCAGCTGCATGATAATGGAAGACGTGATATAAGGGTTGATGTTCAATGCCAAAATTGACCCATTCAAAAAGGAACCACCAGTAATCGCATCAAAAAAGTCAAATGTACCACTGGACTGAGCGGCAAACCAGCTTTTAAAATATTCACCGTCTATTCCCGGCACAGGCAGCTGTGACCCAATACGGATCACAACAAGCATGAGAAAAGTAAAAAATATCTTGTTTCTGAGATCCTTTATTTTGAATGCGTTTTTCAGGGTTGTAAGCATTACATCACCTCTGCTGTTCCACCAAGCGCCTCAATCTTTTCTTTTGCAGATGCACTGAATGCGTCTACCTTGACATTGAGCT
>CAOKQK010000140.1 GCA_948470905.1 uncultured Lachnospiraceae bacterium | reverse complement strand
GGTACTGGAATAAGCAGCATCGTAACGTAAGACGCCCCCGGAAGGAAATAAAGACACGGAAGCGGCTGAATTTTCTTCCAGCCAAGTGGGGCGTAGAAGTGAAGATGCGGCACTGGAATAGGAGATGGCGTGATGCAGGGAAAGAAAAACAGACTGGGAATATTACTTTTGGTGGTGCTTGCGGCAGTGACGGGCGGGATATTGCTGAAGGGGCAGCCTGTCAGCATTCTGTGGGCAAATCTAAGACGTCTGAATCCCTGGCTCCTTCTGCCGGGGCTGGCAATGATGTTTGGGTATGTGGGATGTGAGGCGCTGTGTACATGGCAGATACTGCGGCGTCTGGGGCATCGGGTCCCCTGGAGCCATTGTCTGGGCTATTCCTTTGTAGGATTCTATGTCAGCTCCATCACTCCCTCCGCAACGGGAGGGCAGCCGGCGCAGATTTATTATATGAACAGGGACGGGATCCCGGTGGCGCATGGCGCTCTGAATATGATGCTGATCGCTTCCTGCTACCAGGTGGCGGCGCTGCTCTGGGGCGCCGGGGCATGGCTGTTTCTCCCCACGGTCCGGGCAGCGGCAGACGACGGCTTGGGGATTCTGCTGCTCTATGGGGCGGTTATGCTGCTGCTGCTTACGCTGGGAATTGCGTGTTTTATGTTTCTGCCGGGACCGGTCAGGAAGGTATGCAGGGCAGTGCTTGGGCTGTCCGCCCGGATGGGCATTCTGCGCGACCTGGAGGCGGCCGAGACAAAAGTGGAAAAGCTGCTGCAGGAGTACAGCTCAGGAGCGCAATGCGTCAAACGCAATCCCGGTCTGGCGGTGAAGGTGCTTTTGCTGTGCCTGGTACAGCAGGGACTGCTGTTTTCCGTGCCGTGGACGGCATATCTTGCGTTTGGGCTCCATGGAACGGGCTGGATACAGATGGCAGGGCTTCAGGCGCTGCTGACGCTGGCAGTGTGCAACCTGCCTCTGCCGGGGGCTGTTGGAGCCGCAGAGAGCGGCTTTGTGAAGGCTTTTGCGGCAGTTTTTGGCGCGGAGCTGGTAACGCCGGCAATGCTGGTATCCAGAGGCATCAGCTTTTATGCTTTTCTGCTGGTCAGCTTTGTAGTTGCGACAGCTGTCCATCTTCGCACCCGCAGAGAGGGCAGGTCCAGAGCCCTGAAGGAGATTACCCGGGACAGCCGGGGGGAGTCCCGGGTGAGAGCGGTGGAAAAGTACCTGAACGCCCGGTGAATTTCCGGAATGACTGCGTCCCGCAAACTGGTTGTTTATGTGCCATTTTGCGGGACTTTTGTTATGGCGACAGCAAAAATTTAAATGACAATCCGGGTATTTTGTAGTAAGATTGATTTGAAAGCTTTACAGGGAGATGGTCTTGTGTTTGACGGCAGAGGAAGTGGGCACGCCAATGGAACATAGATGCTCCTGACAGTATGGATATTAGGGTCAGGAATTAGTGAACAGAGTCCGGGCACAATTGGTGACATCGGTCTTGGGATGGGTTGCAGCAGAATGAAAAATTTTGAACAGAAGACGGCTCCCCGGCGCGCCATCGACGCAGAGAGCTGGTTTATAGAAAGCTACCGCAGGTATCAGGGGCATCCTCTGAAAATTCTATTCTCCCTTTATAAGGGAAATTATCATAAATTCATAACGGCGGTTTTGTGCTTTTTCATCAAGCACGCCTGTGTCTGGGTGCTGCCCATCGTGACAGCGAATATCATCAATGATGTGACGGAGGGCAATCCGGACACTGTGCGCAATATTATCTTTTACGCCTGTCTGGAGGGCGTTCTGATCCTGATCAATGTTCCCATGAATTATCTTTATTCCGCTTATAAAAGCCTGGCGACACGCTATGTGGAGACGGGCTTGAGAAAGGCGCTGATACGCAAGTTCCAGCAGCTGTCTATCGCCTATCATGTGGAGACTCAGTCCGGGCGGCTGCAGTCCAAGATCATGCGGGATGTGGAAGCCGTGGAGACTCTGTCCACCCAGATGTTTATCAGCATTTTAAATATTGTGCTGAATGTGGGGATAGCTCTTGTGGTCACGGGTTCCAAGAGCAGTTCGGTTCTGCTCTTTTTTGTGTTTGCCGCGCCTGTGGCGGCAGTCACCATGGTGGCATTCAGGAATATCATGCGCCAGAGGAACATGGAGTTTCGTCAGGAGATGGAGGAGACCTCCGCCAGGGTCATGGAGATGGTGGAGCTGGTTCCGGTCACAAGGGCCCATGCCCTGGAGGACATAGAGGCGGAGAAAATGAGCGCGCAGCTGCTGGCGGTGGCGGAGAAGGGCTACAGGCTGGATGTGATACAGGCGTTGTTCGGGTCGGTGGGATGGGCAGTTTTCCAGATCTTTCAGGTGGTCTGCCTTGCCTTTACGGGATACCTTGCCCTGGGGGGAAGTATCCAGGCAGGGGATATCACGCTGTATCAAAGTTATTTTGCCACGGTGGTAAATCAGGTGTCGGCGATTGTGACGCTGCTTCCCACCATAACCAAGGGCATCGAATCGGTGAACTCCATCGGGGAGGTCCTGCTGTCCGAGGATGTGGAAGAAAATGAGGGCAAGGAGAAGCTAGCAGCCGTGGAGGGTGTGTTCGACTTTGCGGACGTGGGCTTTCACTATAAGGACAGTCAGAACAAGGTGCTGGACCATTTGAACCTCCATGTGGAGAAGGGAGAGACAATAGCCCTTGTGGGGGAATCAGGAGCCGGAAAGTCCACCATATTGAACATGGTAACAGGCTTTCATATGGCAGGTGAAGGCGCCGTGCTACTGGACGGCAGAGACATGAGGGAGATCGACCTGCGCACCTACCGCAGATACCTGTCCGTGGTGCCCCAGACCACGATCCTCTTTTCCGGGACCATCCGGGAGAATATTACATACGGCTGTGAGAACGTGACGGACAGGGAGCTGGAGGAAGCAGTGAAAGCCGCCAACCTGACGGAGATGGCGGCGGCACTGCCACAGGGGCTGGACACCCCGGTGGGGGAGCATGGGGGCAAGCTCTCAGGCGGGCAGAGGCAGCGCATTGCCATTGCCCGGGCGCTGATCCGCAACCCGAGGGTTATTGTGCTGGACGAAGCCACATCCGCCCTGGACAGCATATCGGAGAAGCTGATACAGGAGGCAGTGAACAACCTTGCCAAGGGCAGGACCATGTTCGTCGTGGCGCACAGGCTCTCCACCATCAGGAATGCGGACAGGATAGCGGTCATTGCCAATGGAAACTGCGTGGAATGCGGTACATATGAGGAATTGATGGAGCGAAGGGGCGTCTTTTATCAGATGAAGATGATACAGAGCTGAGGGGCTATTTGGATAAAAGGAGAGGAATTATGAAATTTTTTCACTTGTCCGACCTGCACATAGGGCTGAAATTATTCAATCGCGATCTGCTGGAGGATCAGGCTTATATTTTGAGACAGGTGGTTGAAAAGGCTGCGAAAGAACAGCCGGATGCGGTGGTGATAGCCGGGGATATCTATGACAAGGCAGTACCTTCCGCGGAGGCGGTCCAGGTGTTTGACCGCTTTCTGTGTGAGCTTGTGGGGGCAGTCCCGGACGGAGAGATCATGATGATCAGCGGCAATCATGACAGTGCCCCCCGGGTCAATGTGTTCCGCAGCCTGTTGTCCAGACAGAAGATACATATGATCGGCATTCCTCCCGTGAGCCCGGAGGAATATATTGAGAAGGTCACGCTGGAGGACTCCTTCGGAAATGTGAACTTCTACCTGCTCCCCTTTGTCCGGCCGTCCATGGTCAGGCAGATTGTCGGCACAGACGGGGAAGGAAACAGCCTCTCTTACAATGACACGGTCCACAGTCTGATCAGGCGGGAAAACATAAACTGTCTGGAGAGAAATGTTCTTGTGAGCCATCAGTTTTACCTGCCGACGGGAAGCAGTCCTGACGGGATTGAGCGCATGGATTCCGAGATCCGCACGGTGGGCAATATTGACCAGGTCAGGGCGGACGCCCTGGACTGGTTCGATTATGCGGCGCTGGGGCATATCCATAAGCCAATGAAGGTCGGCAGCGAGGCGTACCGTTATTGCGGCACACCGCTTGCATGCTCTGTCAGTGAGGCGGGGCAGCAAAAGGGGATCATCATGGTGGAAATGTCCGGGAAAGGCAGCCTGAAGACCACGGTGCTGCCCCTGAAGCCCCTCCGTCAGGTGCGTGTCATCAAGGACAGCCTGAAGGAAGTGTTAAAGCAGGGCTGTAATGACTATGTGACCATCATCCTGACAGACCGGGAGGATCTGGATGTGGTGGACATGCAGGAGCGGATCAGGAGCGAATTCCCCAATCTGCTGGAAATCCGCAGGGAGACATGGAAAAAGGCTGATTACAGCAGAAATATCATAACGGAAGCGGATCTTGATCCCTTTGCTCTATGCTGCTCTTTTCTGGGAGATCTGGAGGATGCGGAGCAGGAGCTTCTTCGTGATGTGATCAACACGGTTCGGGAGGTGCGGTAATGAAACCACTTAGACTGACAATGCAGGCGTTTGGCTCCTATGGCAGGAAAGCCGAGCCCATTGATTTTACAAAACCCGGTCAGAATCTGTTCCTGATCACCGGCGATACCGGCGCCGGCAAGACCACGATCTTTGATGCCATTGTCTTTGCGCTATATGGCGAGGCCAGCTCCGGCGCCAACAAAAAGGATGGGGCGGAGCTACAGAGCCAGTTTGTGGATTATGATGTGAAGCCCTTTGTGGAGCTTGTCTTTTCGGAGAAAAAAGGGGAGGATACAGAGAATTATGTTGTCAGGCGAGTGCCCAGGCATGTGCGGCCCTTAAAGAGGGGAAGCGGAGTCAGAGAGGAGAGCGGCAGCGTGTCTCTCATAATGCCGGACGGCACGGAGTATCCGCCCAGGGAAACCGACAAGAAGCTTGTGGAGATCGTGGGGCTGACAAAGGAGCAGTTCATGCAGGTGGCGATGATCGCCCAGGGAGAGTTCATGGAGCTGCTCCGCGCAAGGTCTGATGACAAAAAGGAGATCTTCCGCAGGCTCTTTCACACAGAACTGTTTCAGAAGATAGCAGAGGAGCTGAAAAGCCGCGGGGACCAGCTTAAAATTGAGATCAGCCGCATCCGCACGGCGTGCCAGACCGAGGTTTCCCATATTGTCGTGCCTCAGGAGGGTGAATGCGGCTGCCAGGGAGCGGAGGCGCTGAGGCAGTTAAAGGAGCGGATACTTGCCTCCGACAGGCTGAATGTGGCGGATATGGAGACGCTCCTGGGGGAATTAGGCGCTCTCTGTGACAAGCTGGATGTCGCCCGGGAGGATGCCCGGAAAATATATGAGGACACTGCCAGGCGCCGGGACGGGAAGCGGGATGCCTTCACCGGCGCGCAGAGCCTGCTGACATCATATCAACAGCTGGAAAAGGCACAGTCAGACTTGGAGGAATGTGCCGCGGCGGAAGAGGAGATCGGGAGGACAGTGAGGCTGATCGCCCAGATCCGGGACGCTTACGAGATCCAGGGGGCGTATCAGAGATACTGTGATGCCGAAGCCGCCGCCGCAGATATGGGGAGAAAGTTAAAAGAACAGCAGGACGCACTGCCCGGGCTGGAGGCGGCATGTGAGGCTGCGGCCCTTGGGGAAAGCGAGGCAAAAGCTGCCCAGGACGCACAGCTGGAGATTTTTACAAGGGTATCTGAACGGGTAAAAAAGACGCTGGATATTCTGGATAAGATCCGTCTGGAAGAAAAGAATGCGGCGGTGATAGAAAAGGAGCTTCAGAATGCTGAGGCAGCAAAAGAACAGGCGGGAAAGAATCTGCAGGAGCTGGAAGACCAGGAGCGGGAATGGAAAGCGCAGTCTGAACGGCTCAAGGATGCGGACAAGTTTCTTGCCCTCTGGAAGGTTAAGAGTGGGGAAGCGGACGGGATCGCGGCGGATGTGGGCTCTGCGAAAAAGGCAGAGGGGGAAGTGAGGAGCCAGAAGAAAAAGGCGTCTGCGGCGCAGCGGGATTATGCGGCGGCGCGTGAGCAGTATGGATGCAAAAATGCGGAATATGTGGCAAAGCAGACGGCATATCTTGACGCGCAGGCGGGCTTCCTTGCCAGGGAGAGCCTGAGAGATGGAAAGCCCTGCCCGGTGTGCGGTTCCCTCGAACACCCGCATCCGTGTCAGCTCTCTGTGGAAGACAGGGAGCTGACACGTGAAATGATTGATGCGCTTGCCGGGGAGACCGCCAGGCTGCAGCGGGAGCAGGAGGAGAAAGCAGGCGCGGCAAAGTCGGCTTCGGAAGTACTGGCGGAGAAAGAGGACAAGCTGGCAGAGCTTTTGCAGAGCCTGGAAAAACGC
>CAOKQK010000139.1 GCA_948470905.1 uncultured Lachnospiraceae bacterium | reverse complement strand
TCCATAGGGGAGCTTTTTGCAGTGGCAGATGCAGGCAGGCTGATGCCGCCGAAGTCCACATGGTTTGAGCCCAAGCTCAGGAGCGGTCTGTTCCTGCATGATCTGGAGCCGTGACGAGTACATCATATAGAGAACAGAAAGGGAAAAAATATGACCAATAAGCTTTACAGACAGATGAACTGGCCCAAGATAGAAGAAATCATTTATTCCGAAAGCGACAATCCCCACGAGCTGCTGGGACCTCACAGGTGCGGGGCACAGACCCTGGTGCAGGCGTATTTCCCCCAGGCGAAGGAGGCAAAGATTGTATTTGAGCAGTCCGGCGAGGCGGTGGAAATGTCGCTTGCCGATGAGGATGGTTATTTTGCGGTGTTCCTGCCGGGGACAGAGCAGCCGACATATCATTATCAGGTGACGGAGAGTGACGGCACAGAGCGGGTCAGAGGAGAGGCATACCGTTTCAAACCCCTGATCACCAGAGAGGACACAGACAAGTTTAAGAACGGTATCCATTATACAATTTATGAGAAGCTGGGGGCTCACCCCATGACCCTGGAGGGTGTGGAGGGCACTTATTTCGCAGTGTGGGCGCCTGGTGCGGTGCGTGTCAGCGTGGTGGGAGATTTCAACAGCTGGGACGGGCGTGTCCACCAGATGCGCAGGCTGTGGGATTCCGGTATTTTTGAGCTGTTTGTGCCCGATGCGAAGGCAGGGGACAATTATAAATATGAGCTGAAGGCAACGGGCGGGACGATTTATCTGAAGGCGGATCCTTACGGCAATGCAGCTCAGCTGCGCCCTGATACGGCGTCTGTCATTACAGATCTGGAGGGTTTTGAATGGGAAGATGAGGCATTTGTTGAAAAGAGAGCAGCGTTCCAGACCGGCAGTGCGCCTGTGAATGTCTATGAGATGTATCTTGGCTCTTTCTTGAAGGCAGGGGAAGGGGAGGCTTACGCTAATTACAGGGAGATTGCGGACAGGCTGGTTCCTTATATAAAGGAGATGGGCTATACCCATGTGGAGCTGATGCCGGTGATGGAGCATCCCTTTGACGGCTCCTGGGGTTATCAGGTGATCGGATATTATGCGCCTACCGCCCGTTACGGCTCGCCGAAGGATTTTATGTATTTTGTGAATGAACTGCACAAGGCGGGGATCGGGGTGATCCTGGATTGGGTTCCGGCACATTTTCCCCGGGATGTCTACGGGCTTTCCAATTTTGACGGCACCTGTCTCTATGAGCACCAGGATCCCAGGCAGGGAAGCCATCCCCACTGGGGCACTCTGATTTACAATTACGGTAGGCCGGAGGTCGCCAACTATCTCATTGCCAACGCTCTGTTCTGGGTGGAGAAATATCACGCGGACGGTATCCGCATGGATGCGGTGGCCAGCATGCTCTATCTGGATTACGGCAAGAAGGACGGCGAGTGGGTTGCCAATATGTATGGCGGAAAAGAGAACCTGGAGGCTATCGAACTGATCAAGCATATTAACTCTGTCCTGCACAAGCGCAACAGGGGAGTCCTGAGCATTGCGGAGGAGAGCACAGCCTTCCCCAAGATCACAGGCAGCCTGGAGGAGGATGGGCTGGGCTTCGATTACAAGTGGAACATGGGATTTATGAACGATTATCTGCAGTATATCCAGTATGACCCATACTTCCGCGCGCATCATCATGGGGAGCTGACCTTCAGTATGATTTATGCTTACAGTGAGAGATTCATGCTGGTATTTTCCCATGACGAGGTGGTACACGGCAAGGCGACCATGCTGGGGAAAATGCCGGGGGACAGGGAGCAGAAATTTGCAAACCTGCGCCTGTCTTATGCCTATATGATGACCCATCCCGGAAGAAAGCTTCTGTTCATGGGGCAGGAGCTGGGGGAGTTCGATGAGTGGAATGAGAACCGATGTGTGGAGTGGGAGCTGGCGGAGGTGCCGGAGCACAGGGGGCTTTCCCTTCTGGTGAAGGATCTGAACAGGTTATACCGTACCAGAGAGGAGCTGTATATCAGGGACGATATGCCGGAGGGCTTTGAATGGATCAACAATATCTCCGCGAATGACTGTTATCTCACATATGTAAGGTACGGTGAGAGGAAGGAGGAAATGCTCCTGATAGCGGCAAATTTTGCGGGTGTTGGCAGGAAGCTGACCACAGGCGTGCCTTTCCATGGAAAATATAAGGAGCTCCTGAATACGGATGACGTGAAATATGGCGGAAGCGGTATCGCTAATGACAGTGTCCTGCAGAGCAGAAAGGTAGAGTGGGACGAAAGATCCCAGTCTGTTACCATAGAGCTTGCACCCTTGTCCTTAAGCATCCTGCAGTATATTCCCTTCACAAGGGATGAGCTCCTGGAGGAGGCAAAAAGGGCCGCAGCGGAGAAGGAAAAGGCACAGAAAGCGGCAAGGGAAGCAGCCGCAGATAGGTTAGAGGCGGAGAAGGCAATCGAGGCTGCCGCTGCCGCAAGGGCAAAGGCAGAGGAAGCGCTGAGGGCTGCTGCCGAGAGTGAGGCAAAGGCGAGGGAAGCGGCAGTATCTGCCGCCGAGAGAGAGAAGGCAGAGGAGGCGAAGGCGGCTCTGCAGGCGGAAGCGGAGCGTTTTGCAAGGGAAGCGGCGGAGCAGGCAGAGCGGTCTGTGCAGGAGGCGGCGGAGCAGGCAGAGCAGTCTGTGCAGGAAGCGGCAGAGCAGGCAGAGCGGTCTGCACGGGAGGCGGCAGAGCCTGCCGTGGAGGCTGTGAAGCCTGCAAAGACAGCAAAAAAAGCTGGAGAGGCGGCTCCTGAGAAAAAGACAGATGGTGATAGGCAGGGAGCACCACACAGGAAAGCAAAAAAAACAGACAGGCCGTAAGGGATCTGTACAAAAGAGTGGAGAAGGTGACGATAAATAATGGAAAGCTTTTATATCATGCTGATGCAGAAGTCTCACATAGCGCAGAGATTCATCCTGATGCGCAGCCTGATCGTGATGGAGAGTGTGGAGGAGGTGTTTAAGCCAAATGCCATCAAGGCATTCTTTCAGAATCTTCCGGAAAAGGCGCTTAGCCTGGGTGTGAGGATACTGCTGGCAGTGATCTTTTTCCTGATAGGAGTCCAGCTGATCAAGCTGGTGCGAAAGATCATCAGGAAATCCATGGAACGCGCAAATGCGGAGACAGGGGCGGTTCAATTCGTAGATTCGTTCGTGAAGGCGGCGCTGTATGTCCTTTTGGTGCTGTCGCTGGCATCCTCCCTTGGGGTGGATGCGGCGAGCATTGTGGCGCTGCTGGGATCTGCCGGTGTCGCCATCGGCCTGGCGGTGCAGGGCAGTCTTTCCAATCTCGCGGGCGGCGTGCTGTTGCTGATGCTCAAGCCCTTTAAGGTAGGCGACTACATCATAGAGGGGGCATCCGGCAGGGAAGGCACTGTGACAGAGGTCCAGATCTTCTATACAAAGCTGCTGACCCCGGATAACCAGACGGTCATTCTGCCCAACGGAAGCCTTGCAAACAGCAGCCTGGTAAATGTGACAACCCAGGAATGCCGGAGGATGGACATAAAGGTAGGCATTTCCTACAAGGCGGATCTGAAGGCGGCAAAGGCGGTGCTGCTTGGGGTCCTGCAGGAGGATGAGGCGGTACTTAAGGACAGGGAAATGCTTGTCTTTGTGGACGAGCTTGCCAGTTCCAGCGTGAACCTGGGCGTGAGGTGCTGGTTTAAGCAGGCAGATTTCTGGCCCGGAAAGCGCAGGGTCACGGAGAACTGCAAGCTGCAGCTGGATGAAGCAGGTATTGAGATTCCCTTTAACCAGCTGGATGTACATCTGGACGGGGAGCCGCTTAAATGATTGATTCCTGCGGGCTATGAACCGCAACACAGTACTAGGAAACTGCTGTTACAGGCACATGAAAATCAGCCCCTTATGATCGCCTTTGATGCAAAAAGGCTGGCAGGATTTGTGAAGCCTCCCATGAGCGTTATTGCATCAATGGGGATCAGTGAAGCTGCGCATATGGGGCATAGAGGGGATCAAGAAGGAATAAAATATAAATTTGTGAATATAGATGATACAATATAAGCTTTTTTTTCGGTTATTGACAGAACAGGGAGATATGATAAAATGAGATGTTGGCAGCGATTTCCAGTGCAAAAGCGGTGAATTTTTGCCCCGGAGTATCAGGGGAAGGTGAAATCGTGCAAAACATACAGTATTTCAACAAATTTATTTTAAGGAGGTCACAAAATTGAGACAACAAATTATTTCTACTGCCTTGGCGCTGTGTCTGTGTACTTCGTCTCTGGCAGCGGTCCTTCCATGGCAGGAAGCCCTTTCACGGCAGGGGGATCTTTTGACGGAAGGCTCGTCTTCCGAACTGGTTCTCTGTGACAGCACGATTCCTACACCGCAGGAAGTCTATGAGGCTATGATTGCTCTGCAGGAGGATGACAGGTATCGGGAAGGGACTGTCTGGACTGACTACGAGCCTTATTCGGATGAGAAGGGATATTATAGGTGGAAGGGCGGAACGCTTGACGGGAAAAATATCAGTGCCGTGGGATGTGTGGCGTTCGCGTTTATACTCAGCGATGCGGCGTTCGACGCTCTGCCTGCGAGAATGTACCCGGCGGACCAATTTCAATATGAGGATTTGAAAATAGGGGATATCCTGCGTGTCAACACTGACAGTCATACGGTGATTGTGCTAGAAGTGAGCGATGCCGGTGTGATCATTGCCGAGGGAAACTTAAACGGCAAGGTTCATTGGGGGCGGGCGATGTCCAAAGACGAGGTGATGCGTGATATCAGCCATTATATCACCCGCTATCCGGAAGGCTATATCCCGGAAACTGATGAATCGGCCAATGAATTGATGGACGAGAAAGCTCAGGGACAGTTTGGAGGGCTTTCATGGAAGCTCACTAAGGCGGGGACGCTGACCATATCCGGCAAAGGGGCCATGCCGTCAGATTTCAGCGATTCCTCTGACCAGCCCTGGTACAGTTATAGCGACCGGATACGGAAGATCATTATCCAGGAAGGCATTACCAGCATTGGAGACAGTGCATTTTATGGAAGTGGGGCGCTCAGCGTGGAGATTCCCGCCAGTGTCACCTCCATTGGCAGCAATGCGTTCCGAAACAGTGCATTGATTTACGCCAGCGTTCCCGGCAGTGTGAAAACGATTGGAGACAGCGCCTTCCGCGAATGCTCCAACCTCACATCCGTTACTGTGTCGGAAGGTGTGGAGACCATCGGCCAGAACGCCTTTCGGGGCTGTGTGAAGCTGGTTTCCGTGGACTTGCCCGCCAGCGTGAAGGAGATGGGAGCCGGAGGGTTCTATAACTGTACGGCGCTGATGAGCGTGGAGTTTGCCGCCGGCAATAAGAATACAGTCACCATGGGGGACGATTTGTTCGCGGGATGCTATTATCTGCATGAAGTGACAATGCCTGAAAAAATAGACCGCATCAGCAAGAGGATGTTTCAGAAGTGTACCCTGTTTCCCGGTCTGTTCATCCCTCAGGGGGTGCAGATAATTGATGAAATGGCGTTTGCTTCATCTGGTGTGAGCGTCCTTGTGTTCCCGGACAGTATAACAGAGATCAATACAGGGGCATTCGCGGATTGCGCTCTCCTGACTGACGTATATTATACTGGAGACGAGGCACAGTGGAAAGGTATATGGAAAGCGAATAATGTGACAGAGGCACTGGCAGGTGTGAATATGAATTACAATTTCAACCCGTCGGAGCCCCCCAAGCCCGATGCGACAGCGAGCCCGAAGCCGGTTGAGACGGAGAGCCCGAAACCGGAAGAAACCCCCGCCCCGGAACCTGGTGCGACAGTCACTCCCGGGCCGACGGTAACAGCAAGTCCGAAGCCCGATGCGACAGCCACTCCCGGGCCTGCGGCAACAGCAAGTCCCAAGCCTGATGCGACAGCAAGTCCCAAGCCTGATGCGACAGCAAGTCCGAAGCCCGATGCGACAGCCAGCCCGGCGCCTACGGCAGACCCGGAATACGGCGGCAACATGGAAGAAATTGATAATTTTATAGACGAGATCGTGGATACAATCACAGAGGCCCAGGAGGGCGGTACCATAGTCATCGAAAAGGAACAGGGCATCCATACTCTGTCCAACAGCATGATGAAAGCCCTGCTGGAGCGCGGAGATGTATCTTTGGTGTTGGAATGTACCTATAAAGGTGTGGCTTATAAAATAGTGATTCCTGCTGGAAAGGCTGTGGATAACGATATTCCCTGGTATGGCCCGCTGTACCTGGTTTCTGTTTATGGGAACAGCATCTCGTCCAACACTGTAGAGAATCGGGATGCACAATTGAGTAAATGAAATTTGAGTAAATGAAATGATCCATATGAAATGTTAAAAGGGAAACGGGTAAATTGTCAGTTCACATCTGAAAATTTGCCCGTTTTCAGATTGGCAGGTAAGATGTAACAGTTCAGCGACCTGTCTGAACTGTTGCGGTATGATAAAGAATTGATGAAGATTTTTTAAATAATGCTTGCAATTTTTCAAAAGAAA
>CAOKQK010000138.1 GCA_948470905.1 uncultured Lachnospiraceae bacterium | reverse complement strand
TGAAAGTTCCCCTTTGAGGAACTTGTTCCGCCTCTGCACTTCAGCGCCCCATTGGCTGGAATAAAATTCCATTTGAAACAAGTCCAGCTGGATTTTCCTTCCGGGGGGCTTCCGTTTTGAGGCTGTTTTTAGCCTTATTCATAGAGTATAGCATATTTTTTGTGATTAGTTAAGCCGCAGACAGGGGCTTTTGGCTGATGTTCCTGCCCGAAAAGTGACGTTTCTGCCCGTATGCTTGAATTTGGGTAAACGCCCGTGTACGATAATCACAGCAGAGGCGGTTTTGTGAGATATGTCCGGGTCTTCGTAACCTGCCTTGGCTGTTACAGTAACAGGGTTCCCACGGGCAGTAAGCCAGGAATCTGCAGGCTTTGGAGCCTGCCGTGGGAGTCAGGGCTCCTGCGGTTCTGCGGCACTGCAGGGCGGCTGTTTTGCTGCCTGCCGCGGGGGTGTTTATCCAGGGGAATCAGGAAAAATCAGGGAAAGAGATGAGGGTTTTATGAAGATCAGGAAAAGTAAAAAATGTTTTGCGGTATTTCTTACCGCGCTGGTAATGGTGTCTGTCCTGTGGGGCATGTGGGAGGGGAAGGGCTGTGCCGCTGCTGGGACTGTTTCCGTTTCTCAAAATCTGACGATTAATGAAAATATCACTCAAAATTATGATAATGGCGTTGAGTTTCAGAGTTATGGGGAGCAGATTACTGCAACAAACAAGGGAACCGTCAATGCGAGTGTAAAATTCAGCCTGTATAACGCGGTTTTTCAAAACAGCGGAACCTTTGTCTTTACAGGCAGCAGCTCGACTTTTTCGTTTGGAGGTACTTCTTCCTTTGTAAATGACGGCACCGCAACCATAAAAGGAGTATACAATTTCGGCGTACAGGCCGGAACAAGCTTTATCAATAACGGGACGCTTTTTATTGAGGATGTCAGCAACTGGAATCTGACGGGATTTGAAAATAACGGTGTCATTGTAATCCCGGACGAGGAGTATAACGGTGCGCTGCATCTGGCGTTGGAGAAGAAGAACGGGGACAGCGGGCGGATCTGTACAAGAACTCAGCATGAGAACAAGACGCTGAATTATTTGATAAATTACGAGCTTGGCCAGGGATACGGGATCACCAACGATAATCCCGCATATTACGAATGGGCGATGGCTGATCCGCAGGACGTTACCTTGAAGGATCCTGTCCGGAAGGGTTATGAGTTTCTCGGATGGACGGGGCTTGACATTGACACGCCCACAAAGAATTTTACCTTTTCCTCCAGTGTATGCAGGGATGTGACAGTGACGGCGCACTGGGAAAAGATTGTATACACCATTACTTATGATCTGGACGGCGGAAGCTTTTTTGAGGGGCAGACGCCGAATGAGACATATACCCTGGGGGACCAGCCCGGTCTTTTGATCCCTTACAAGAAAGGCTATACTTTCGCCGGCTGGCTTGATGAGAACGGCACGAGGCTGGGAAACGGCACGGCTGTCTGCTATCTGCCGCCGGACAGCATCGGGGACAGGGTCTTTAAGGCGGACTTTATCGCAAATACGGATACGATATATAGTGTTGCCGTTTATTACGAACAGCCGGGCGGCGGCTACAAAGAGATAGAACAGTATATGAAAGGGGAGACCGGACAGCAGGTTTCCGTGTCGGCAGAGGATTACGGGAGAGAGGGGTACAGCTTTGACAGCGAAAATTTGGGGAACCTGCTTTCCGGTACGATTGTCGCGGATTATTCTCTCAGGCTGGTGCTGTACTTTAAGCTTGATTCCTATACGGTGACTTACAAAAGCCAGGACGGGTCGGAGACTCTCTGGGAGGCAAAGCGGTATTATAATGAGCCTGTTGGTGAATACGGCGGGGAAATCCCCGTGAAGCAGTCCGACAGTGACCTGTATGTCTGGAATTTCGCGGGCTGGGCCAGATACGAGAACCTTGACTTTGGCTTTGACGGCATAAAAGAATATCCGGTCACAGGAGATATCTGTTTCTATGCGGCGTTTGAAAAGGTCCGTGACGAAAGCGTGGTGATTGTAAAGCTGGAGGAGTTTGAAGGCTTTATCGCCCCGGAGCAGACAGAGGTAAGGCTTAACAGGGGAGAAACCTACAGTGTGAGTCTAGAGCTGCAGGACGAAAAATATTATGTGGGTACAAGGGAGTGGTCTTTGGGCTTTAAGGAGTCGCATGTCTACTGGAATGACCTGTCCACAGGAGAACACGCAGTGGACTATACCATGGATAAGGAGGGCTTTGGAGCTCCTGTTGTCATAACGATACCCAATGTGGAGCACGATACCATCATCAAGGTTAAGGCAGACTATCATGAGCAGCACGATTATTCAAAGGAGTACGACACTATAATCGAAAACGGAGGCTGCGTGACCGATAGTGTTATAAGGCATTTTTGCTACAAATGCGGCAAGACCTACGATGAGACTATAAGTGCGGGCGGTCATGCTCTGGAGGACGGGTTTGCCAAGGACCAGGATTCACATTGGAAAGTATGCGGTATCTGCGGCGAAAGGGTGGAGACGGCTGCCCACATGCCCAATGAGGGGATTGTCACCAAGGAGCCGACCCATTCCTCTACAGGTACAAAAACCTATTCCTGTACGGTCTGCGGATATGTCACGGGCAGGGAGGAATTGCCCATGACAGCGCACACGGCAGTGGGCGGCTGGATGAGCGATGTGGGGATGCACTATAAAGTGTGTGCCTGCGGTGAGAAGTTTGAGACGGCACTGCATATTTCGGACGATGGGACCATAACAGTCCAGCCCACTTATGATATCCAGGGGAAAAAGGAGTACTGCTGCACGGTCTGCGGCTATGTCATAAAGACAGAAACGCTCCCTGCCATTGAGAAGCCCACGGAGACGGAGAAGCCCGCGGAGACGGAGAAGCCCGTGGAGACGGAAAAACCTGCGGAGACAGAGAAGCCTGCGGAGACGGAAAAACCCGTTGAGACGGAGAAGCCCGCAGAGACAGAAAAGCCTGATGATTCGGACAATACGGATGATACAGATGATTCAGACGATACGGATGATCCGGCGGGACCTTCTGAGCCGAATGAATCGGACGTTCCTGAGAGCCCGGCTCCGACGATAGCTCCCCCAAGCCCGGCGCCAACAGGAACCCCGGCAAGCCCGGTTCCGACAGGCCCCCCCGCAAGTCCGGCCCCGACAGGAGTCCCCGCAAGCCCGGCTCCGACGAGAGTCCCCGCGAGCCCGGCTCCGACGAGAGTCCCCGCAAGCCCGGCTCCGACGAGAGTCCCCGCGAGCCCGGCCCCGACAGGAACTCCAACGAGCCCGGTTCCGACGGGAACACCTGCAGGGCCAGCCGATTCCACTGCAGATCCGGCAGGCTTAGCCGGGCAGGAAGCAGGTATCCCCTTTATCAAGGGGGAAAAGGATAAGAATGGCTGGAGCAGGATTCAGACGGAAGCAGAAAACGTGGAAGAAGGCGGTATTGTCACTGTAGATATGAACGGCGTAACCGTTGTCCCCGGATTCATAATAGATGCCATAAAGGGCAGGAGCGTGACCATGTGCTTTGACATGGGCGGCGGTATTATGTGGAGTGTGGACGGCAGGAGCGTTCTTGTGGACAAAGCAGAGGATATTGACTTTGCGGTGAAGAAGGATACACAGGCCATTCCCGACAATGTGGTACAGGATACAGCAGGCGACAGACAAAGCCTTCAGATAAGTCTTGCCCACGAGGGCGAATTTGGCTTTAACGCCGTATTGTCGGTTAATCTTGGGAGCGCCGGCGCAGGATTATGGGCAAGGCTGTATTATTATGGCGGCGAAGTCCTGGAGCTTATCTGCGAGAAAGGAATTGCAGAGGACGGAACGGTGCAGCTGCCATTTGAGCACGCATCGGATTATCTTATTGTAATTGGGGAAAAGTCGGAGAAAGACAACGGTGAGTCCCAGGATCCTGACGGAGCCGGAAGCGTTCCGCCTGGCTCCGGGGAAGATATGCCCTCCGTTCCGCCTGGTTCCGGGGAAGATGTGCCTTCCGCAGGCAGGGCAGAAGGTGTACCTGACAGCGGTTCCGGCATGTTATGGTGGATCCTTGTGCCTGTAGTGTTGCTGCTCCTGGCAGGCATTGCTATTCTTATTTGGAAAAATTTGAAAAAAAGAAACAGGGAAGTACAGTAAATATCCAGCCGGGAAGCGGTCAGTAACAGCCAGCTTCCCGGCTGGTCCCGGTTATGAAGACGGGATTTAGCCGGCCGGCGATTCATTGATGCCCAGAGCAGGGGCCGGCGTTTTTGGCTGCGGCAGTTCAGACAGGGGAAATGTCCAGTGACCTGCCTGGACGGTTGCAGGATTTGGCGCGGCTGCTCCAGACCTGACGGATTTGGCTTGCTATCTGTGAGTGAAACTGTTATAGTATTGGCATGTGATTGTGAGGCAAAGGAGGAACTCTGTTATGGTGCTGCAAAACGACAAGTATGGGATGGAATGGAATGAAGGGGTGACGCCGTGGGGCACGGTAAAGCTGCCGGAACACTTGAAGTGTGAAGTGAGCCGCAGGGAAGAGGGCGGTCTCGTCCATGAGCGGTATACGTTTACGAATACAGGGGATAAGGAGCTGTTCACTTCTCTGAAGGATATTGGGATATATACGCCTTTTAATGATGATTATACAGACGCGGCGACCTGTATGGTCAATCGCTGCCATACGCACCTATGGTGCGGCGGAGAGGTGGCCTATATTTGTGCGCTGAGAATGGGGGGCGAGCCGCCTCATCTGGGGCTTGTGCTCACAGAGGGAAGCATCTGTGGCTACAGTGTGGAGCGGGATTTTGGCAAAATAAGCAATGACAGGGGGGATTTTATCCTGCATCCCTCTCCAACCTCTCTTGCGCCCCGGGAGAGTTTTTCTATAGGGTGGACGCTGTTCCCGCATCTGGGCATGGATGACTTTTACAGCAGGCTGGGAGAGTATTGTCCGCGCTATATGGAAATCCGCGCACAGCAGTATGTTGTTTTCCTGGATGAGCGGATCCATATTGAGATCAGGCCGGTGTTTTCCTTTTCGGAAGCCGGTGTGAGTATTGTGCGGGGCGGCAGGAAGGTGGATCACAAGATTGAAAGCGGCAGGATCGTCATTGACGAGGCGCCGGACCATGCGGGAGAATACAGCTATGGCATAGAGATAGAAGGCGTCAGGACCTTCTGTAATATCCTGGTGCAGCCGGAATTTGGGGAGCTGCTCCATGCCAGATGCAGGTTTATTGCCGAGAGGCAGCAATACCATGCTCCGGGCAGCAGGCTGGACGGCGCGTACCTGATCTACGACAATGAGGAGCAGCACCTTTATTATAGTGCGCGCAACGATTATAACGGCGGACGGGAGAGGGTGTGTATGGGTGTTCTGCTGGCGCGATATCTGCAGGAGAACAGGGACAGCGGGATGGAGGAGAGCCTGAAAAAATACATTGCCTATGTGGAACGGGAGCTTTTTGACAAAGATACCGGTGTGGTATTCAACGATCATGGGAGGGATGATTCTCATAAACGTCCCTATAATTATCCCTGGATGAGCCTGTTTTATCTGGAATTATACAGCCTGTACGGGAGCACGGAATATCTGGTCAACGCGTACCGGATCATGAAGGCTTTTTATGAAAATGAAAACGGCGCACATTTTTATGCAATTGAGATCCCTCTTGTGAGAATTGTCCACGAGCTGTCGGCGGCGGGCATGGCAGGGGAGAGGGAGGAGCTTATGGAGTATTTTGCAGAGCACTGTGATTTTATCATCCGGAGAGGGACGGATTATCCTGCCCATGAGGTGAATTTTGAACAGAGCATAGTGGCGCCTGCGGCAAATCTTCTTCTGCAGATGTATCAGGCAACGGGGGACGCCCGGTATCTGGAGGGCGCAGAGGAGCAGCTTGCCGTGCTGGAGCTTTTTAACGGCAGGCAGCCGGACTATCACATGTACCAGGTGGCAATCCGGCATTGGGACGGCTATTGGTTCGGCAAAAGGCGTCTTTATGGTGACACTTATCCCCATTACTGGAGCGCGCTCACGGGGGAAGCGTTCAGGACATACGCGGAGATCACAGGCAGCGAAGCATATGGGGAAAGGGCGGAAAGTGTATTCAGAGGAGTATTAAGCCTGTTTTTCCCCGATGGCGGCGCGTCCTGTGCATATGTTTATCCTGCGTCAGTAAATGGTATTGCTGCGGGGTATTACGATGCGTATGCCAATGACCAGGACTGGGGGCTGTATTTTATGCTGAGGGATAAGGGTAAATCCTTGTAAGTGTCCATGGATGAATTGCGTCTCAAGGGTGAGTGGAATTCATCTGGCTGTTCGGACTCCTGTTGGCGCGGTGCTGTTTGCCATAATAATGCCACAGTCTGGGTGCCACGCTTTAATGGCAATGCGTCATTCCGGTGCATTGCCATTGGTGGCTTCACGGGAGGGGTATCTGGACTGCTACGGGGCAGTTGCAGCGGGCAGGTAAAAAAATTGCTTGCATATTCTCCTTTTCTGTGTTATAATCCCGTCTTTAACAGTTTGAACAAAATAAAATCGCTGCAACACCAGTAAA
>CAOKQK010000137.1 GCA_948470905.1 uncultured Lachnospiraceae bacterium | reverse complement strand
CGAGGGAAAGGTGGTATGCGGGGTCCTGTTTGACGACGGCTGCTATGGGGCGCAGAAATTCACACAGACAATGGCGGTGAACGCCAATTCCAGCCATAAGGAGGGGGCGTGGGAATTCTTAAGTTTCATGCTGGGAGAGGAGGCGCAGTCTGCCGGTAGCGGTCCTCCCGTGAGAAAAAGCAGCTTCGAAGCCTGGCTGGAAAAGGAGAAGGGGCGGGTGAAGGACGGAAGAAAGGCGGGGTCTACCATACAGGTGATCATGCCCAATGGTACGGTGACAACATCAGTGGTGACTTTTACGCAAGAGGACATCACGGGAGAAAAGGTGGAGGAGTACAGAAAGGTGCTGGAGGAGGCGCGGCCTTACCCTGTCCGCACTGCCCCCATTCTTGACATTATCCTGGAAGAATCAGCGGACTATTTCAATGGGAGCAAGAGCGCGGAGACAGTGAGCGAGATCATCACCAACAGGGTACAGCTGTATCTGGCACATCGGAAATAAGATTTATTCCCGCGGGCAATGAGTCAAAGTCCAAAGGACCCGGACGACCGGAATGCGGGCCATGAGTTCCGATTTGTACTCAAAAGAGATGGAAAAAGTATGACAGAGTTTGATTAAAGAAGGTCTTTTCAGTGGGGGCAGCCGCTGTTATCTTTCAGAGTACAGGATGAAAAATAGTCGTTTAGATTTCGCCGCAGATAAGAATGCTGGTACTTTAAGAGCATGCAGGACATCTGCAGGAGAAAGTGATCTGATTCAAAATCAAGCTTATGATTCAGAATAGATTCTATTTTGTTCAACTTATTCAGTATAGTGTTGCGATGCATAAAGAGCATTTCGGACGTACGGTTCAGGTTTCTCTCACAGGAGAGGTAGGTATATAGGACATCCAGAAGATTATTGTTCTTTGTCAGATCATGATAATAAATCCTGGTGATGTCAGGGTGAGTCAGGTAGACCAGGTTTTCTGTTTTGTGCTGCTTGACAAATGTTTGAGAACAAAGATGGAACACATAATAAGGGTTATATTGATGGAAAGTATAAATCCTTTTTATTGTGGGATTGATGGACAAACGCCTGCCTAAATCCATTGATGCAGCGGCAGTCAGATAAAGCGTATGGAGTATTTCGGGAAGCTGGCATACATAGCTGATTCCGGCATCAAGATGATGCCGTATCAGCAGACTGGAAAATGCTTCATAAGATATATCCAGGCGGTCAGAGGTATCCCTTTTTTGGGAATACAGGATGATCCATTCATTTCCTGTGGGACAAATATTTGTATTTGGAAAGAAATCCTGTAAAGCATGCAGAACATCTTCAAGGTAAGGCGCTTCCTGCCGTTTATGGGCAGAACGCACAAGGATGCAGGCAATATGAGCATGAACAGGAAAAGGAAAAGCATTCAGGCGGGCTGCAATCTGCTTTTTTTCAGTGAGACGGAAAGATAAGATATCCCTCCAAAAATCCCTGTAGAGCTGCGTTACGGTTAATGAATGCGAAAGGGGATGTCCTGTGAGGATGTTGGTCAATTTCAGCAGGACGGTCTGGACAGGAGCATTCAGAAAAAGGAAGTTGCTTTTTATTTCCGCGCATGAAAAAGAAGGCTGAGGCAGCCGCGAGTCATTTTCACGACATATGAGGTAAGTGCATCCGTCAAGGAGCAGTTCGTTTTCCGTGAGCAGCTTCCATTCGGATACGGAACCGGCAAATACGGTGCCTTCCGGTGCAGAAACAGGAGGAGGAAGAAAAAAACGGATGCCATCTTCCGGCAGACAGGCAGAAACAGTCTTTTTACAATCTATGATCATATCATCCAAATCGTGAATCAGCTTTTCTATGTTCATTATGACGAACCCCTTTCGTTTTGATACACATATCTCCATGTACGCCTATTATATAGGTTGTCTCAAAGAAACACAAGGAGGGATTGTGTATCAGTGACAAAGATTGTGCATGCAGCACAGAAATAAATATGTAAAATGCAAATGGATTGAATTGTTCTGAAATAATTGCTATAATTTTGCATTATATGTGAGAATCGGGCAGCGGACTTGGATTAAAAGAGGAGCTGTGGAAAAGGAATTCGCGGAACGGCTGGTTTTTCATATATCCTGATTGTTACACAACTGTTTACGGAGGAAAATATGGTATCAAATATTGAGGTAAAAAAGATAAGCGTGGTTAGCGTGCTCAGTATGATAATAATTATCTTGTCATCCTGCGCCGCAACGGTCAGCGTCAGCCAGGACGAGGCATCGGCGCCTATAGCGTGTACGCAGAGTGCATCTTATTTGACGGACGGCGACGGAGAGGTCACTCAGACAATCGCGAACTGTTCAGATGGGGAAACAATGGAAAAAATCAGTTGGAATAAAAAGTCAAATTGGTGGGGCGGCGTAGGCGTTCTTGAATTTACCGTTCCTGCTATGGAAGCGAAAAAAATTAAATCCGCTGAGCTGACGGTAAGCGTACATAACGGAGCGCCGCGATGGGGCGGCCGAACGTATGATATATATCCTGCCAATATAACAATAAACGCCGAAATAACGGCTGACACGTTAAAGACGGTTTTGGATGTCCGCAGTGCGAGTCTATATCAGGCAGAGGGCGTTGATCAAAACGAAACGCGCACAGACATAATTTCAACGGAGGCAGTTCGTGAGTATGTGAAGAGCAGAGTAAACGCCGAGGTGGAAAGCAAGGTGCAGTTTGCGTTTTCAAACTCTTCTCAGGTGCTTGAAATAGATCCGCGGACCGCAACGCTGTATATTGAACTCTATGAAGGCGGGGTAGCCTTTGATAAAAACGAACTTGTGCTCTCAACCGCCAGCGAACCCCAAAGGCTCGCATACACCTTTTTCGGTACGGGCGTAAGCGAGTCGGATCTTGTCTGGGTAAGCGAAAACGAGGAGATTGTAACCGTAGATAATACAGGTTTGATCACGCCGAAGAAAGCAGGTAAAACGATAGTGTCTGTTAAAACTTCTGACAACAGCTTTCAGACTGACTGCACCGTGACGGTGGAGCAGGTGGCGGAAAGCATTATCATGGACAAAGAGTTTCTCTCGCTGATGTCGGGCGGCAAAAACGGCGAAATAACGGCTAAATTGCTGCCAGACGCGGGGGTGGTAAGACAGATAAAATGGTCGTCTTCAAACGCAGCGGTTGCAGCCGTATCGTCAAACGGCATCGTGACGCCTCTGAGCGCGGGCAAAACGATCATTACAGCGACAGCGGCAGATAATGAAAAGCTTACAGCAGCCTGTGCCGTGACAGTATCGGAAATGGTGCAGCCGGAGAGCGTGTCTTTCGATAAAGGAATCATAGCGCTCCCCAAGCTCGGCTCAACGGTGGTAGTGCATGCGCAGATAACTCCATCGGGGGCAGACGACAGGCTCGTCTGGACTTCAAGCGATGAAAAGGTTGCAAAGGTTTATGACGGGGTTGTCGTTGCGGGCGATGTGGGAACGGCGGAGATAACCGCGGCGGCCTCAAACGGAAAAACGGCAAAGTGTGTTGTTACCGTAACAGAGGATAAACAGCTTATAACAAACGACCGTTTCTATACGGATACAGATGACAATATCTTATATTCGCAGGGCGGCGGTATCTTTCGGTATCCTGGGGACAATACATTTTATTGGTACGGTGTCCGTTATAAGGAAGCAGTTTCATACGCGGCAGATCCGCTTTCGGGCAAGACAGTTGATCATCCTGTGTTTGAAGCGTTCACCTGTTATACATCCGACGATTTGGTGAACTGGAAGTACGAGGGCGATGTCGCAACGACTGCATCTCTCGGACAGGATTGGGCAGGCTGGGCAGGTCGCTGCGGTGTTGTCTACAATGAAAGGGCAGGGAAATATGTTCTTGTATCACAGTTTAACGGGACAATTATCGCAAGTGCGGACAGTCCGCTCGGACCGTTCAAGACGGAGAAAGGATATTTCTGGGGCGGTACGAAGCTTCCGGTGATAGAGACAGGCGAAACAGGCGATTTGACAATGTTCTATGACGAGGATGGCAAGGGCTATATGATATGCTCCAGCTCTAATGGCAGAAGTAATTTATATGTCGTGCCTATGGACGATGATAAGGATTTTGGCGATTTTGATGCTGAAAACATAAAGAAGCTTAACGTATCAACATCCTCGTATTTTGACGAGGACGGTACGGTACGAGGGAAAGACAAGGGTGGAATTGAGGGCAACTGTATGTTTAAATACAAGGGCCACTATTATTTCACGGGTTCGGACCTGTACGGCTGGCGGGGGTCGAGAGTCTATGTATTTGAGTCGGATGAAATCCTCGGAGATTATAAGCTCAAGCCGGAGTATACAAAGGCTTCAAAAACAAGCTCCAATCTGCCTTACATTATGCCGGGCGCGAAGTACAGCTATGCGCACAATTCGCAGACGGGGTTTTATTACACGCTTCACGGAAGCAGGCAGGACACTGTTATTTACTGCGGCGACCGCTGGTGTGACTTCGGGGCGCACGGTATAGGATATAACCAATGGGTACCGCTCACAATGGACGGATATACTCCGCATTTCAACGACCTCAGCCAGTGGAGGCTTGACGCGGAAACGGGGGAATGGACAATCGGCGATGGCAATAACTACATTGCAAACGGTGAGTTTGACGCGGACAGAATTGACTTAAAAGTCCTTACGGGCTGGGAGCACTCCGACACCGTGGGCGGGAAAGCCGGCGGAAACGTCAGGGCGAGACGTTTTTACGGCAATTACGCGGCACAGCACAGCGCAGACGTCGATTACATCGCGACAATGAAGCAGACGGTCAGCAATCTGCCCGACGGTACGTATACGCTCCGCGCAAGCGTTATATCGAGCGGCGGACAGAACGAATGTGTGCTCTATGCAGACACAGGCGATAAGAAATACAGTACGTCGCTCAAATCGAAAATGGATAGCTGGACGGACGTTGTGGTTAAGGACATTGTGGTTGAAAACGGTCACTGTGAAATAGGCTTGTATTCAGATGCGTCCGCAAATCAGTATGTACGAATCGACGATATGTATTTTACGAGAAATTATGACGGGACCGTAATTCCGGGAAGGCTGAACACAAATATTCCAACAGAGCAAAAAGAAAGTGAATAAATTTATGCAGAGGCAATCCGCAGGTGAGCTGTTATTTGGACTTGTGTCAGGTTCAAAAGCGGTATCGTCATTAAAAGGCTTTTGTGCCTGAAAGAGAAGAAAAATGATAAACCAACAAAATTTATGAGAGAAGGAATCTGACTTTATTGAACCCTTGTAAATCATGCTGCGGCAATAGGCATGATTTACAGGGGTCTTTTTGCAAGGTGTTTTTTTGCTATGGATATTTGCGCCGCTTTATGTTATCATGGGTGAAGGTTAATATTATGAGAGACAGGTTTCTGCAGGGCGTCATGCTGATGCATCCTTTTGTCATGAGACTGTGATTGTTCTGGCAATGGGGAATGAAGACAAAGGGCTTATCTGCAGAAGGCAGGTACATATTTCAAAGTTACTAATGCTACAGTGTACTGGGAGGAAAATTATGAACGATTATCGGTTTCAGGTAAATCTGGGCGGGATGATTGAGATCCTGTCAGACCATTTGTACAGCAGCCCGGACGTATATATCAGGGAGCTTTTGCAGAACGGTGTGGACGCCATCACGGCCAGGGAGATCTGGGAGAAGGAGCAGACGGGAAGGCCTGCGGCAGGCCAGGGAGAAGGAGCGTGCCGGGATGCGTCGGCAGACCGGAATATAGCAGACGTCAGCCAGGGAACCATCGTCCTGGAGATTGAGGAGGGGCGCAGCCTTGTCTTTTCGGATAACGGGCAGGGGCTGACAGAGGAGGAGATCCATCAGTTCCTGGCGGTCATCGGGGAATCCTCCAAGCGCAATCCCAGGGACGGCAGGATCAGGACGGACTATATCGGCAGGTTCGGCATCGGGTTGTTATCCTGCTTTATGGTGGCGGATGAGATACGGATGCGGACCAGATCCTGCAAAGGGAATTCCCCGGTGCTGGAGTGGAGCGGGAAGCCGGACGGCATATACACCATAAAGGAGCTGCCGCAGGCGTCATTGGGGCGGCTGTTGGGGGATGCTGATCCGACTGCACAGGCGTCGCAGGGGGCGGACGCGGGATGGGATATGGCTTCCGGCACACAGGTGATCCTGGAGGCTAAGCCCGGCAGGGAGGATTATTTTACGGAAAAGGTCATCCGTAAGCTTTTGACATATTATGGCCTGCTGCTGCCGTTCCCTGTGATCGTGCGCGTGGGGGGCAGGGAGGAGCAGATCAATCCCAGCTATCTGCCCTGGGAGGGGAGAGAGAGCAATAAGCAGGAGATGCTGCTGTTCGGGCAGATGATGTTTGAGGAGCAGTTTCTGGACTGTGTTCCCCTGCACAGCGAGAGGGGAAATGTCTCCGGGGTGGCGTATATTGTGAAGTATCCTGTGCTGCCCTCGGCAAGGGGGAGCCACCGCATATATCTCAAGAATATGCTGCTGACGGAAAAAGGAGACAACCTGATACCGGACTGGGCTGTGTTTACCAAATGTATCATCAATACCACGGATCTGCGCCCCACAGCCTCCAGG
>CAOKQK010000136.1 GCA_948470905.1 uncultured Lachnospiraceae bacterium | reverse complement strand
CTGGAAGGAAATTTCATCTGCAAAAAGAGCAGCTGAAATTTCCTTCCTGGGGCGTTTCCGTTGCGAGACTGATTTTTGGTATCATAAAATGCCATAACTGTTCAGTGGCTTGTCTGAACTGTTATGAAATGTCCAAAGAAAAGCGCACTGTGGTGCCCACGCCCTTCTTGCTTTCAAAATGCAGCCTGTCGCCATGAAGCCTGGCAACCTTATCTGCCAGGGCAAGCCCAAGCCCGGCGCCATGCTGTTTTCTGGAACGTGCCTTGTCCACCATATAGAAAGCCTCTGTGATGCGGGAAAGATCCTCCTGCGCCATGCCGCAGCCATTATCCCGGACACAGATGCTGTATTTTTTTCCCGGGGATTCTATTTTTCCCTGCAGCTCTATCCGGGTTGCGCCGGCTTTTATGGAATTGTCTGTCAGGTTGATCAGCAGAGTTTTCAGCAGGTCGTAGTCTGCAAGGACATAGGCCGATTCTGCCTGAAGGCGGAAATCTATTTCTTTCTCCCTGAAAAGCGGGGCAAGCCCATCTGCCGCATCCTGAAGCAGTTCATCTGCAGGCAGCGCCGTAAGGGGAAAATCCTGTCTGCCAAGCACGGTCAGTTCCATCAGCTTCTGTGAGAGGGCTTCCAGGCGCATGCCTTCGTTCCAGATATGCCAGGATGCCCTTCGCGTCTCGTCCCGGGAAAGCTCCTTCTGATAAATGGTATCCGCATAGCCGATGATAGAGGTCAGGGGCGTTTTTAGTTCATGGGCAAAATTTGCCACAAAATCTTCCTTCTCCCTGGCAGCCTTTGCCAGTTCGTCAATCTTTTCTTCCACAGCCCCAGCCATCTGATTGAAACTTTCTACCAGAGTGCCGATCTCGTCCCGGCGTCCCGGGGAAAGCCTTTCACCGTAGTTGCCTTCCGCCACCCGGCGGGCAGCTTTGGATATTTTGTTAATGGGACCGGTGAGAAATGCGGACAGAACTATCAGGAGGATCATGCCTGCCGCCATTGCTGCCAGATAGCATTTCAAAAAGTACTGCCGCAGGGTCTCCTGCTGCAGAAGAGTTTTGCTGATATCCCATTGGGTGACAAAATAAATGAACTGTCCCTCCGAGGGAGTGCTATCAGGGAGAACGTCATCCGAGAGAGAGCCATCAGGAAGAACGCCATCTGAGGGAGTGCTACCAAAAAGAATATCATCCGAAGGAGAGCCCCCAGCGGGAGGGATGATAACAGACGTGGCGTCTGGGGCGGACCTGTCATTAAACAGGCTCTCATATGGCAGCATGCTTCCCACCAGGATGGAACCGCCTTTCTCACTGGGACAAAACTGCCAGACATGGGCATTTTCTGTCAGGCCATCCAGGAAAGAGGGATCCAGGTCCGGGATATCCGAGTACAGGAGCGAATGGTCCTCCGCAAAGAAAGCGGCAGGGACGCTGATCTCATCTGCCAGTGCGCGGAAGAACCTTGCGTCATGATATTCACTGCCCGGATCAGAATCTTCCGAAGAAGGCTCCTGTATGGTATAGAACTGATAATCTCCCGGTATAAGCTGGTCAACGTAAGTCACGGAAAGGGTATATGTGAAAGATGTCAACAGGGCGGACTGGACGGTAAATTTATCATATTGGTATTGCTTGAGAGCAAACTCGGACTCTCTCGCCAGGCTGCTCTCCAGGGAATAGTGGAGCAGGAAATATCCCGAGGCAGAAAAAGCCAGCCCCAAGGTCAACATGCCTGACAAAAAGATTTTTGTAAACAGCCTCATGCTATCCCTCCAGCCTGTAGCCTATGCGGAAGACTGTCTTGATCCGATCCTCCCAGCCCAGCTTTTTGCGCAGTCTCTGAATATGGGAGTCCAGCGTCCGCGTCTCACCCAGAAACGGCTCCTTCCACACTTTCTCATAGAGCTGTTCACGGCGAAGGGCTACGTTTTTGTTCTGCAGAAGCTCTGCCAGAAGGTCAAACTCCTTTGCCGTGAGGATAACCGGATAACCGCCTTTTTCTACCTGCCTGGAATCCGTCCGGACGGTCACATCTCCCAGTCGGAGAAAACAGACTTCAGGCTTTCTCCTCCTCAGCACGGCCTCCACTCTTGCCAGCAGTTCCCCTACCTGAAAGGGCTTTGAGAGATAATCGTCTGCACCGGCCTTTAATCCCCTGATCCGTTCCTCCACAGCGCCCTTTGCCGTGAGGAAAATTACCGGCGTTCCCGTGGGCTGGATCCTTTCCAGCAGGGCATAACCGTCCAGCCCCGGCAGCATGATGTCCAGCAGGACCAGGTCAAAGCTTTCCCGCTCAAAAATATTCATTCCCTCCATGCCGTCCCCGGCACATATACACCGATAGCCCTCCGCGCTCAGATTCATATGAATCAGGTCTGCAATCGCCTCGTCATCTTCTACAATTAAAACATCCGCCATAAAATTCACTTCCGTTCCTTAGGAGCCGCCAATCATAAATCTGCAGGCAGCGATTAAAAATAGATTTCCATATTGATGGATTTTTCAGTGAATCCATAGTCTTTATACATTTTCAGGGCTTTATCATTTTTGGCATTGACTTGAAGTTCGATGCCTGTACAATTTTTCTGTTTTGCAATGGCTTTTAATTCATCAAACAAAGCATGTCCCACACCTTTCCCACGATAACCTTCCAAAACAGCCATGGAATCTACAAATAAAGTTTTCATGGCAACTTTCATTCCGCCGCCGGAAACAATCCTTTCATTGAAAAAGGCAATGCCGATTACCATGTCCTGTTCTGTATATACAATGGCTTCACCGTTCTGCACAAGATTTTCAAAATGGGTCTTGGGACAAACGGTTTCAACATTACAATATATGTCCGGCCGCCATTCCACATGCAGGTGCTGTGTCTGCTGCATTATTTTTTCAACCTGGTCATAATCTTCCAATCGCGCGTTTCTGATCATAGCTGTCCCCTCCAGATTTTACATATTATTCCCGCGGACTAATGAGAAAAAAACCATGTCTGTATGGATATTAAAGCCAGCGGAAGCTGGCTTACGAATGCCTGGGAACTGTTCCTGAGACGCATAAGGTTTTGCTGGCTCTATTATATACTTTTTTATGTCAAAATGAAATATGCTTTTTGCGTTTTCTGTTTTTCTATGGATGATTGAATTTTTTGCGGCAATTTCACCCACAAGGTTATAGACATTTTATTTTTTATTAAGTAAAATATAATCTCATAGAAACCCAACAGACAGAAAACAGTTCGCAGCGGAGAGGCGGTGCAAGCGCCCACTTGTGGGAGCTGAATACCGGAGCGTGTTTGAAGAACCATTCCTACCATCTGCACGCCCCATTTTGCGTTATTTTTCGCCGAATTCAGGTAACATAGCCCGCCATGCGCCCTTCATCCGGCAAATTATCTGTAAGATAATTTAATCTCCCACAAACTGTGACGCACATCTGGCAGGTAAGTATGGAATATTGATTGGTATGCGTAAAGAGGGGGGGTTACACACCCTCTTATGAAGCGCGTAGGGGGGGTAATATGAACATTGGCTCAGTCATAATGAACAAAAGGAAGGCATTAGGCTATACGCAGCAGGCTTTGGCGGACAAGTTAAATGTTTCCTTTCAAACAGTATCCAAATGGGAGAAGGGAACGAACTATCCAAATGTGGAGATGCTGCCCATTCTTGCGGAGGTGTTGGACACAAGCATTGACTTCCTTTTGGGATATAAGTCCTTTGCAGTTTCGGATTATGACAGACGATATGGCACAGAGGATTATTATTGGGGAATAACCCCCAGCAGCCTGTGTTTTGAAATAATGAAATTACGGCCGCCGGTTAAACCGTTAAGGGTGTTGGATATTGGCTGCGGAGAAGGGAAGGACGCCATTTTTCTCGCCCGAAACGGTTACGATGTAACAGCTTTTGATCTGTCTGAAGCGGGAATAGAAAAGGGAAAAAAGCTTGCGGAAAAGTGTAATACCTATGTGAATTTTTTTAAGGCTGATTTAACTGATTTCCGTGTATCCGAATACTATGACATTATTTTCAGCAGTGGAGTCTTCCACTTTATCAAGTCTGAAATCAGGAAAGAAATCACAGCAAATCTAAAAAAATATACAAGCCCGGGCGGCATACACACGATCAATGTATTTGTAAAAAAGCCCTTTATGGAGGCTGCTCCAGACAAGGACATCTATCGTTTCCCCTGGAAATCCGGAGAACTTTTCCTGCTTTATCATGATTGGAAATTGTGCAGGACAGAAGAAATCATATTTAAATGCAACAGCGGCGGCATCCCCCATGAGCATTGCATGGATATTATGATAGCGGAAAGGATGCAGTAAAGGTATAGGCAATTCCAGGCATTAGAAATAATTCCTGATCGGAAGAACCGTTCACAAGCCTCAGGCTGGTCTGAAGAAATGGAGGATGTATGAGAAAAAAATATGCTAATTTATATGTGAAAATGACTGCAAAAAGTCCGCTTCTGTTTTTGCTTCTCATTCTGATAAGCATTATATTCCTCATGGGGGTTACGCTGATGACGACGGTTGACGTCATCAAGACCTACAACGTAAAAGTCGAAAACAATAAAATCTGCGTTCAGGATATAGGCGACATTGTCCCTGATGAAGTTTATGTATACGAAAACAGAAATGAAGCGGTATATAAGGTTATGATCAAACCGGAAATGGTCAGTCAGGAAAAAGATTCTCTTGAGATTTCTGTCAATGATCTGGGATTTATCCCCCAGGCGGATTCTGTAAACATAGACGTTCCCCTTCGCAAAATAACATTGTTCAGACGGGTTTTTTTACAGGGAGGCAAAAATGAATAAGAAGCTTACATATTTTTCAACGGTAAAATTTTTGTCCAGGTACATACTTGCATATAAAAAGAATTATATCATGTTTGCAGTGGGCTGGCTGTTTGACATTTTACTGAGCATTTTCACACCCATCATGTTCGCGGTCATGATTGATGAAATCGTGTATTATCAGAATGTATCGGTTTTTTTCAGGATCAGCGCAGCGCTGGTCATCATGATATTGTTTGCCTGTATCGTGCATTTTTTTACCCAGCAGCAATACGCGTATCTCCAGATCATGTACGCTTTTGAGGTAAAAAAAGACCTTTTTAACGCAGTGCAGCACGCAAAGGCGGAAGCGCTGGCGGACATGCAGGCGGGGGATGCCCTGAATACCATACAGTCCCATGCCTTTGAATGCATGGTATTTGTGATCCGCAATATCATTCACACAGTGAATAATTTTTTTGCCCTTGCTTTTTATATCATTTATGTTTTTCTGATCGGATGGCAGTTCGGGCTTTTGATGCTGGTGGGAATCCCCCTGTCAGTGTATGCCACAGTAAAGTTCGGCAAGATCACGCGCAAATGTAATGATGAATATAACGCTGTCTACGGCAGATACAGCGGCTGGCTCATGGAGCGGCTGACCTCGCTGCAGGATATCAGATTGCTGAATGCCCGGGAGGCGGAAGAAAAAAATTTTACAGATTTTCAAAAGAAATTGTTCCGAAGGGAAAATGAGAACAGTGTGATCAAGCTTTCTTCCCAAAACGTGGTACAGACCATCAATTTCCTGGTGCAGATGTCGGTGTATGCCCTGTGTGCCTATTACGCCTGCAGGGGAGAAATGACCATTGGCGTCCTGACCATTATCCTGAATTTTTTTGCGAATATCAAGGGAAAAGTGATTTATTTCAGTGATTATTTCATTGAGGCGCAGAAAAGGATATCCAGGATACAGCGTGTGTATGACCTGTTTCATCTCCCAAGCGAAAAAGACTGGAAGGGTCAGGATAAGCTGTCTGTCACTGGCGGGAAGATAGAATTTGATAAAGTTACCTTCGGCTATCATGAGGGGAAGGAGCTTTTTCAGGGATTTTCATTGGATCTGGAGGGCGGCGGGAAAGTTGCGCTTGTAGGAAAGAGCGGTTCCGGCAAAACCACATTGGCATATATGCTGGCGGGCTTTTACAGGCCCAGGGAGGGCAGCATTGCAATTGACGGGAAGGATATTTCGGAATGTTCGCTGAAATCACTGAGACAGAATGTGGGCATCGTACAGCAGGATGTCCTTGTATTTGACGGAACCATAAGGAGCAATCTATTGCTGGGCAAAAAGGACGCCTCCGGGCAGGAGATCATGGAGGCATGTGAAAGGGCAGGCCTGGGGGATTTTATAAGGAGTCTGGATGATGGGATAGATACCGTCATAGGCACTAAGGGTGTGGGGCTGTCAGGCGGACAGAAGCAGCGGATAGCAATTGCAAGGATTTATCTGAAAAATCCCCGGATCATCATTTTCGATGAGGCGACATCCGCCCTGGACAGTGAAACGGAGGCTCTGATACATGATTCCTGGGAAAATGCGCTGGCGGGCAGGACGGCGATCATCATTTCCCATCGGCTCAGCTCGGTGCTGATGTGTGACAAGACGGCGGTGATCGAGGACGGCGTCCTTCTGGAATACGGAAATACAAAAGAAATGTTGGAAAACAGCGGCGCATTGAAGACATTGTTTGCCGTATCATAAAAACAGCCTTGGAACTTAAAAACAGCCTCGGAACGAAAGACCCGGGAGGATTTTCAGATGCGTTATTTGCAGCTGAAAATATCTCCCAGACAAGG
>CAOKQK010000135.1 GCA_948470905.1 uncultured Lachnospiraceae bacterium | reverse complement strand
ATATTTACTGGTGTTGCAACGATTTTATTTTGTTCAAACTGTCAAAGACGGGATTTTACTCCTTCTGAGAATTAATGCAAGTGTTTTAAAAAATTCATTTTATATTTTTAACTTTGGAAACATAGACATGCGGGAGTGCATAGTATAAAGCATAAATAAACCCTTGGAGGCAACAAAAATGAGCGATTTAACTGCTACTAACTGTGGTTGTAATGACTCTTGCGGATGCAACAACGTCTGCGCAAACAACAATAACAACGGATGCAACTGGATATGGATCATCCTGCTTCTCTCCTGCTTTGGCGGCGGATGCGGCAATTCCCGCAACAACGGCGGCGGATGCGGCTGTGGATGCGGCAGCAGCATGTTCGGCGGCGACAGCTGCGAGTGGATCATCTGGATCCTTCTGCTCTCCTGCTTCTGCGGCGGCGGCAGCGGCCTGTTCGGCGGCAGCGGCTGCGGCTGTGGATGCAACAACAACAGATGCGGCTGTGACTGCGGCTGCAACTAAACCGCCAGCGGGCAGGGATGGCTTTTCCCCTGCCCGCCGCGCCGGGCGCGTGTCGCTTTCCTGACACATTTTCCTGCCGCCCATGTGCATCAGCAGTCAACAACCCCGCTGCAAAGCACAATGCATCCATGATGCATGGGCATCAAGCTTGCAACGCTGCAGAGCACATGGTCATGTCCTTTAGGACATTGTTACCCTCGCGGCATTGGCCAAGGCCTTACAGGCTTTGGCTCAATGCACGCGGGAATCGAAAAAGCAGGCTCCCCCGGGAGCCTGCTTTCCATCAAAAAAACTGATATACCCTCAAATACTGCCCTCCCCGGACACAGCACGTTCATATGCGCCGGTGCCTTTACATAAAATAATTAAGGACAGCTCCTGTCCGAAGGAGGAGGCACTTATGGAAAAAGGCGCGGATCATAACAGAAAAAGAAAAGAGAGTGACGCCATCGCTGCGTTTGACTCCCTTTTTACCACAAACCGTATCCAGATGCTGAAAGTGCTGCTCCCCCGACTTTCCCCGGAGGCACAGGGCAACTTTGCTGTCTACATAAAGTTCCTGGAACTGCAGTACACAGTAACTTTCCTGCAGAGACATCCGTCCATCCCCCTGCTGGGCGCCGGGAAACAGCTGTCCGGAAATCTTTTCCAGGGCGACAACGCCGACACCATCGACCTTCTCGACGAGCTGCTCCCCTTCAGCGGGCTGGAGGAGCGCCCAAAAATAGAGGGCATGAGGAACATGCTGCAAAACATGGGAAAAATGCAGGAGATGATGGAAATGATGCAGATGCTGCAGGAAATGTTCCCCGAGGGAATGAACACAGACAATCCCATGGATATGTTTTCCAATATGGGAGGGCCGGACATGGCGTCCATCTTCCAGATGTTTGGAGAAAATTCCGCGCCGGACCCCCCTCCGTCCGACACAGGGTCCTGACCTCCCTGCGTCCGCAGCCTCGGCATACAGCCCCCTGCGCCGCAGGCAGCTGCATACGCCGGATCACCTTGCTCCCACACAGGCACCCAGGATAGAATTTCCGGCTGCAGACTGTTTCCTACATACACCGAAATATAACCACGCCCACAGACCCGGGCAGAAACGGAGATGAAAATAAATGTCAGAATCAGTAAACGAAAAACCGGCTTGGATGTCGGATCCCGCAGTAAGCATCATCCCTGAAAAAAAGCTGCAGTTTCTGGGACAGCTTTTCACACAGGGACACGGAAAAAGCCAGAAGGAAATGATGATGCTCCTGATGCCTCTTATGAAAAAGGCAAAGCAGGAAGGGCTGACCTTTTCCCCTCAGGAAATGAGCGCAGCGATCGCCGCCATCAAGAAGCACAGCTCCGAGGAAGAAATAAAGCAGATAGACAACATCCTTGAGAAAAGCAAACACGGCGGGAACCCGCAATAAAATATCCTGCGGGAACCAAGGCCCCCTGCATTCGCCAGGGCTTTGGCTCATTGCCCGCGGGCATCCCGTCCGCACAGGCTTCTCACACGGCTGTCAGAGGGAGCGCATGCTCCCCCCGACGCCGTCTTATTTCGCCACAATGTTCACAAGCCTTCCCGGCACATAAATCTCCTTTACCACATTCCCGCTCAGCTTGTCGCCCAGCGCCTCCTTTGCCGCCTGGATGATCCTGTCCTTATCCTCGTCTCTGGGCACGGAGATGGTTGCGCGCAGCTTGCCGTTTACCTGGACGCCGATCTCCACTTGCGCCTCCACGGTCTTGGCCTCATCATAATCCGGCCACTTTGCCTGATACAGCCTGCCCTCAAAGCCCGCCGCCTGCCAGAGTTCCTCGGTGATATGGGGTGCCACGGGGTTTAACAGTGTAAGGAACGTCCTGTACTCTCCCCTGGTGACTGCATTCTTTTTGTTAAATTCATTGATCAGGGACATCATCGCCGCGATCGCCGTATTATACTTGAGATTCTCGTAATCATTGGACACCTTCTTGATGGTCTGGTGCATCCTGGTCTCCAGGTCGGCGCTGTACCCCTCGCCCTCCGCCAGCATATCCTGCAGTTTCCAGACCCTCTCCAGGAACCTGCGGCAGCCCTTCACGCCGTCTTCGCTCCATGCGGCGCTCAAGTCAAAGGCGCCGATGAACATCTCATAGGTGCGCAGGGTATCCGCGCCGTACTCCATCACGATATCATCGGGATTTACCACGTTTCCAAGGGACTTGGACATCTTGACCACCGGATGGTCCGCCATCTCTCCGAATTTATCCCTCAGAGCCTTCCTTGCCCCCTGCTCGCCTCCATGGGCTTTTAAGAGCTCCTCTCTCTCATCTTCGGCAAGATTCTGAAGATTGTGGGGATTTAAACCCAGTATCATGCCATGGCTGGTCCTCTTTTGATAAGGCTCCGGGCAGGGAACTACCCCATTGTCATAGAGGAATCTGTGCCAGAACCTGGAATACAGCAAATGCAGAGTAGTATGCTCCATGCCTCCATTGTACCAGTCCACAGGCATCCAGTACTCCAGCGCCTCCTTACTTGCCAGCGCCTTATCATTGTGAGGGTCCGTGTAGCGCAGGAAATACCAGGAGGAACCCGCCCACTGGGGCATGGTGTCCGTCTCCCTCTTTGCGGGGCCACCGCAATGAGGACAGGTGGTATTCACCCAGCCTTCCATTGCTGCCAGCGGAGACTCCCCGTTGTCCGTAGGCTCATAGGATTCCACCTCCGGAAGCATCAGGGGCAGCTCACTCTCCTCAAGAGGGACAAAGCCGCACTTTTCACATATTACAATGGGAATCGGCTCCCCCCAATAGCGCTGCCTGGAAAATACCCAGTCCCGCAGTTTATAGTTGGTCTTGCTCTGTCCAATGCCCTTCTCCTCCAGGAATGCAATGATCTTTTTCTTGGCATCCGCCACAGACAAACCGTCCAGGAATTCCGAGTTCACAAGAGTTCCCGTGGCAACGTCCGTAAACACCTGCTCCTGCACGCTGACCGGGCTGCCCGCCACCACTTCTATGATAGGCAGTCCGAACTTTTTGGCAAACTCCCAGTCCCTCTCATCATGGGCGGGAACCGCCATGATGGCGCCGGTTCCATAGGTCATCAGCACATAGTCCGAAACCCAGATGGGGATCTTTCTGCCGTTGACAGGGTTCGTTGCTGTCAGGCCGTCTATCTGCACGCCCGTCTTATCCTTGGCCAGCTCCGTCCGCTCGAAATCGGACTTCTTCGCCGCCTGCTCCCTGTATGCCGCAAGGGCGTCATAATTCCTGATCTCAGCCCTGTATTTCTCAATCATTGGATGCTCGGGTGAAACTACCATATAAGTAGCTCCAAACAGGGTATCCGGCCTTGTGGTGTAAATACGCAGCCTGTCCTCCTTGCCGGTGATCGAGAAGTCCACCTCCGCGCCGGTGGATTTGCCGATCCAGTTCTTCTGGGAAATCTTGACCCGCTCAATATAGTCCACGGTGTCCAGGCCCTGGATGAGCTTATCCGCGTATTCCGTAATCTTCAGCATCCACTGACTCTTGACCTTGCGGATTACCTCCGAACCGCAGCGCTCGCAGACGCCGTTTACAACTTCTTCGTTGGCAAGCCCCACCTTGCAGGATGTACACCAGTTGATAGGCATCTCCGCCTTGTATGCCAGACCCGCCTTAAAAAGCTTCAGAAAGATCCACTGGGTCCATTTATAGTAATCCGTGTCGGTAGTGTTGACCTCCCTGTCCCAGTCAAAAGAGTATCCCAGGGAATGAAGCTGGCTCTTGAAACGCGCCACATTATTCTTTGTCACGATCCTGGGATGGATGTGATGTTTGATCGCATAATTCTCCGTGGGCAGCCCAAACGCATCCCAGCCCATGGGGTACAGCACATTGTAGCCCTGCATCCGCCTCTTTCTGGCCACGATATCCAGTGCGGTATAGGGGCGCGGATGCCCTACATGAAGCCCGTCTCCCGAAGGATAGGGGAACTCCACCAACGCGTAATATTTGGGTTTGGTATGATCCTCCGAAGTCCCAAATGCCTTCTCCTCATCCCAGACCGACTGCCATTTTGACTCCACCTCCCGGTGGTTGTATGGAATTGCCATTTTTATGCCCTCCTATTCCAGTTCCCATTTATGGGAACTTCCGCCCTCTGCACTCAGTTCCCGTTTGCGGGAACTTGCCCCCCTTGTCTGAAAGGAATTTCATCTGTACAGACCACAACTGAAAATTTCTTCCGGGGCGTTTTACGTCTATTGAAAACTTTTTAACATTTTAGTCTTTTTTTGGCATTCTGTCAACATTCTTTCGCATATTGCGCCTTGACACATTCTTTCCCGTCTTTCGCACACTGCACCGGATGCGCAGCAGCAGTCCCGCTTTCTCATCCGCAAAAACGGCTGCCGTACAATACCACGGCAGCCGCTCCAGGCTTACTTATACCATTATTCACTGCATGCGCCTCACACGCTGCACATGCTCCGTCCGTCACACCCTTAAATGCAAAAATCATTCCTCCGCAGCGTTTTCTGCCACCTTCGCAGCCCTTGCGGCGACTTCCTTCTCCTGTACATCCGCAGGCGCCTGCTCATAGCGGGCAAATTCGTAGGAATACTCCCCTCTGCCGCCGGTCATGGAACGCAGGTCCGTGCAGTAACCGAACAGGCTGCTCTCCGGAACCTCCGCCTCTATGACCTGCCTGCCGCCTACCATGGGATTCATGCCCAGCACACGCCCGCGCCTCTTGTTCAGATCCCCCATGACGTCCCCTGTATAAGCATCCGGAACCGTTACCTTCAGACTCGCTATGGGCTCTAAAAGCACAGGCTTGGCCTCCATAAAGCCCTTCTTGAACGCCTGGATCGCCGCCATCTTAAAGGCAGCCTCGGAGGAGTCAACCGGGTGATAGGAACCGTCATAGAGCACCGCCTTGACGCCCACTACCGGATATGCCGCCATGGGTCCCTTGAGCACAGACTCCTGCAGACCCTTCTCCACCGCCGGATAATAGTTCTTGGGGACGGCGCCTCCCACTACTTCCTGCTCGAATACATAAGGCTTCTCCGCTTCCCCGGAAGGCTCAAAGCGCATTTTCACATGCCCGTACTGACCATGCCCGCCGGTCTGCTTCTTATATTTATATTCCACATCTGACTTGCCTTTGATGGTCTCCCTGTAAGCGACCTTAGGTCTGGACAGCTCTACCTCTACCTTATATTCGTTCAAAAGCCTGCTGACAATGACCTCCAGATGCTGGTCTCCCATGCCATAGAGCAGGGTCTGCCTGTTTTCCCCGTCATTGACCACCTTCAGGGTCAGATCCTCATGGGTCAGCTTCTGCAGCGCCTGGGAGATTTTATCTACATCCGCCTTGTTCCTGGGCTTATAGCGCATACAGGTATAGGGCGTGGAAATCTCGAACTTGCCGAACTTGATGGGAGTCGCCTTGGTAGAAAGGCTGTTGCCGGTCCTGGCAGCCGTCAGCTTTGCCAGCGCGCCGATATCGCCTGCATGCAGCTCCGGCACTTCGATGGGCTTGTTTCCCTGCAGGACATAAATCTTGCCTATCTTCTCCTCGATGTCCCGGTCCAGGTTGTAGATCAGGTCATCGGTCTTTAACACGCCGGAATTCACCTTGATCAGGGAATACTTGCCGATAAAGGGATCCACAATAGTCTTCCAGATGTACGCCGACTTCGCCTTGGAGAAATCGTAGTCCGCATTGTAGATTTCGTTGGTCTTCATATTGATACCCGCCACCTGACGGTTCTCGGGGCTGGGCATATACTTAATGATATCGTCCAGCAATGTATACATACCCTGGCACAGGATATTGGAACCCATGGTCATGGGCACAATGCTGCAGTCGCAGACATTAGTCCGAAGGGCCGCACGGATCTCCGCCTCGGAGAAAGTCTCCCCGCCAAAATAGCGCTCCATCATCTCCTCGCTGGTCTCCGCCACCGCCTCCATGAGGGTATCACGGCAGATCTGCAGGTTTGCCCTGTTGTATTCCGGCACCTCGCACGGCACCACATCCTTGCCCTGCCAGCGGTTTCCCGTCTCAGAGATCACGTTCACATAGCCCACGAACTTTTCATCTTCCCTGATAGGCAGATGGAAAGGCGCCATCCTCTTGCCGTAGAGGGCTGTCATATCCTCCACCACCTGACGGAAGGAAGCGTTGTCCACATCCATATTGGAGACATAGACAAACCTGGGCAGCTTGTACTTCTCGCACAGCTCCCATGCCTTCTGGGTGCCCACCT
>CAOKQK010000134.1 GCA_948470905.1 uncultured Lachnospiraceae bacterium | reverse complement strand
CTTTTGGTTGCGCTGATAGCAGGATGCGGAGCTACGGCAATTTATTATGTTAACTGTCAGGTACCCTTTAACGCCCTGAACAGTGTATACCTTGCTCTGATGGGCGTTGCAAACTGGCTGGGGGCAATGTTGGGTTATGATAAGGTAAAGCAGGCAATCGTACAGATTGGAGAGAAAAGGAGGACGGAAGGATGAAGACAAGTCAGACAGGGATTGATTTGATCAAACAGTTTGAGGGATGTGTGCTGACGGCATACAAATGCCCTGCGGGTGTATGGACCATCGGGTACGGGCATACAGCAGGGGTTAAGCAGGGACAGAGGATCACTGCGGCCCAGGCAGAAAATTACCTGAAAACGGATCTGCAGGCATATGAAAAGAAAGTGGAGAAGTACAGCAGGTATGGATGGAATCAGAATGAGTTTGATGCGTTGGTGTCATTTGCGTATAATATCGGTTCCATTGACCAGCTGACGGCCAACGGCACCAGGAGCAGGGCGGTGATAGCAGAAAAAATGCTGTCTTACAACGAGGCAGGCGGCGTGATACTTTCCGGACTGGTCAGGCGCAGGCAGGCGGAGAGGCAGCTGTTTTTGAAAAGTTGCACCGGTGCAACAGACAATACCGGGGCCGGAGATACGGCAGATACCACAAGAGCAACCGTCCGGTCAGGCAGCCGGGGAGCAGATGTTACATATCTGCAGCAGCGCCTTACTGCGCTGGGATATAAGCCGGGGACTGCTGACGGTATCTTTGGAAGCAAGACTCTGGCAGCAGTCAGGGCATTCCAGACGGATCATAAGCTTGCAGTGGATGGAATTGCAGGGCCGAAGACCTGGGCGGCATTGGCAGCAGAATAAAGTAACGCATAGAACAGGCGGTAGGTGTTATCCTGCCGCCTGTTCTTTAAGTAAATCAATCCATTTCTGATTAGGGTTCATCCATTCCCCGGCATTGACATAAAATTCAAGGTGTAAATCGGGGCGTGCGTGTTTATCGTATCTGACCTCGCCTTCTACAACATCAAAAGTATTGCAACCATGCCATTCCCTTGTTTTGGTGTTAAAATAATTTTCGTATATAAGAATGTGTCTACCGTCAGAGATAGACATCTTTTCGGCTTGTTTGAGAGCTTTATCAAATTCGTCAAAAAGATAATAGTCAAGGTGCATATTGTCCCTCACAAGGTATTCAAACAGCGGCCTATCAGTTTTATTTTTCATTGGATATTTCGTCATATCTTCCCTTCTTTCTCCCGGCGCAACCCCGCCGGGTGGGTGGTGTGGTTTTATTTTTCCCATTCATAGCACTTTCTTGTATCGGCTTCAAATATCCCCCAGTCCTTTCCATCAAGAAAAATCAATTTGTCATGATGTGCTGAAATTTCTCTTATTTGTCGGTTACGGCTTTTCGCGTTGCTTATATGATAAATGGCTTTCTTTACATCTCCGCTCTTGACGGCTTCTGCAACTGCTTTTCCGTCCTCTTTGTTCCAGCGCTTTAATGCTCTGATGCAATCAGCGTTTACGTTCGCTCTCATTGTGTATCCCTGCGCCTTTTTGCTTTCATTTAATTCCATATTTATTTTTTTCATTTCCATATCCTCCGTTCCTTTGATAAGTCTATTATAAACCAGTATTGGTTTAATGTCAAATACTTTTTAACCTTTTTATGGTTTATTTTTCTTGACTTTTTTTCGACATCAAATTAGAATAGAGAAAAGGAGGTTTGGGCATGTTGGCATATAAGATAGACGTAATAGAGACATTAAAGGAATCAGGCTATAACAGCACCAGAATATTGAGGGAAAATATACTAAGCCAGTCTGCTATGCAAAAATTGAGGAAAGGGGAAATGGTAGGGATAAAAACATTAGAACAGCTATGCGAATTATTGGACATGCAACCAGGAAACATAATAAAGTATGTAGAAAATAAACCATAAAAAGTTTATTTTTAGTATTGACAATAAACCAAATATGGTTTATAATAGCATTATCAGATGAGGCAAGTAAATCTGATGAACGGAAAGGAGATTGGAAAATGGAGGTATTGAAAGCAATGACAGCGAGAGAGGTTTTAAATCTTATTGAATGGCTGAAATCCAAAAATTTCACAAGTGACGATATTGTTGACTGTATCGAATCAGTCGAAGGGAAAAAGAAAAAGGACAAAGAGGAAAAGGAAGACTAAGAATGAGAGCGGAACTTGCCACCGCTCTTTTCTTTTAAAATCTCCCACGACAAGGGGCGGCAGTGATTTTTAAAATTTGTCCAGAAAATGAGGAAATGGCTTATTTATCGCGTTTATAGGACATAATATGACGGGTTCGAGTCCCACATTCCGCATACAGGCAAGAAAGCCGCAAAGGGGCTGTCGGGAAATAACCACATTCCCACAATATATATTGTGATATGTTGGAAATCACAGCTATATATTGTGAACGAATGCCATTTCCTGACAGCCCCTTTGCGGTCTTTTTTGCTACTGTAAAACAAATGGTCAGTCTCCCATCCTCCTATCCGCATGATGTCCGCCTCCGGGACATTCAACGCGCTCATTTTGGATGCAAGATAGTGGCGGAGCTTATGCAGGGAAAATGCAGGATGCCAGGTTTCTCTTCCGTCTTGTCAAGAAACACGGTAATGGAATTGGGGTATTCTTTGTAAATATATCCCCTTTCCCTGATTTTGCCGGCGACTTTTAGCTCCCGGAAGCGCGTTTTTCAATTTTCTATTGCAATTTAAACGAAACCGTACTATAATGGTAACTGTAAATTACAGAAAATTCTTCGGGGTCGGGTGACTCTTATGAAACGCAAAGGTTCCATAAGTGAGAATTCCCTACTGGCGGTACAGTCCGCGACCCGTGGCAGGTAATCGGCCCCATTGCGGTGCCGGATGACAGTCACGGCTGACTCGGTGAAAGTCCGGGACCAACAGTATAGTCTGGATGAAAGAAGAACGTTCAATTGCAGGTCAGGATAAAAGAAGATATGCCGCATGGATTGTATTTGCATCATTCTTATTGTGTCTGCAGTTGGCAAGTATGCAGAAATGATTCCCGAGTCTTTTAGAGTCGGGTTTTTTGTATGCAGAAATAGTTCACGAGAAGAATTTTCCTGCTTAAAACAGCGGGCAATCTGCGGAATTCAATTTATACGCAGGATCAGTAACTTTTGCCAGACAAAATGTATAAAGGAGTGAGTGTTTCAGAATGTGGAACGGAAAAACGGCAAATGAACGTGATTACAAGTACAGGAGGAAGAAAAAATGAATGAACTGTTCCGGAATATTGCGGAGAACGCAATGTATGTCCTGAGTTTCCTGGTGATTATTGTGGTGATCTTTTTGGCTGCAGTGCTGCTGGAAAAGGCAGCGCGGAAAAAGAACGATGTGCAGGAGCCGATTTTCAGCACCAGAAAGGTTGCCATGACCGGTATGTTTTCGGCGGTTGCCATGCTGCTTCATCTGTTTGATTTTTCGCTGCCATTTGCTCCTCCATTCTATAAGCTGGACTTCAGCGAACTGCCGATATTGGTAGGAACCTTTGCGTTTGGACCGGCGGCGGGAGTCATGATGGAATTTATCAAGATACTGCTGAAACTCTGCGTCAAAGGAACTTCTACGGCTTTTGTGGGGGATCTGGCGAATTTTGTCATCGGCTGCAGCTTTATCCTGCCGGCATCTGCCATCTATGCTTTCCGCAAGAATAAAAAGACAGCCATTTTCGCCTGCGTCACAGGCACCCTGATCATGACGGTGTTTGGTACTGCCTTTAATGCAGTCTATCTGCTCCCGGCGTTTTCCAGGCTCTATAGTCTGCCTCTGGACAATCTGCTTGCTATGGGCAGCGAGGTAAACCCGTGGGTTCAGGAAGGCAGCATTGTCAGCTTTGTGGTTGCCTGTGTGGCGCCGCTGAATCTGATCAAAGGTATCAGTGTATCCGTTGTTACCATGCTGATCTACAAGCCGTTGAGCCCTGTTATCAAGACCGGACACAGGATGTAAGACATATATGTAATGTGATTGAATACATCTGCATTTCTGCTTGCTTTTTTTCTGTTTTTAGAGTAGAATGGCACATATAACTTATTTAGGAACTGCCGGAAAATAACCGCTGTTATTTGTTCAGGAATAATTCCGGAATTACATTAAAAATTGCTGCAAACTTGTAGCGGTTATTTGTAGACACTTCCTTACCATCCAACAGGTGAAATGTGATGCTTGAATTGACGATAAAGATTGAGGCCGGCGATTTATATGATTATATGCTGATGCATTCCTACAACAGCCCGGCAGGGCTTATAGGAAGCGCTTTCGGTGCGCTGCTGATCGTGTTTGCTTTTGCCACGCGGCAGTGGATCTTCATAGTACTGGGTCTGGTGATGCTGCTGTATCTGCCATGGACGCTGTTCATTAAGAGCAGAAGCCAGATTTTGAGCAATCCTTCTTTTCAGGAACCTCTTAAATATATTCTTGACGAGGAAGGGCTGACTGTCTCTCAGGGAGAGGCCTGGGAGAAAATGGCATGGGAGGATATGCATAAGGCGGTGTCTACCGGAAGGAGCATTATCCTCTATACATCCCGGGTGAATGCCACCCTGTTTCCCAAACGGCTGCTGGGTGATAAGAAAGCAGCTGTGATTGAGATAATTTCTACTCATATGCCGCCGGCGAAGGTGAAGATACGTTCCTGATTGAGGGAGATGATATAAACGGGAAAACGTTCGGAAAAAGCTGAAGCGGAGAGGCGGAAGCAGGCAGATCGATGTTTTGAAGACTGTCAGTTCCGGCGGAATGAGCGGGCTGCCGGTGGGGAAAGAGGATTGAATATGGATATGGGAGAGATTCTGTCAGAACTGAACAGGGAAGGAAGCATCACTGTGGCGTCAGGCTCACCAGAGGAAACCTTTGCCCTGGGGAAAATGCTGGGCGGGCAGAGCAGGGCAGGGACGGTCTTTACCCTGACAGGGGATCTGGGAGCGGGCAAGACTGTATTTGCACAGGGATTTGCGGCGGGGCTGGGCATCGGGGAACCGGTGAACAGCCCCACCTTTACGATTCTTCAGGTCTACGAGGGGGGCCGGCTTCCGTTCTATCATTTTGACGTATACCGCATTGCCGATGTGGAGGAAATGGACGAGATCGGCTATGAGGACTGTTTTTACGGAGAAGGTGTCTGCCTGATAGAATGGGCGGATATGATCGAAGAGATATTGCCGGAATCCCGTATACGGATAACGATAACAAAGGATCCGGAAAGAGGATTCGATCATCGCAGCATCAGTGTGAAGCGGGAAAAATAAGCGGCATATCCATAGGGGGATCAGGATGAAGATATTAGGTCTGGACAGCTCGGGTCTTGTTGCAAGTGTTGCCCTGGTGGAAGACAGTGAGCTGGTGGCGGAATATACGACGAATTATAAGAAAACACACTCCCAGACGCTCCTTCCCATGCTGGACGAGCTGCGGAATATGATTGAATTGGACATGCATACGGTGGATGCCATTGCCATTGCATCTGGACCGGGTTCCTTTACGGGGCTGCGGATAGGCTCGGCTACGGCAAAGGGGCTGGGGCTGGCCCTGGAGATCCCCCTGGTGGAGGTGCCGACGCTGGAGGGACTGGCGTGGAATCTGTACGGTACGGAAAAAATCGTATGTCCTGTTATGGATGCCAGAAGGAACCAGGTGTATACAGCTGCCTACGAATTCCTGCCCTGTGGGGAGGGTTTCCGGCTTCATACAGTATTGCCGCAGCGCCCCATGGATATTCATGAGCTGCTGGAACAGCTGGCGCTCCTGAAAAGAACGGTCATTTTTCTGGGAGACGGTGTTCCGGTGTATTATGATGTTATCCGCGCCTGCCAGAGGGTGCCGTTTTTTGTTGCCCCGCCGGGAAATAACCGCCAGCGGGCCGCCAGTGTGGCTGCGTTGGGGGCTGTATATTTTTGGGAGGGCAGGACGGTCACGGCAGCAGAACATCACCCGGAATATTTACGCAAGAGTCAGGCGGAACGTGAAGCGGAAAAGGGATAGCCGAGGTTATCTTTTCAGAAATTATGCCGAAATAAATAGTGGAGCAGCTATGCAGATCGAAATCAGGGAATTGCAGGAAACGGATATAGAAATTCTGGCGGAGGTGGAAGCGGAAGCTTTTTCCATGCCCTGGACGAAGAAGGATTTTCAGGGGCTGTTGGAGCAGTCCTGCTGCTTTTATCTTGTGGCGCTTGCAGATGGTCGTCCCGTGGGCTGCTGCGGTTATACCAACAGCTTCGGCGAAGCCGATATAGATAATGTGGTAGTGGCCAGACAGTACAGAGGCTGTGGGATAGGTCAGGCCATGCTGCGGGAGCTGATTGCCAGGGGGGAAGCCGCAGGTGTGGAAGCATTTACTCTGGAAGTGCGGGTCAGCAATGCGGCGGCCATCCATATTTATGAAAAAGAAGGATTTCGCTCTGTGGGAATTCGCCCCGGTTTTTATGAAAAACCAAGGGAAGATGCCATGATCATGTGGCGCAGAAAATAGAATTCCAACAAATACCAGATGTATTTGCGTATATTTTTAGTATAATGGTTACGGTTCAGATGTTTTTAACTGTAATCATAACCAGTATATGCATGGAGGGAGAAAAGTATGCGTAAATACGGAGAGGGACAGGAGAAAAAACTGATTCAGGCAGTCTGTAATAAATGCGGCAGGAGCTTAAAAGTGGAAAACGGACATCTGAGAGAATATTGTTTCAGCGCTGACACCGTTTTCGGATATTTTAGCCGGAAGGATGGAACGAGGCATCATTTTGATCTGTGCGAGGACTGTTATGATGAGCTGACGGCGGGATTTACCGTGGCTGCAGATGAAGTGGAAGAGACAGAATTTCTGTAAGACAGAATAGTAATAAAGAGTTTTCGGATCGTAAAAAATAACCGGTGATCATCCCGTGATGCGGTATGGAGAATGGCGGCAAACCTGCTCACAGTGATGGAAAGAAGGAAAATATGCTGGATGTAAGTCTGCTGGGAACAGGAGGGATGATGCCGCTGCCCTATCGGTGGCTCACGTCCCTGA
>CAOKQK010000133.1 GCA_948470905.1 uncultured Lachnospiraceae bacterium | reverse complement strand
TTCCACATTCCCGCACGCTTCCATTCTTCCTCCCGACTCCACTCTCCTGCCCGGTCCCGCTCTCCTGCCCATCCGCGCATTCCGCAGGATAAACTTTAATCCGGAAATAGCTGCGGGCATACCGCAGCGCATTCTGTATCATATTGTGAAGGATCCTCTCCAGAGCCTCCCGGTCCCCTATAAGGAAAACCGCTTTCTCCGGCAGCGAAAGCTCTACCTCCAGGTGCCGCCCCTCAAACTCCGGGTAAAAGGACAGCACCGTTTCCCGAATCAGCCGGGTAATCTCCACAGGCTCCTGCAGCAGCTGCACATTGGCACGCTCCAGCCTGGACAGATCATAAAAATCACAGATCAGTCTCTGCAGATAACGGCTCTTTCTCTCCACCACCTTCAGAGCCTCTCTGTCCTCCCCGGAAAGCCTGCTGCTGTCCACAAGCTCCAGATACCCCAATATAGAGGTCAGGGGAGTCCTCAGATCGTGGCTGATATTTTCAATCTGCTCCTGCAGCTGCCTCTCCTGCTGCTGCCAGACGATCCGCTCCCGCTGATGGAATTCCAAGTATCGGTTGATCTGCCCAAACAGCCGCTCTGCCTCCTTGGAAGGAGAAGCCGTAAGCAGTATGCGGTTTTCTTCCGGATTCTCCAGGATTGCCGCCAGGTCCTCTCCAGCCCGCCTTATACAATTTTTCAACATCCCATATCTCACCGCCAGACAAAGGGACGCAATTGCCATCCCCATAGCAAATCCCACAACAATCCACATATGATCTTCTCCCAGTGCAGCTTTCCTAAAATTCCTTACGGCGTATAGCCACGATCCCCAGCACGATAAACAGCGCCGTCCCAATGATGCCGGCCGCCTGGCATTTCAAAAATCCCTGCGCCGTAGACCAGCTGTACACCAGCCAGTCCCCGCTGACCTCAATATTAGACACCATGCTATAAAGCAGCCAGGATGCCAGCCGCCTGCAAAGCTCAAACTTCATGCCCAACAGGCTTACTACCCCCGGCACAGCCACCATGATCAAAATCCAGCTCAATATGCTGGCACTCCTGCTGCCGGTCACATAATACAGACTGATGATCGCCGCCATTCCGGCAATCCACGCCGGGATACATGCCGCCGTCCCCCGCAGCAGAGACAGCGTATATGCAAAGCCACTGTCTTCCTGCAGCAGATAACCACTGCCAATAAACCCTGTCTCCGTCACCACCAGGCAAAATGCAGCAGCCACTATCCCCACGATCACTTTGGACAAATAGATCTGCTCTCTGGAAAGCCCAAATGCCACACTGTTGTTGATGGTCCTGTGCTTCAGCTCATCGGCAACTATCACATTGCCCATCACAGCCGACAGGCACAGCGGGATATGCATATATCCCTCCAGGGTGGAAAAGGCATACTTTGTTGTGGCCCACGGAAAATCTCCTGTAAAGGTTCTCATAGCCCACAACAATATGTTAAAGAACAGCACGATCATCAGACATGCCCCTGTCAAAGCGTAGACCGCCTTAGTATGAAATACCCGATAAAATTCACTCTTGATATAATTCGTCATTTTTATTCTCCTCGTTATCAGTTCCGCATCACAATAATATCGCTTAAAGCTCCGCTTCCTGGGTCAGATGCATATAATAGTCTTCCAGATGCAGTTCCCGGCGTTCCAGCGCCAGCAGGCCGATGCCCTGCTCTACCGCCAGCCTGCTGTAGGACGTCACCTCCTCCGGCTGCCCCAGGATACGGATAGTCCCGTCCGGCAGCACCTTGTAACCTGTCAAGTGCAGCTCCTTCTCCAGCAGCGCCGTATATCGCTCCGGCTCAGTCACCCGGATTTCCAGATAAGTGCCGCACAGCTCATGCAGCCTCTTTGCACTGATCTGCTGAATCACCTTTCCCCTGCTCAAAAATCCATAATCTGTAGCCATATTTTCCAGCTCCGACAAAATATGGCTGGAGATCAGGATTGTGATATTCTTCTCCCTGTTCAGCTTCTGCAGAAGGCTGCGGATCTCAATAATTCCCGCAGGATCCAGCCCATTAATGGGCTCGTCCAAAAGCAATAATTCCGGTTCCCCCAACAGCGCCAGAGCCAGGCCCAGGCGCTGCTTCATGCCCAGGGACATCTGACGGAATTTCTTCTTTGCAGCATCCGCCAGCCCCACCTGCTCCAGCTTCTCCGACACCTTTTCCCTGCCCGGGATCCCTCTCTGCATCCTGTAATACTCCAGATTCTGAGCCGCCGTCATGTCCGGATAAAATCCCGGCGCCTCGATAATGGCTCCGCAGCGCCTGCGGTTTTTCTGCCAGGCATCCTTATACTGAGCATCCCAAAGACTGAAGCTTCCGGAGCTTGGATAAACCTGCCCCAAAATTATTTTCAAAAATGTTGTCTTTCCCGCACCATTGTTGCCTACCAGGCCATAAATGCTCCCCTTGGGAACAGACAGATCCACATGGTCCAGCGCCAAAGCCTGACCATACTGTTTGGTCAGCTGATGGGTCTGTATGATCATCTTGCCGTTTATCATCCTTTTGTTCTCCTTCCTTAAATTCCGCCGCTTTGCTGCGGCTCCCCCTGTGATGATCAAATCATACTCCATCCCCTGTAAATTAGTCCTTTAGAAAGTTTAAAGAAATCATAAAGATTCATTTCTTCAGCTCATGCGGAACCCAATGCCCCACACTGTGGCAATATACGCTGAGGAATCCACAGCGGCAATCTTTTTGCGCAGATTGCTCACATGGACATTCACAGTATTGTCCTCCCCATAATAACCGCCCTGCCAGACCAGCTCGTACAGGCGCTCTCTGGAATATACCTTGCCCGGCTCCCGAATCAGGATATGCAGAATATCATATTCATGCGCTGTCAGGTTCAAAAGCTGTCCATGCACCCGCACCTCCCGCCGGTCTGCATCCAATGTCATGTCTTTGAATCGCAGCGGCGTCTGGCCGCCTTCCCCGCTGCCATGACCTGCCTGCCGTGACAACGCCCCTTCTCTCTGCGGCCCACCACCTGCCTTCTGTATTTCCAGCCCTTCCCTCTGCATCCCACTTACCGCCTGTGCCTGCCCTGCCAGCTCCTGCCATCTGGCGCTGCGGCGCAATGCACCCGCTACGCGGGCTGCCACCTCCTCCACGGCAAAGGGCTTCACCAGATAATCATCCGCCCCCAGTTCCAAAACGGAGACCCGCTCCTCCAGCGCAGACTTTGCCGATAATACGATAATAGGGAGATCCGGATCCCTCTGCCGGATCTCCCGGATCAAATCTTCCCCCATCATCCCCGGCAGCATCAGATCCAGCAGCATCAGGTCATACCGCTCCAGCTCCAGCCTCAGCTTCCCCTCAGTCCCGGAGAATGCCTGCACCGCCTCATGCCCCTGCCTGCCCATGATCCTTGCAAGCAGATTATTGATATCCGTATCATCTTCTATAATTAAAATTTTTGCCATCTGCTCCCTGTCCTCCTCACACATCTCATTATTTTCATCCCAAACTGCCGAAAATTCTTCACAGCCCTGTCCATACAAGGCTCTGAACAATCCTCTTTATTCTAGCATAACTGTCTATCCGTAAACAAGCTGCTGATACTTTATTGTCCACACGCTCGTAAAATCATAAGCCTTCCACAAATGCATTACAATTTTAACTTCTGCAATAGGTATCTGGACCGCAGGGAACTGTCCATAGAATATCTTACCATCCATATCACACCCTGCCGGCAGTCACTGAAAATACAGCTGGTCAAGTGCCTTCTGGCCGTGTTATAATATTGATGTAACAGTTCACTATGTCAGCTTCCGATTCCATGTGTACCCATGGGCACGGTGTTGCGGTATAATTGAAACATCTATACAATAGCACGAAGGAGGGATTCATATGAGGAAAATTCTGTTCACGTTCATGATCTGTGCTGCCCTTTTTCTGGCAATGCCAGCCACAGCCCGTGCCGATATGGGGCCCAAGCCTTCTGTACAGATCACTTTCACAGGCACAGACGGCAGGACATACTACGGGACACTGCTGTCACAGCATCGCTCCACCGGTCCGGCATCCGCCTGGGACGGCTACTCTGAACCCAATATCCGCGATCAAGACGGCGGTGAGGAAATCTGGAGCAAATTTGCTTCCTACGAAGATATAGACGGTTTTTACTTTTTACAGGAATGGTGGAAATGCTCTGAGAACGACCAGCTGAACTGGATATATTATCCCCCCACCCCATTTAAGATCCTGCTGTATTTTCCGGAGAACGATGCCTTCTACATTAGCCCGATTTATGAGTCGTATGCCTTTGACAGCTATTTTACCGTGGATCTGTCTGAGTACCAGCAAGGCAGCCTGACAGCCAAAAAAAGCTATGATTATACCTGGGAGCTCATCTCCTTTGGCGCACGCATGGTCTGCACCATACTTCTGGAGCTTGCGATAGCGCTGCTGTTTGGCTACAGAGGTAAAAAAGTGCTGACATTCCTTGCGATTGTCAACATCTTCACCCAGCTGGCGCTGAATATTGTATTGAATCTGGTAAATTACAATTCCGGCCCGTTTGCTTTTATGCTGGTCCTTATTCCTTTGGAGCTGGCAGTCCTTATGATAGAAGCCGTCCTCTATGTATCCCGCCTGCCGGCATACAGTGCCAAAACTCACCCAAAGGCCAGAGCTGCCGCCTACGCCCTGGCTGCCAACGCTGCCTCATACGAATCCGGTCTTTGGCTTGCGTACCTGATCCCGGGCATCTTTTAGACCGGACAAAGAATCCCAAACATCCCCTGTCGCACGGTCTGCATGCCCCATCAAAGACCCGGTGAATTCCCACCGGGTCTTTAAGCCCTGTCCCACAAAGTCAATATTACCAGCCCTGCTGTGGGGAAAGTTTCTGTTGCAGTACTTCCCCAATATCTCCGTTGATACATACAGCCTGTTTTTCTATTTCCTGCGGGCAGACCGCCTCCCCCTGATTCACACAGACATACACCGCCTTCGGGTTCTCCGCCGTCATCTGCCAAAACGGATACTTGATGATCCCCGGGGTATTGCCGCCAACACCCAGCTCCAGATATAAAACTTTCCGCCCTTCATGGCGCCGGATAAAATCCTGATACCTTTCTGCTGCGGAATGCCAGCCGCTGTCCTCAACAAAGGTATGATCTGCCCGCAGGTTCATGGACATTGGCGCGCCGCAAATGGGACAGCGGGGGATCAGCTCCGACGGGATGCGCATATCTTTTTGTTCGGCCAACATCCTCCTAATCATGGTTTCATTGTCATAAGTCTTATGGTGGCAGGGTCTTGAACACTGCCACAGCCCGTAATCGCCCTGGGTATAAAACAGCCTCTGTTTATCAAAGCCCGCTTTTTGAAAACAATGATCCACATTTGTTGTCAAGACAAAATAGTCCCTGTCCTTTACCAGGCTGTATAAATCATTGTAAACAGGCTTTGGGGTATTTTGATAACGGTTGATAAAAACATAGCGGCTCCAATACGCCCAATATTCTTCCAGTGTCTTATACGGGTAAAAGCCTGCGGAATACATGTCCTTAAAGCCATATTTTTTGATAAAGTCAGGAAAATTTTCTTGAAAACGTTTCCCGGAATAAGTAAATCCGGCAGACGCAGACAATCCTGCGCCCGCGCCCACCACAACGGCATCCGCATCTTCCACTTTCTCCTTTATCTTCTCTGCCGAACGCCTTGCGCCGTCATCCTCCCAACAACCGTTTGTAAATTTCATAGTCCCTGTCTTTGAATACATTAAATACCACCTCCAGACCATTTTGATTTTTCTCTTTATATTCCTGTACTGTCTGTATGGCTATCTCGGCGGCTGTCTCATTGGGAAAATGAAACTCTCCCGTAGAAATACAGCAAAAGGCAATGCTTTTTAACCGGTATGCCGCTGCAAGTTCCAGGCAGGAGCGGTAGCAATCCGCTAACAGCTTACAATCCTGCCCGGTAACAGTTCCATAGATGATGGGGCCCACGGTATGCAGAACATAACGGCAGGGAAGGTTGTAGGCTTTTGTGATCCTTGCCTTTCCTGTGGGTTCATCCTTTTTTTGTCCTTTCATGATATGCGAACATTCCAGACGAAGCCCAATCCCTGCGGCAGAGTGGATCGCATTGTCAATACAGCCATGGCAGGGAACAAAACAGCCCAGCAGGGAGCTGTTGGCTGCATTTACTATGCCATCTACCGATAATCTGGTAATATCTCCCTGCCATAAGTAAATTCCCGGTTGTACCAAGGAAAGATCCGATAACGATATTACACCCTTCCTGGCAGATTCCTCCTGTAAATATGCGTCCTGCACTTCTAAAAACTCCCCTGTAACTGCTTTTGGCGGCCGAATGTTCATAAGAGAGCGCAACAGACGTTTCTTTTCTGCCTCACCTTCAGGAATGCTTATTGATTTTAATTCGTCATTTTCATTTGAAAGATATTTTATCAGGTAAATGAGCCTCTCCGCCTGTGTCATAACGTCCTCCTTTCCATCTCCGCCTTTACAGGGCAGGCGGCTTCTTCCTTTAGCCGTAAGGCACTGCTTATTCTGCTACAACAGAAATCCTCTGCTGAATATGGTTTCCGTTTAAAGCTTCATCAACCATGGCAACCGCATAGTCGGCATAACTGATCACACTTTCTCCCCTGGAGTTCAAGGTCAGTTCTTCGCCGCCCAGGATGTACTTCCCGGTTCTTATTCCGTCCGCCTGAAAATCCCCCGCAGGGCTGATATACGTCCACTTCACATCCGTTCTGGCGCGGAGTTCATCAAGAGCCTTACCCATGCTGGAAGCAAGCGGCCTGAACATTTCCGGGAAGTCCGCCCCGTCCATTACCTGTACGGTATGCTCCTGGTTCACATACAGGCTGCCTGCACCGCCGACAACAAGAAGCCGTGCTTCCCTGCCGCTCATAAGGTCACAAAGATGTTTCAGAGAAGTACTGTGCTGCGGAAGGGTTTCCGGCGTCCACGCCCCGAAAGCGTCAATCACAACATCAAAGCCTTCCAAATCGGAAGCGGTCAGCTCAAACAGATCCTTCCTGATAACATTTGCTGCGGCGGATTTGTTGTCCCCGCGGACAACAGCCGTAACGTCTGCCCCTCTTGCGACAGCCTCCTTAACAATTAACTTACCCTCTTTGCCATTTGCACAAACAACTGCGATTTTCATAACTTCTTCCTCCTGTGGATTTTTGGTAGTGTCAAATCTGACACTCCTTTTTGGCTACAAAATCTTTATTTTCCGG
>CAOKQK010000132.1 GCA_948470905.1 uncultured Lachnospiraceae bacterium | reverse complement strand
TAGGTGCACCTGTTTTGTTCTTGCTTTGTAAATTGATGCTCTTTCATTTATAGTGGTTCAATTTGTGATGGTGTCAAACCATATACAGTGATGCATCTGAATATTCAGTGCATTTTGATGTCCTGTGGGGCTGTATGGATGAGCTCATAGCCGGGATCAGGGACATGGAATTTGGTGAAAAGCTGAATCAGCGCCAGTTAAGAAAGCTGGAACGGTATGCTGTGCTGCGGGTGCTGCAGGCCTTTTTCCAGAACAGGAAAACAGAGCAGAGGTGCCCTGACAGAAGGGACGGAGGCTGTTGGGCAGCGGTGGGTGTAGAGATTCCTGCCGGATATGATGAGGGCAGGTGTAATAAGGCTGATGAGTACGTGGTCTTCGGCGGCCACAGAACGTCGGGAGGGAAATGTGATTACAATGGGGCAGGTTTTTTGCAGCTCTGTGAATTTGACACCTCCCTGTTGGACGAGCCCAGAAGATTTCTGGCAGGCGGTCCTCACAATTATTTTGTGTATATCACAAAGCTTTTGTGGTGCATCCGTCAAAACGTTGCGCTTACGGACAGCGAGATACCGAATGAAATGCTGGAAGGGATTCCTCAGCTTGAGGCTGTGGGGCTGCTGTCTTCGGAGTCCGGCAAGGTCACTGTGGACATCCCTGTTCTGGACAGGAAGGAATACAAAGGTGTGGAGGCAGCGGTGGGAGCGGCCGTGGAAAGGCTTAAGAAGGAGCTTGGGGATGAGCTTGGAGCATTTTTAAAGTGCAGCATGCTCCAGGTGCCGGCTTACCTTAAAAATGTGCTGGATGTCCACAGGCTTTTGCCGGCGACTCAGTATCTGGTCATGGCGGCAGTCCGCAAAGCTTATGAGAAGGGGCTTCATCTACAGGATGTGGACTACTGCTGTCCCCCGGTGGTGCTGGTGTTTGAGGAAAAGTAAAATATGCTGCTCAGGTTCTGTTGGGGTTATTCCCGCAGGCAGTAATGCTGCGGGAGTTTAAATTGTCGGCAGAGCCTGAGCTTACATACAGAGAGGAGAAGGATTATGGGTACTGTACCGGCTTCAAGCATTGCGGCAATGGCGGTGAGTCTGGCAGTCTGTGTGGGGCTGCCTGTAGGCTTGTGCATTTACATGAAAAAGGCAGGTAAGGCAAGCCTTAAGAGTTTCTTTTTGGGCTGCGGGACTTTTGTGGTGTTTGCATTGATCCTGGAGCAGGTTTTACATCTCGTTGTAAGAGCGGTGTGTGGGCGTTTCCTTTCGGAACATTTGATCGCCTACGCTGTCTACGGCGGGCTTGCCGCCGGCCTGTTCGAGGAGACAGGACGATATGTTGCGATGAAATTCTTTATGAAAGACAGCCTGTCAAAACAGGAAGCTGTAATGTATGGAGCCGGTCACGGCGGGATCGAGGCGATCCTTCTGGGGGGAATGGCATGCTTTTCCAATCTGCTCACTTCTGTCATGATCAATTCCGGCAGCCTGGAAAAGCTGCTGCCCGCCGGGGACGCGGGCGCTCAGGCTGTGATTTCCCAGCTGACGGATCTTCCCTCATGGCAGTTTCTGTTTGCGGGCATGGAGAGGTGTTCGGCGGTAGTGCTGCATATTGTATTGTCTTATCTGGTCTACCTTGGGGTAAAGAACAGCAGGCTTAAGTTTTATCTTCTTGCCGTTATGGTACATTTCCTGGTTGATGCAGCGGTGGTCCTGGCGGCAGCCTGTGTCCCTGTCCTGGCAGTGGAGCTGGGGCTTTTGGCGGTGGTCCTTGTCCTGGCGGCTGTGTCCTGTACCTGTTACAGCCGGGAGAGGCAGTGATTGCGGCAGCAGGGACGGGAAAGACTGAGAAACTGTTGGAATGATAAGAAATATGCGGAATTGCGAAAGGAGCAATGTAATGAATAAAATACGTTTTGCAGCGAATAAGGATACAAATTATATTTTTCACATGTTATCGGTTGCAAATTGCGGATACGATAATTCGTATGGAGAAAAGTATCGTGCAAGATATCCCCAGGAGGAATTGAGAATAATGAAGCAAAATGAGCCGTTGATCACAGTTTGCGGCGGCGAACACTGGGGCTTATTATACGGATTGCTTGTGAGCGAACCGGCTTGTGCAAAAGTCCCGCTGCCCGACTATTATGGCTCTTTGATCGAAACGGGAAATGCAATCAAAAGCGGAAATATACCGGAGTTTGTCAGCAGGGAAGTGATACCTTATAACGATACCATTATTGCGATTTCCGAAGTTATGATAAAACATTATAATGATTATTCGGAAAATATATGGGAATCTGAAAAGGCAAAAATAGAAAATTATATTTCCAATCTACAGGATTACTTTGAAAAATCGGACTTTACGGATAAAGCGGAAAAGCTCTTGGGCTGCTGCCTGGGAAGCGGCTGTTTTACTGCTACTCTTGTCACTTCGACAGCAGGCGGCCCGGAGGCAATTGATATTTCAAAAAGCCAGGATGTTTTTGGCATTGAAAGGACGGTTCTTGATGAGGTTTATTTTATAGGGCATGAATTTATCATTTATCTGCTGTTTGAAGCGCTTGCCGGGGAAAACGCTTTTAAAAGTTTTGAAACATGGGGCATGACAGAGGGGCTGGCGGAATATTATTTGAAGAAGATAATGGGTGACACAAGATTTTTTACGGAACAGCTGAAATATGTTGAATTTTACGAGCAATGTGAAAAAAATGGCTGCTTATCCGCAGTCCAGTTATACCGGAAAGCTTTGGAGGTAAAAGCATAATTGTTAATACAATATGGCTCCTTGCCGGTTTGCTTATCATATCACAGATTCCAGAGAGTGCAAATGGAGGCTTTTCCAGCCTCTCCTGCAAAGTCAAAATTGCGTTTCAAGAGCGAATAAAATCTTCCTGCAAGTATTGCAAGGTCTGTAGGTGTCAAACCACATTTTCAGCGGAATGTGGTTTCCACTTGTTTTTTCCTGTGTCAGTGCTTATAATGTACTGTGATGCGATATTATAAAAAAATGTCCTCGCAGCATTTGCCAAGCCATAAAATATGGCTTTATGTTCATGCATGCTTTCGCACAAAGCCAATGCAATTGACTTTGCTCATTGCCTGCGGGAATGAAAAGCAGATAGGCGGGGCAGCTGATACCTGCGGATTAGATTTTAGCATAAGGCTTTGATTGCTATATTTATAATATTTATGGTATGGAAGGGATAGTAAATGGATATGACAGACTTACAGATGATGGGAAAGAGGGCGGCTTCGGCGAAGCCTTTTTTGCAGAGGATGTCCCAGGAGGAAAAGGACAATGCCCTGCATCACGGGGCAGAGCTGCTGGTGCAGGATGCTTCGGAGATTCTGGCAGCAAATGAGCTGGACATGGAAGCAGCACGGAAAAATGGCATGAGCGCCGGCATGCTGGACCGGCTGAAGCTGACGAAGGAGAGGATTGAAGCCATGGCGGAGGGGCTGCGCCAGATTGCGGCGCTGCCGGATTGTATCGGTGAGATCATGGAGGAATTTGAACGTCCTAATGGACTGAAGATCAGGAAAGTCAGGGTTCCCATGGGGGTCATCGGCATGATATACGAAGCGAGGCCCAATGTGACGGCAGATGCCTTCGGGCTGTGCTTTAAGACAGGGAATGCCGTTATTTTAAAGGGAGGCAGCGATGCGCTGCATTCCAACGCCGCCGTGGTGAGGGTATTGCGCAGGGCTCTGGAGGATTTGCATATTCCGTCTGACGTGCTGCAGCTGATCGAGGACACGGACAGGCAGGTGACAGTGGCGTTTATGAAGTTAAAGGAGTATGTGGACCTGCTGATTCCCAGGGGAAGTGCAGGGCTTATCAGGAGCGTGGTGGAAAACAGTACGATCCCTGTAATTGAGACCGGCACAGGCAACTGTCATGTGTACGTGGACAGGGACGCGGACCTGGATATGGCGGCAGGGATCATTTACAATGCCAAGACGCAGAGGATCGGTGTCTGCAATGCCTGCGAATCCCTTGTAGTCCACAGGGATGTGAGGGAGGCGTTCCTGCCCAGGCTGAAAGAGGTTCTTGCGCCTGAGAATGTGGAGCTTCGGGGGGATGAGGGAACCCTGGAGATTCTGCCTGATTGTACGCCTGCGGCGGAGGCGGATTTCGGTACGGAGTATCTTGATTATATTTTGTCAATCAAGACTGTGGACAGCCTGGATGATGCCATTTCCCATATCAATAAGTATAATACAAAGCATTCCGAGTGTATTGTGACGGAGAATGCAGAGGCTGCGGAGAGATTTTTAAATGATATTGACGCGGCGTGCGTCTATTGGAATGCCTCCACGAGGTTTACCGACGGCTATGAGTTTGGCTTTGGGGCGGAGATCGGCATCAGCACCCAGAAGCTCCACGCCAGAGGGCCTATGGGATTAAAGGAGCTGACTTCTTACAAATATACCATTGCGGGAAACGGACAGGTCAGGAAATAAAAAGATGTTCAAGCTATCTATGAGACAAGGAGAGACAAGACATGAAAGAGATCAATAACAGTATCTGGCACAGTATCAGTACACAGAGAGTGACTCCCACCGATTTTATCTGTGTCATTGAAATTTCCAAAGGAAGCAAAAACAAATACGAATTGGACAAGGACACGGGGCTGCTTATATTGGACAGGATCCTGCATACCTCCACCCATTATCCTGCAAACTACGGTTTTATTCCCCGTACCTATGGAGATGACGGGGATCCGCTGGATGTGCTGCTGCTGTGTGCCGAGTCCATTCAGCCCATGACGCTTGTGAGGGCTTATCCCATAGGCGTGATTTCCATGCTGGACAATGGCAAGGATGATGAGAAGATTATTGCAGTGCCCTTTAACGATCCTAATTATAACTGTTATCATGACATCGCGGAACTGCCTCCCCATGTGGTAGCCGAGATGGAGCATTTTTTCACGGTCTATAAGGCTCTGGAGAACAAGACGACCGCCGTCAATGAAAAGGGCGGCCGGGAGGAAGCGGTTGAGATTATCAAGAAATGCCTGGACAACTATATCAACACATTTATTAAGAGCTGGTAGGAAAGAGTCCGAAAAAAGCATCCCCCAGGGCACTGGAAGGGAGTCCTAAGAGCCATCCTCCGGGGCGCTGGAAGGGATGTGCGGAAATGGAATATGGAAGAAAGGCATTTCAAGGAGGACAAAATGACATTGTACGAGGCGGAAAAGGGCGCCAGCTGCCTGATAAAGGGTTTGTATGTGGAGCCTGCCATCACCAGGAGGCTGCAGGCCCTTGGATTAAATGACGGAACGACGGTGAATGTGCTAAACAGGAAGAGGCACGGGGCTCTGATCATTCAGGTCAGGGGAACCAGGCTTGCGCTGGGGAAGCATATTTCTTCCAATATTGAGATTGAGCAGGAAAATGCTGGAACGGACCTGGAAGGCACCGGAGCTGGGCAGGAGACTGCCGGAGCGGACTTGGAAAGTACCGGAGCCGGGCGGGGGAATGCCGGAATGGACCTGGAAGGCACTGGAGCGGAGCAGGAAAGCTCCGGCACTGCGCAGGTGGACAGGCGAGAGGTGTACAAATGAGCGGGAAAGGACATAAGAAGCATATTAATGTGGCATGTGTCGGCAATCCAAACTGCGGCAAGACCACGTTGTTCAACGCCCTGACAGGAGCGAAATTAAAGGTGGCAAACTGGCCCGGCGTGACGGTGGAGCGCTTTGAGGGGCAGACCAGCTATGAGGACACGGAGATCACCCTGATCGACACGCCGGGGATTTATTCCCTGACCAGCTACAGCATTGAGGAAAAGGTCACGAGGCAATGTGCCATGGATGATGATATCGACGTCATTATCAATGTGGTGGATGCCTCATCCCTGGAGAGGAACCTGTATCTGACGCTGCAGCTTCTGGAGCTGGGAAAGCCCATAGTTCTTGCGCTGAATATGATGGACATCGTGAAGGAGAGGGGGATGGAGATTGACACCCACCGCCTGCCGGAGATGCTGGGGGATATCCCTGTAGTGCCGGTGTCCGCGGCAAGGAGAGAGGGGCTGAGCATGCTTCTCCATGCGGTAATTCATCATTACGAGGAGGGGACAGAGGAGTACATTCTGGACTATCCAGAGATAATCGAAGACAAGATTGCCAAGCTGTCCGTGATGATGCAGGCTCATTATCCTACCCATTCTTCTGTGAGATGGCATGCCATCAAGCTTTTGGAGGATGACGAGGAGGTCAGGAATGAACATCCTATCTCCGTTACAAATGTGGTGGACAGAAGCTATGAGAAAGAGATCATCCAGTGTAAATATAATTACATTGAAAGTGTTGTAAAAGAGGTTCTGTTCCACAAGAGCCAGAAAGCTGCCGCCACGGATAAGATCGACAGGCTGTTGACCCATCCGGTCTGGGGCGTCCCCATGTTCCTTCTGATCATGTGCCTGGTGTTTTTTCTGACCTTTACGGTGGGAGATGCCCTGAAAGGTGTTTTTGAAGTGGGGCTTGGGTTTGTGTCAGACGGTGCCGTAGCTGTATTGGAGAGCATGCATGTGGCGGGATGGCTGCAGTCGTTGATCGTGGATGGCATTATCGCTGGCGTGGGCGGTATCCTGACCTTTATCCCCAATATTTTTATCCTGTTCCTGGCGCTGGGGATCCTGGAGGACAGCGGTTACATGGCAAGGGTTGCTTATGTGATGGATTCTGTCATGGGAAAGGTGGGGCTGTCGGGGAAAGCGTTCCTGCCCATGATCCTGGGCTTTGGCTGTACCGTGCCGGCAATCATGGCAACAAGGGCGCTGGAGACGGAGCATGACAGGCGCAGGACCATGCTGGTGACGCCGTTTATGTCCTGTTCGGCAAGGCTGCCCATCTATGTATTGTTTTCCGATATGTTTTTTCCGGAGCATCCGGCCTTGACAGCATTTTCACTTTATGTAGTTGGGATGGTGACGGCAATCCTGGCGGCGCTGATAGGCAACCGGCTGGAGAAGGGCAAGGTAAATGATTCCCTGCTGATCGAGCTTCCCGAATATAAGCGTCCCAATCCCAGGACCATCCGTATCTATGTGTGGAATAAGCTGAAAGATTATCTGTCCAAGGCAGGGACTACCATCTTTGTGGCTTCCATCGCCATCTGGTTTGTGCTGAATTTTGGAATAAGCGGCATGGTGGAGGATCCGGCGGACAGCTTCGGCGCGGTTATCGGGCGCATTCTTGTGCCTGTGCTTGCCCCGGCGGGGCTGGGGATGTGGCAGATCGGAGTGGCGCTTCTGTCGGGAGTCTCCGCCAAGGAAGTGGTGGTGTCCAGTTTTGCGGTGCTCTTTAGATCGGAAGAGCACACGTCTGAAC
>CAOKQK010000131.1 GCA_948470905.1 uncultured Lachnospiraceae bacterium | reverse complement strand
TTGGGACATTTTTATTTGTGGTCTACTGAGACATTATCATAAATGGCTTATAAAACCAGCCGGACAGGCTGGTTTTTGTTGACTTAAATATTCATATTGTATATAATTAAATACAATCTAATATCTGTATACAAAATACAAGAGGCAAAATATATGGAAAAATATCATATAAAAGCTTATGCAAAAATTAATCTGGGACTGGATGTGGTGAAAAAGCTTCCAAGCGGCTACCACCAGGTCAAGATGATCCTCCAGACGGTGGATATTTTTGACCAGCTGACCCTGGAGAAAACCGGCGACCGCATCATGCTCACCACCGACTCGGACGAACTGCCCCCAGGCAGGGACAACCTGATCTGCCGGGCGGCGGAGCTTATGCGGGAGAAATATCATTTCTCAGAAGGAATCCACATTCATCTTGAGAAAAGGATCCCCATTGCCGCAGGCATGGCAGGCGGGAGCACCGATGCTGCCGCTGTCATGAAAGGGATCAGCCGCCTGCTGGGGCTGGATGCCCCCATACCGCAGCTGATGGAATACGGCGTCGCCATCGGCGCGGATGTACCCTACTGCATCATGGGCGGCACCGCCCTGGCGGAGGGCATCGGTGATATCCTGACCGCACTCCCCCCTGCTCCCGACTGTTTCATCCTGGTGGCAAAGCCGGATATCAGCGTCTCCACCAAATATGTCTATGAACATCTGGACGCGGCAGGGCTGAAATCCCACCCTGATATCGATGGTATGAGAGCCGCGATAGAGCAGGGCAGCCTGCAGGGGATCCTGGACCGAATGGAAAATGTATTGGAGACAGTCACTATCCCCGCCCACCCGGTCATTGCTACCATCAAGAACAGGATGCGGGAACTGGGTGCTGTCAAAAGCCTCATGAGCGGCAGCGGTCCCACGGTTTTCGGCATTTTCCTGGAAAAACAGGCGGCGGAGCTGGCGGGCGGGCAGCTCCGGGAGGAAGGGCTTGCAAAGCAGATATTTGTCACCACCCCCATCTAAGACAAGAAAGGCAGGCTGATATGCAGAATTTACAGCCAAACATGGATGAATTCTTACCCCTCCGCGACGTGGTCTTCAACACACTGCGGCAGGCGATCCTGACAGGTGACTTGAAGCCCGGCGAACGGCTGATGGAGATCCATCTTGCGGACAAGCTCGGCGTCAGCCGCACCCCTATCAGAGAGGCGATCCACAAGCTGGAGCTGGAGGGGCTGGTGACGATCATTCCCAGACGCGGGGCAGAAGTGGCGCAGATTACGGAAAAGAGCATGAGGGATGTCCTGGAAGTCCGGCGTGCCCTGGACGCGTTCTGTGTGGAGCTGGCATGCGACCGCATCACCGAAGAAGGCTTAATTGCCCTGAAAAAAGCCTGCGACACTTTCGAGCTTTCCGTCCAGACAAAGGATGTGAAAAAAATTGCCCAGGCGGATGTGGCCCTTCACGACATCATCGCCCAGGCAACCAACAACCAGCGCCTGATCCAGCTGATCAACAACCTGTCCGAGCAGATGTACCGCTATCGTTTTGAATATATCAAGGACAGCAGCCAGCATGAAACCCTGGTAAATGAGCACAGGATCATTTACCAGAGCATCGTACACAAAGATAAAACCACCGGCGCGGAAGCGGCAAAGACCCATATCGACAATCAGGAAAAGGCGATCATCCGCCAGATACGCCTGGACAGGGCAAAAAACGGCATGGCACCTTCACAGTGCTGACGCAAAACCACCGCAGTAAAAGCCAGGAAATGGCATAGAATAAAATCATTTGGAATAAACTTGGAAATAACAGGCAATAATCCCCGATAAAGAGAAACATGATCAAATCGGAAAGAGGTTATTGCATGAAAAAGAAATGGATTGGAATCCGCACAGGAATAGGCATCTGCGCAGCGCTTGGCTGGTGGGGGCTGCTCTACCCTGAATTCACCCTGACCCCCGGCACCGTAAAGGTGGTCTGTGAAGACTCACAGACGGAAACGGACACGCAACCCCGGGGCTGGAGCTTTGACAGCAGCCTTTACTGGGACATCTTAAACGCGCCGTCTGACAAGATCACCTTCCGCAGCAGGCTCCTGACGGATCTCAACGCCATCTTGGAGGCTTTTCATGACAGAAATAAATAGAGATCTGCTCAGGAAGGATGCCCCCATAGGGGTATTCGATTCCGGCGTCGGCGGCCTGACCGTGGCACGGGAGATCATGCGGCAGATACCAAACGAAAAAATCATTTACTTTGGCGACACCGCACGTGTTCCCTATGGCAGCAAATCCCAGGACACCGTGACGCGCTTTTCCGAGCAGATCGTCCGGTTCCTGCGAACCTTCCAGGTCAAGACCATCGTTGTTGCGTGCAACACCGCCAGCGCATATGCCCTGGACACCCTGGAGGCGGACACGGACATCCCCATCATAGGCGTGATAAAGCCGGGGGCAAACGTCGCAGCGGACGTAACCCGGAACGGCCGCATCGGCGTGATCGCCACAGAGGCGACCATCGGCAGCCGGATGTACCCCAAATACATAGAAGAACTGGACAAAAATGTAACCATCTACGGCAAGGCATGCCCGCTCTTTGTCCCCCTGATCGAAGAAGGGCTCTGGGAAGATCCCGTCACCGACGAGATTGCGCGCAGATATCTGAGCGAACTGATCGACATTGACATCGATACCCTGATCCTGGGCTGCACACACTATCCGCTCATCCGCTCCACCCTGCGCCGCATCATGGGCGAAAGCGTCACACTGGTCAATCCCGCATACGAAACCGCCATAGAACTGAGGGAAATGCTCTCCCGCCTGGATCTTTTGAACGACCAACCCCCAGGACTCGGCAGCAACCGCTATCAGTTCTATGTCAGCGACAAGGCGGAGAAATTTGTGCGTTTTGCCAACTCCATTATCAAGTACGGTATCCTGTCGGCAAAATCCGTCCACATAGAAGATTTTTAAGGAACTGTCTGAAAATAACTTGTGCAGATGACGAAGAATCAAAAACCCCGCAGCAAGCTGACGGGGTATCAAGCTTGATGCGCAGCAAGCGGCACGGAGGATCAAATGACGCGAAAAGGACAGATCTCTGTCACCGGCACGCAATGGGACGAAGCCGGCGGAGAACAGACAACCCGGACCACCGCCACGGCGGAATTTCACACCGGCAGCGGAAGCTCTTATATCCTTTACGAGGAAAGCACAGATGACAGAGAAATCATCAAAACCATGATCAAGCTCAAAGGCAGTACCCTGGAGCTGACAAAGAAGGGGGCTGTCAATGCCCGCATGGTATTTGAGCCGGGGAAAGAGCACATGACCCTATATGCCACCCCCTTCGGCTCGCTGCCTCTGGGCATCCTCACAGACACCGTGGAAAGCGCCATCTCAGAAGATGGGCTCCAGATCAGCGCGGCATATTCCCTGACTTGCCCGGCCCCCGCCTCCCAGGGAGCCCTCCCGCAGGAACAGGCTCTCCGGAACCCCTCCCCCCAGGCGCCTGCATCACCGGAACCACCCCCGCAGGAACAGGCTCCCCGGAACCCTTCCCCCCAGGCGCCTGCATCACCTGGACCGCCCCCGCAGGAACAGGCTTCTCCTGAGCCGCCTCCTCAGAGGGATATCATCTCCCGCTGCAGAATTTTCATAAAAATGCAGTTTGAAAACTAAAGTTTTTCCAATTCTTTCCGATATATCTTATAAACCAAGTAATTTCCCTGCCGGAACAGATCACGGAAGATACTTCCCGCAGGGCAGAGACGGCGCAGACGCGCAGAAGGAGAGATATTATGAGTGTAAACGGAGTTACATTTGACGCCGCTGCTGCTTACAGCTATGCTCCCACAGAGAATGTAAACGCGGCAAATCCCAAGACCGAGGAGCAGAAAAACGATACACAGAAGGTGGAAAATTCTTCCACAGCCGGCACCGGCGCTGTATATGAGCCTTCTAAGGAAAACGCTGCATCTTCTGTAAAGAAAACCTATACCCCCAATACACAGCTGGTCAACAAGCTGAAGGCTGACGCGGAAGCGCGCACACAGCAGCTTCGCAGCCTGGTAGAAAAAATGATGACCGGACAGGCTAACACTTACGGAAAGGCTAACGATATCTGGTCCTTCTTAAGAGAAGGCAATTTCACTGTCGATCCTGCCACAAAACTGCAGGCACAGGAAGATATCTCCGAGGACGGCTATTGGGGTGTAAAGCAGACCTCCGACAGAATTATTGACTTTGCTAACGCTCTTACCGGCGGAGATCCCGACAAGATCGAGGAGATGCGTTCCGCTTTTGAAAAGGGCTTCAAGCAGGCTGAGAAGACCTGGGGCGGCAAGCTTCCCGACATTTCCCAGCGTACCTATGACGCCGTGATGGAAAAGTTTGACAAGATGGCGGAAGAAGCTAACAAGACCACCGAGGCTGCTAACAAGAACGCTGCAGAAGCGGCAAAGAGTCCCGCCGAAGTGTAATATCGCAGCGGTTCAGCGACCTGCCTGAACTGCCACGTAATATCAGCAAAACAAAAGGAGCTGCTGCAAAAGCGGATGAATATCTGCCGGAGCAGCGGCTCCTTTATTATGTTGCTCCCGCTATCTGCACTAAGGAGCCAATTCCTCACATTTTCAAAAATTCTTCCCGCAAAATGGCATAGTTCAGCCGGTCATGCATTTCCGCATTCAGATATACGGACTTTCTCTCCCTGCCCTCCAATAGGAAGCCACATTTATTCAGGAGCTTCTGAGCTCCGATATTAATGTCCAGGGTATTGGCAGTAATTCTCTCCATCCCCAAATACATAAATCCATACTTCAGCATCAGCATTACCGCCTGGGTGCCGTAGCCCTTAGAACGGTTTTCTATTTTTGCCATGCCTATGCCCACACTGCATTTCCGGTTAACTCTGTCAATATCCTGCAGCGCCACATCGCCCACCACAGATCCGTCATTTTTGAAAATGCCCAGGCGAACATGCCTGTTTCCCTGCAGCTTTTGTATTTCGTCAAACCATTCATCTGCCTTTTCATCCGAATGACCTATGTTGAACGCTTCCGTCGGATTATCAAAATCATATTCAAAATCATTCCAGAGAACCTTACAGTCTTCTCTGCTCAGTGTCGCCAAATAAATATCTACTCCCTATAATTTCATTCCGCCCTCCATATTAAATCAAAGACTCCTTTTTCGATCAATACCTTTTTGTAAGATATCCTGATTATACCAAAAACTTCTCCTGTATGCAACAAAACAAACAGGGAGGCTTCACCTCCCTGCTCGTTTTTACAGACTCCTGTTTCAATCTCCCTTGACTCTGCCCTGCTCAGCCGCCTTTCACGATCAGCAGCTTCTGCCCTGCCTTCAGCTCATCCGACTCCAGACCGTTCAGGCTCCTTAAGTTATCCACAGGCACATAATATTTCTTTCCGATATTCCACAGGTTATCCCCGGCTTTCACCATATAAACCACCATGCCGGGCAGGCTGCTCATCTTGCTGCTGTCCAGCTCCGCCACATTGATATCGCTGATGAACTCTACCGGCATGCTCTGGAATACCATCGTGGAAAAGCACAACACTGCTTTCACATCCATCTCTTCACCGTCCAGCATTGTGACCTGCAACTGCTCTACCTCTGCACGGATATCCCCCATATCTTCCGGCTGAATGCCCGGCACTTCCAGGGTGTATTGATAAGGAATCTGGGCCTGCGTGCAGCCGTAAGGCGCTTCATCCTCCCCGGTAATATACATCACCTTCACCTGCAGGCTGCCCTGCACCATGATTCCATTCTCCACTGTACTCTGCTGCTCCAGGGCAACAGAACCCTCGCTGTGCATGAGCTGCATCACCGTGCCTCCCGACACATGGATACGATCCGTCACCTTGGTCTTTCCCGTCACCTTGGAAAGCAGCCTGCGCAGGCTGGCCCGATGGGTCACTGCCTGAATTTCCTTCGACACCCCATAGATATCGGAAATGATCTCCAGCCTTTCCTCCTCATAGATCCGAATGCCGATATCCATCACCAGCTCAATGCCGATGGTACGCTCCTCGCCGTCGAAGTCAGGGCGCACTGAGAGCTCCTGCTGCCCAAGCCGATACTGGATATCCGGCAGCATCCCCTCCCTGCAGCCATGACACTCCAATATACCGCTGAAAGGGATCGTTGTCTCAAAAGAACGGATGGGATGCTCCTCGCCCTCTCCCTCATATAAAATAAAAAGGTGAACATCCCCGGTGACAGCCAGCTTCTCCTCCATCACCTTAAATTCCACATCCCGCAGGGCCAATGTATTCCACAGGATCTGAAAGATATTGGGATAGTTGGAAGGCAGGGCTACCTCCTCCTTCAGCCGGAAAATGTCATTTTTGCAGATGGTAATCTGCGCTATCTCCATGGGCTGACGGCGATACTCCACTTTTTCATCCCCCTGCAGCGCAACAGGCGCCTCCTCGTCGTAGATTTCCTCCACCTTTGCCGTCATAGTGAGCAGCGCCTGAATGTTCAGCTTGCGGGAATTGATCATCCCCACTGTCAGATCCTCCACCTCGCCGTTTACGATCACCGTGTCCGCAGATGTGGCTCCCTGCAGATTGACCTTCTCCTCAAAGGGAATCTTCCCCTCCAGAACAACAAGGCTGCTTCCCGCCTCCACAGTGTGATACAGCACTGCATAGGCAAGCCTTCCCCTCACGGTGACAGAATCTGCCGAGGGCTTTATCTCGTCAATGATGACCTCTCCCTTTTCCAGATTTAATGCACTTACATCCGGTTTATTTTCCGGAATATTGACATCATCCTCCAGCGTAAACTGTGTGACCGCCTCTGCCCTGATGCGGTCCATATGTATATTCCTCTTCAAAAGCTCCACAAAAAATACCTCCACATATATACTGGTATAAATATATATGAAGGTATTCTCCGTTTCATTCCAAAACAGCGCCGATTAAATCCGACACATCCTCGATTTTATATTGTTTCATATAATCCTCAATCCCCTCCACCACCTTTACCGTAGTATAGGGATCCACGAAATTCATGGCTCCGATGCTGACTGCGCTGGCTCCCGCCAGAAGGAACTCGATGGCATCCTCCGCCGTGGCAATGCCGCCCATCCCGATAATGGGAATCTTCACTGCATGTGCCGCCTGATACACCATACGCACCGCCACCGGCTTGATCGCCGGACCGCTCATGCCCCCGGTCTTGTTGGCAAGGGCGAACCTGCGCTTATGAATGTCAATCTTCATGCCCGTAATCGTGTTGATCATGGAGAGGGCATCCGCGCCTGCCGCCTCCGCCGCCCTTGCCATCTCGGTTATATCCGTCACATTAGGACTGAGCTTCATGATGACAGGCTGCCTG
>CAOKQK010000130.1 GCA_948470905.1 uncultured Lachnospiraceae bacterium | reverse complement strand
CTCTCCCTGTCAACACTTCCCATGTACAGAATTTTCAGCTCATAGGGAGACAGCCGCAGGCAAAGCCGCCTGTCCCCCTCCCTGTCTGCACGCGATAGACGGTTTCTCCAGGGATCATACCACCACTCCTCACCCTCATAGGGCGGCAGTGTGAGATATGTTTCCAGACCACTGCACACATTCTCGGTGAAAAAGAGGTAATACTCCCCCTCGGGCTGTACATAATGATAATACCGCAGCCACGGCTGGTACTCCGAACATTTTATCTCATAACAGCCCTTTTGCCTCAGCAAATCCGCCAGCCTGTCGCCGTCTGTCAGACACACATGTTCCGCATATTGCTGCAGTTTTTTTAGCCTGCCGGAATCTGTCACAACCCATGGCAGCCTTTCCGTAAAAAGCACCGGGAAGCCCTTCTTTGCAAGCTGCCCGCATTTTGCCGCAAGCGCCTCCGAAATATATTCACTGCCCGGCACCACCAGCGCTGCGACACTCTCCTGCCCTACAGGAAGCCTGCCGTCCGCAAGTTCCTCCTTCAGCAGGAGCTCCTCTGGAACCACCTCAAAATCAATCTGCCCTCTGGTCAGCTCCCTGGCATCCTTCTCAAACTTGCGCACCCCGCCCATCCATTCCTGTTCCGCAGTATACAAAAGCGCTGCCACCGGGACATGCCTCCCGCCGTTGACCAGATGGCTCACTCTGTTGGCATACTCCATCAGATACCGGAAATAAGGGTACTGCGGATTCCTGCCTCTGGCATAAAAATGCGGCGGACAGTCAGGATCCGGAAACTCCTTCATGGTAAAGGCATGAGGCACAAAATGATTGACGCCCCTCACCAGCATATGATCCAGAAGCCACTTCATAAGCTTCAGCCCCTCTGCCCAGCCATAGGCGCCGAAAACCTCACACATGGTACGCCCGCGCTTCTTCGGGTCAAGATGCCCCAGCGACACCCCCATTTTCGCAAGCCCATAATGAAAAAATTCTCCATGATAAAAGCCCGTGCCGCCGATGCTGTAAAAGGGGAAATCATCCAACTGGGGACGTATCTGCTGAAGCACCACGTCGATACCGGACATGTCCTGTCCCCACAACGCCTTAAAAAAGTGCCCTGTCCCAAGTCCCAGATGAGAATGGGTGCCGCCGTCCTCGATCACATGACCGATGTATTCCACGCCATGCGCCCTGCACCAATCCCCGATCTGCCCGCAAAAGCAGGAATCATATAAATCCGCCACATGCTCCATAAACTGCCTGCGCAGAAGCCCCGTGCGGTTATAGGCTGTGTTGTCGTCCTGTCCCTCGCCATTGCACGCTATGCTGTCACAGGTCGCCGCAAAGCCTTCCAATACCTTCTCCTGCACTGCCCATTTGCCTGACGCGGTGACACCTACTGTTCCGACTGCCGATGTACGTTCCTGCGCTTCGCAATTATCCGCCGCGGTGTCCTGCACTGTTCCGACTGCCGATGTACGTTCCTGCACTGCGCAATTATCCGCCACGGTGACACCCACTGTTCCGACTGCCGACGTGCATTCCTGCGCTTCGCATATACCTGCCACGACGCCCTCCTGTCCTGCAATGCCCGCTGGCACACACTCCCGCACTTCACAATCATCCGCCGCTGGGTTACACCGCTCTGCGGTGCCTGCCCCGTCCACATTGATCCACATGGCAAGGAGATTCCGCACAAAATCCCCGCCCCACTGCGCCCGGAGACGCTCCTCCAGCTCCCTGCTCCAGGGAAGCTTCATATCCGGCTGCCCAATGTAAGAATCATGCTTATATTCCCCGAGACAATTCCCAATTTCCGGCTCATCGGAGAAAAAACCCGCAAAGGTATCTCCGAAATCCGTCCCGAAATGAGCATAATGCGCCTCGTAAACCGTCTCAATAAAAAAGTCCACTGCTTCCCTGTCAAGAGGATTGATGTAGCCTTTCCGTCCCGTCCCCCTGAGGGTTGTCTTGATCACCGTCACCGCCCATATCCCCTCGGGGATATCCAGATACAGCTTTCCGTCCCGGACAAGCTCCGTCACCTCCCGGAGCTCAGTCTGATAAAAGGACCTGCCCCTGTCCCGGCGGCCGAACGTGACGCCAATCAGCCGCTCCCCCGGTTCAAGACGCACCATAAAGGCGTTGTGCCTCATGGGGCCCGCTGCATCTATGGTGTAATGAGCCAGATAAGTTTTTCCGTAAGGGGAACCCTCCCCCACCCTGCCGTTGCAGAAGCCACTGGGAAAGTGGGCGTCATCCAGCACCCAGACCTTCATGCCCAGCGCCTTCGCCTTTTCCATGATCACGGTCAGATCCTGCCACCACTTCACACCCAGGAAGTCCGGGTGGGGCCTGGACTCCACGCACACAGCGCCGATGCCTGACGCGTGGATCTTCTCCATCCCCTCCTCCAAAAGCTCCCTGTTTTCTCCGTGCTGCCAGAAAAAAGGCAGTATATAATTTTCTGGTTGATTGTCCAGTACCTCACGCAGGCGTTTCTCCATAAAAACCTCTTTTATTCCCGCGGACAAAATGCCGCGAAGTTCAAATACCATAGCGTCCTATTGCGCTCTGCTGCATTGCATGATCGATACCCCAATATCTGTTCATACCTCCAGCCATCACTTTCCATTTCCGGCTGCATCACCCCCCTGACGCCTACAGATATTTCAATACATCCTTGAAATCCATATCGCTGGCATAGTAAAAGCTGGTATAGCAGGGCTGGTTATAACAGTTGTTCTGCCATGCCACGCCGCAGCGGTAGGTAGTATCATGCATCAGCGTGAACAGCTTGTGGGTGTTCAGCTCCGTATTCGTGTAAATCCGGATAGCGCTGCTGTCCTCCGTGCGCAGAACGATCTCCTCCCTGAAATCGCCGAAGATATCCGCCACCAGGCAGGGATTGCCCTTGGTGCCGTTGTTGGTGCTGGTACCCTGGGGATGCAGCATCACGCCGTGGGTATGATCCCCCACAAGCCCGATATGCTTCTCGTTTATATAATCCACGCCGTCCACGATCTGGGTGGACATGTCCGCCGCCCAGCGGATGCTTGCATTGGTCCCCAGCGGCTTCACATTCTCAAGCTTATTGCCCTCACAGTCGTAGACGCCCACTGCCCAGACCTGCAGCCCTCTCACGTCAGGACAGATATCGCCGATCATGCATCTGCCCAAATCTTTGTTGGCAGGCTCGCCGAAGATGGCCTTTCCGGTTTCGGCGTCTCTCAGCGCCCAGCCGTAAGGCACACTGCTGCCCTCCTCAAACACATTGAAGATCTCCAGACCCGGCTTGTCGGGATCAATGTTCGCCACATGCATGGAATCACCATGACCAAGATACTCCATGCTCCCATCGGGCATCACGTCCGCACTGGAATACAGCACACTGCCGTCATGGTCAATGGTAGCCGCACCGTAAATGATCTCATGGCAGCCGTCGCCGTCCACATCCGCCACTGACAGGCTGTGATCCCCCTGGCCTGCGATGCAGCCGTAGACAGGATCCGTCCCCACCTTGGCGCTGTGATGGGCGAAGGGATTATCCATCAGCACATAGCCGCTGTCAACCTTGAAGTACTCCCTGTGCTTTCTCTCAAAAAAGTCATATGCTGTGATGGTCGCCCTGGTATAATAGCCCCTGCAGATGATCAGGTAAGGTCTCTCCCCGTCCAGATAGCCAACGCCCGAAAGGAATCTGTCCACACGGTTGCCGGGCTCGATGCGGTTCCACGCGTAGTCACCCCACATCATGCCGTCGTCCTCCCTGGGCACAGGGAAGTCAATCGTCTCAATCTCGTCACCGTCACCGGAGAACATGGTCAGATACTCCGGTCCCTCCAAAATAAAGCCCTCAAAGCTGCGCAGCTCATTCTTGGGGCTTCTGGCAGGCGCGTACACATCCATGAAATGATCCACCAGCTTCCGGGCGTCGCCGTCGGACAAGGGATAGCTGTACTGCTTCTCAATGCCGAAGCATTCTTCCAGAGTCCCGGGCCAGTGGCCGTTCTTCACCTCGCTGTGTTCCGTCCAGCCCTTGAAAAGCCCCACCATATATTCATAATAATCCTCCGCGGACCACACATAGTTGTCCTCGTTGGAATACCCCGCCTTGATATCCTTTTCCGGCATGGTAATGTATTTCTCAGAAACCACATTACCCTTGTCATCATACTTGGTCATCTTGGTGCCGGGAGCCGTCTTGACGGACATTTCCGCCTTGCCGTCGCCATCAAAGTCATACACGATGAACTGGGTATAGTGGGCGCCCGACCGGATATTGACTCCCATATCCAGACGCCACAGAAGCCTCCCGTCCAGCTTATAACAGTCGATATAACAGTTCCCGGTGTAACCTTTATGAGAAACATCATGGGAATTGGAAGGATCCCACTTTACAAAAAACTCGTACTCGCCGTCGCCGTCCACATCCCCGATGCTCATATCGTTTGCCGAGTAAGTATACTCCTGCCCCGCAGGCGTCACGCCCCCCGCAGGAATCTGCATGGGAATCTCTATGTAATTCGTCCCTGTGCTCCATGCCTTCACCGCCTGGCACGCTGCAAGCTCCTTCCCGTCCTTCAGTGCCGCCACCGCGTAGGAATCCTCCGGCTTTCCGTCCTTATCCACATAGTTGGTGCTCTCTGTCACCGTGGCAAGCTTTTCACCATTTCGGTACACCACATAATCCGTGCCTGTCATTCCCGTTTTGCTGTAACCGCTTACCTCCTCCAAAAGCATACGCCAGCTCAAGAAAATACCCGTGTTCAGCCTGACTGCGATCAGACCTCTGTTGAGCTTTTCCAGCTGTTCGTTCAAGTGATAATGGACCGGGGTCTTTAAGGTTTCACTCTTGCAGACAAACTCTCCGCCCTTATATGCCTCCACATACAGATACTGGGGAATATGGGTAGATTTCTTCAAGGTACAGGTACACTCTCCGCCCTCCTGAACCTTCTTGTACTTCATACCAGGCGTGTCCGCGTCCGCCCAGAATACCGCATAGCTGTCAGCATCCACCGGTTCCCACTCCACCTTCACGCACTTTTCCTCAATACTGCTGATCTTTAATTCCATCTTCTGATCCTCCTCTTTTTTATGGATTATTATGATATACTTCTCCTTTTTGCCAACCTCCAACAGATTCATTGCTCTAAGCTTACTCCCACAGCAGGTCAAGGTTTACCGTTCCCAAGGAGCTGTAAAGACTTATTTACAGCTCCCGAATCGAGCAGGGAAGATTTACCACCTGACCCCGCAGGGCACACGCCTGCCGGAAGCGGTGACAAAGCTGACAGGAAATTTACCCCCCTGACCCCGCGGGGCACGCGCTGCAATGCAGTAAATATACATTACGCCCCCTGTGCATGGAAAAAAGCCTTAATATAGTAAATATCATACTATAAAAAGGCTCAAAATACAATGATTTTTGTTATATTCCCACACTAATCCCAAAGTGACTTACACTCCACACGCCAATACCCTCCTGCATCTCGAGCCATCAGCCCTTCGCTGATCATGTCCCGGCGAAGGGTGCAAAAATCATCATGAAAATCGGCAATGATGATATTGACCTCACGCTCCGTGTAAATTCTGCCATATTCAAAGGACTGAGCGATTACCTCAAGCACAATCCGCTCCTTTTTTCGCTGGGCAGGAATAGACTTCAGCTTTCCGTACTCAAAAAATGCGTCAATCACACGCTGCCTGTACTGTTCCTCCCGTTGCTGTTGCAGATCGGCTTCATCGGATTTTTCCTGCAGAATATCCAGCAGACTTGTTTCAAATACTTCCTTATTCAGAGAATACATCATGTAATACTGGCTTTTATAGGATGTGACCGCACCGGCTTCCGCCAGCTTTTTCATATGAAAAGAAATCGTAGGGGCAGAAACGCCAATGCGCTGCGCCAGCAGCTCCACATACATATCCTCGATCGCCAGGGACTTCAAGATCTGCAGACGGGATTTGTCCGCAAGGCACTTGAACAGGCGGACTGCTTCTGTTTCATTCATTTGTTATCCTCCCAAATTGTACAAAAATCAGCTTGAACCTCCTCTGCCACGTCCAGCTTCACACGTTCTATATGCATTTGTGCCGCATCGTTATTGCTTTCTGCCTTCTTATAAGCAGCCGACCATTTAGACGGAATCTGCTGGAGCCTTTGAAGAAAGAAATCCTTAACGGCATCTTCATTTCTGTCCCCGGTTTTCACCGCAGCAGAAAGAATTGTCCGAAAAATATCGTAAACATTTGCCTTGATCTTTTCAAAATCTGCCTCATCCCTGCGGTCATCTGCCAGCAGTTCCTTCTCTGCTGCGCCGCAGGCTGCAATTTGTGCAGCAAACCATTGGTTCAGTTTCTTAATTTTGTGTTCCATTTGTTTTTTACCTCCATTCTTCTAACTCCTGCAAAGGCATTATGGTTTGACGCCTGGTTATGTCCGCCAAACATCTGATTTGCACCAACGGCAATATGAAATGTCCCTGCCATTTTCTCGTCCAGCACCGTATAGCCGCACAAATCCTTTACATTCGGATTCATGCCGATTCCCAGCTCGGTTCCCGTGTGAATGACTACTTCCCGAATACCGAAAAAACGCTCCAGCTCCCTACGGCAGTCAACCTTCAATGTATCATAGTCGATGTCATTTGTCCTGGTCATTCTCAAAATGCAATCCTCCGGATCAGGACTGGACTCCTCCGCATTGACCTTTGTGGGTATCCGTATCTGCGTAAAGGGTCTGCATTCCATCAGCTTATCAACCAGCCGGAAAATACAGCTGCAATACAGCTGAAAATGTTCCGGTTCAATCTCACAGCCAACAACGACATTTCGATAGTCAGGCACGTCCAATACGGCAGCAAAATAGGAAAGCAAATCAAAATACCCTTGTTCAAAACAGGTTTCCGCTGCAAAGGATAATATTTCCTTATTGACCGTGGGGAACCGTTGGAGCAAGACAGGCATCGTCCCCAGCGATGCAGCCGCAGCCATAAATCGGTTGGCAATCCATTTATCAGAATCCTCACCCCAGAAATGGATCAGGATCATCTCGCCATTGACAGCGCCGCTGGCTTCTACACTCTTTGTTATTATTTCAGCATTTATTTAATCATCTCTTTTTATTTAATTAAACATATATTTATAAATTAAGTCAATATTTATTTTTATAATTATCTAATTAATCGAATTTGAAAACTAAACAGTTCAATTTGTTTCTTGACCCCCATTGCTGAATGTGCTATGTTACAGATATAAGAAGCCAGAAACTGTTGCCCTCTCCTTATATATAACCCGGAATTTATGAATATAATATTGCGACTAATATTTTGCTGGACAGTTTTGATATAAATGCGCCCTGACTTTTTGATGAATTAAAGACCATATAAAACCTGATCATACAGTTGCCGTGTCGCTTTTTCTTTCGGGACAACAGAATAATTATGACGCTGCCTAGTACATCGAATAATAATTAACTGGCTACATCCTCGTTTGATTTTATGCCAG
>CAOKQK010000129.1 GCA_948470905.1 uncultured Lachnospiraceae bacterium | reverse complement strand
AATGCTTCGCAAAGTGCCTAAAATAAAGGACTTCTACGAGTTTTTCTTTTGTATCGACACAATAGTCTCCACATGGCTCGTAAACGGAAACATATCCACGCCCACGCATCGCTCTGCCCTGTAGCCCTTCTTTTGCAGGAACTGCAGATCCCGCACCAGGGTGTCAGGGTTGCAGGAGATATAGACAATTCTTGCAGGGTGTATTGCGGCTACAGAGGACAGAAATGCCTCGTCACTGCCGCTTCTGGGCGGATCCATCAGAAGGACATCCAGTCTCTCCTGCTGCTCCGCCATCTGCATGAGGAATTTTCCCGCGTCGTTCTGGTAAAAGCGGATATTGGAGATATTGTTGCGCTTGGCGTTGCTGACGGCATCCCTCACTGCCTCCTTATTCAGCTCCACACCAATTACCTTTGCCGCGTCTGCGCTGGCTATAATGCCGATGGTTCCAGTCCCGCAATAGGCATCCAGCACTGTTTCCTTTCCGGTTAAACCCGCGTACTCCAGAGCCTTTTCATATAACTTTTCTGTCTGGACAGGGTTCACCTGGTAAAAGGATCTTGGCGAAATCTGGAAGGTTTTGCCGCACAGCACGTCCTCAATATAGCCCCTGCCATAGAGAACCTGTTCCCTGTCGCCCAGTACCATGCTGGTATCGCGGTCATTGACATTGACCACAATGGTGGTAATCTCAGGATGCTGCTTTAAAAGAGCCTTAACAAAATTATTTTTAGAAGGCATGATTGGTGAACTGAGCACCAATACCACCAGGATCTGCCCTGTCACATGTCCCATGCGGACCAGGACATGCCGCAGCAGGCCGTATCCGGTGTCTTCATTATATGGGCGGATTTTGAAGGAACGCAGCATTTCCCTGATGGATACAATAATTTCGTCCGCCTTTTGGTTTTCAATATAACAACTGTCCACAGGCACAATGCGGTGGCTTTTTTCCTCATATATACCTGATATGATATTATGTTTTCTGTCCTCGCCAAAAACGGCATGTACCTTGTTGCGGTAGTGGGCCGGCTGTTCCATGGCAATAAAATCCTCCAGCCTGCAGTAGGGTTCCATCAATTTCCTGAGCCGGCTGCGCTTTTCCTGCAATTGTTCTTCATAGCTCCTGTCTATCCACCTGCAGCCGCCGCAGGCAGATGCTACCGGGCAGATGCTTTTTGCCATGCTTTTACGAGCGGAACTGCTCTGTCTGCCTGAATGCTCGACACCGTGCGTGGGGACCTGCTTGTTTGGATGCTTGACCTCCTGCCTCTGCGTCTGCCTGCCCGGCTGTTTGTCTTCCCGCTTTTGCACCTGCCTGCCCGGATGCTCGTCTTCCCGCCTCTGCGTCTGCCTGCCTGGATGCTTGACCTCCTGCCTCTGCACCTGCCTGCCCGGCTGTTTGTCTTCCCGCTTTTGCACCTGCCTGCCCGGATGCTTATCTTCCCGCTTTTGCGCCTGCCTGCCCGGATGCTCGTCTTCCTGCCTCTGCGCCTGACTGCCTGGATGCTTATTTTCCCGGCTCTCCCAATGCCTGTTTCCCATCGTCTTCCCTTTCCACGTATTTTTGTATATGGTGACTTTTCTGTCTTTTTTATTTTCCTGGTATTTCTTCCTCACCCTTTTCAAGTTTTCCTGCTTTGTGTGGAGGTATTCGACTGTCCCGGACTTGTCACATATTCACTCCACTCCCTGCACGTTCACTTTCAGGCGAGCGTTGCCAGTCAACACCCTGCAACGGCGAGGTAACAATCTTGAAGCTTTGCAGGCATTGGAGAGAATATCCTCCTGTGACCCAAGCGCACGGAACCGCAAAGCCTAAATCACATTGCAGGAAAATCTTCGCCAGCCAATGATCATGAGCCCTGCAGGTACAAAAATACATTTTGCGTGCGTCAGCGCAGCAATCCGGCTGAGAGCTGGACCGCTGCGCTTTTTTGACAATGCCTGATTTAGTCAGAGCAGCCCTCGAACACGAAGTAATCCACTGAAACGCTTCCGTCCCGTCTCCCTGCATCATTAATGGCATAGATTCCCGCCTTCACGCCGACCCAGCGCCCTGGTGTGGCTTTTGTCTGCGTGCCCACAGGGAGCAGCGCATCCTCCTCACAGCCAGCCTCGAAGCTGATATTTTCCGAACCTGTAACTTTCATGCGTATGTACAGCACATCCTTTTCCACAACGCCTACGTCCTCACAGCTTTCCGTTCCTTTTTCCCAGCTGCCTGTTACCTGCTGCAGGATAAGCTTCCCCGATTGCTTTTTCACGGCAAGAGCCGTATAGAAGCCGCCCAGGGATACCATTCCCGCCGCATCGCCCTCCGCCATATTTTCCAGATGCAGGCATGTTGTGATCTGGAATACCGGAGCCGGCCACTTTTGGAGCAACAGGCTGCTGACATCACACAAGTGTGTATCGCTTTCCACAGGCTGGGAGTACAGTGTCAGCCGTCCCTGCCCCAGCTTGTACCAATCCTCTTTGTAGTTGGCATTCCACTGCCACTGCAGCCCCAGGCTGTCGCCCTGAAAGAAATCGCTGTCCTCAGGCGCGTCTATGGGGTACACGCCGCCCACCTTTGGCTTCACATGCCGCAGCACAGGCTCCCCGCAGCCGTCCACGGCATTTACGCCGATAACAGGCCAGTCATCCTCCCAGCGCATGGGCTGCAGATGAATGATCCTGCCTGCATTTCCCACATCCTGGAAGTGCAGGAACCAGTCCTCGCCCTCGGGAGTATCCACCCACGCGCCCTGATGAGGTCCGTTGACCGGCGAATTGCCCTGATGGAGCACAATCTTTTCCTCATAGGGTCCATAGATGTTCCTGGAGCGCAGCACTGTCTGCCAGCCCGGCTTCACGCCGCCAGCCGGGGCAAATATGTAATAATAACCGTTTCTCTTGTACAGCTTAGGTCCTTCGATGGTGGGCTGAGTGGCATGGCCGTCATAGATGAACTGTCCGTCATCCAGCACACCCGAACAATCCGGCTCAATGGGCGACATATACAGCATGCTCTTAAAACCAATACGGCTCCTGGCAAATGCCGACACCATGTACGCGCTGCCGTCGTCATCCCAGAAGGGACAGGGGTCGATCCAGCCCACAACCTTCCTCACATAAGACGGTTCACTCCACTTTCCCCAGGGATCCGTGGTCTTGCACATCATAATGCCCTCGTCAGGCAGCGGGATGAACACATAGTAGACCCCTTCATGATAACGGATTGCCGGAGCCCAGGCCCCGCAGCCGTGCCGGGGCTTATCATAGTATGCAAAGGGCAGCCTGTCCATGACATAATTGATGACTTTCCAGTTCACCAGATCCCTGGAATGAAGCAGGGGGACTGCCGGCGTATTGCAGAAGCTGGAAGCTATCATAAAATAGTCCTCCCCCACCCTTATTGCGTCCGGGTCTGAATAATCCGTGTACAGAACAGGATTGGAATAAGTACCGTCACCATTGTCGGCTGTCCACATCTTTTTTATTTTCTCTTTGTCCATCACAATTCCTCTTTTCTTTAATTTTAGTTCCATCTCTTCACTTCTGCGCTCCATCAGCTGGAAGGAAATTGCACCTGCGCAAGGCACAGCCGCAATTTCCTTCCGAGGCTATTATACTTCAAGACTGTTCAAGATTCTCCTGAGCTTAAATTCCCTGGTCTGAAATCCTCTGAGAAAAACCTGGAGTTTCCGGCAAAGTCAACACCCCCGCTGCAAAGCACAATGCATCCATGATGCATGGGCATCAAGCTTGCAACACTGCAGAGCGCAATGCGTCCAAGGGACGCTATGGTCATGTCCTTTAGGACATTGTGACCCTCGCGTCATTCCCCAAGGTCTCGGAAAAGTAAACTTTAAGGAAGTTTACTTCCTTGGAACTGTGACTCATTGCCCGCAGGAATAAAGCCGGGAGCGCCTGCCCTTATTTTACCATACCTCCCATCCCCGCACAAGCCTTTGGTTTTACCGGCTTCCTGCTGTCACATTTCAAACGCGGCACGCTCCCGCACCTTCAGGATTTCCTCCCCTGCCTTTACCCGCTCCCGCATGGTCATCTTGACTCCGCTGCCGGAGCCGTAGTGCTCCACACTGACCGAGACATCCGGTGAGATTCCTTCCGCCTCAAGCCCCTGCCTGTCAAATTCCAGAAGCAGCTTGCCCTTGCCCACTATCTCGTTCTGGACAATCTTAGGGCGGTAATAGCGGTTCAGCAGCTCGTCCTCAGTCTGTCCCGCCTGGATATACAGCTCAGCCCCAAACTCTGTTGTAAAGAGCATGGCATTCCCCATGGGAAAAAGCCGTGTTATCTTGCCTCCCGCCGGGGCATACAGTTTGTTGCTGTCTGTGTGTATGACTACTGTAGGATGTTCTCCCTCGCTGTGCTCTGTCACTTCCCCTGACACCGGGCTGCCCACAGACCACCCTTCCATATCTTCCTCCTGCCTGTTTACCCTGCCGCGCCTGCTGTGCTGCTTTTTCGCCTGCTCCGGCTGTGCGGCTTCCTCTGCCTGCTCTGCCGCCTCCGCATCTTTCTTCCTGTACATGAACAGCCTTCCCATCAGGAAGCCTACCACAGCAGCCGTCACCACCCATATCAGATTCAATACCATAAGACCTACCTCCATACATTTTAAGCTCCGCCCCTTCACCTCTCCCCCTTCGGGAAGGAATTTCCTTCTGCCAAGAGTACAGGTGTAAATTCCTCCCGGGGACTCCGTTCCGAGGCTGAATTTTGCCCATTTGGGATTAAGGTTATTTTTCCCAAAATTTTTTATTGTATACACGAAAAAAGATATTGACATCTTATAATAAACAATGCTATACTACATTTGTATTCTAAATGAAAGTCATTGAACTCACATATTTTTGTAAGTCATTGTTACTTTTACTAATGGTTTACAAAAATATGTGACTTTTTTGTCCCTCATTTAGATGTCGCTGTCTTGTTAATATCATTACTTATATGAAGGAGGTACCAAAATGAACAACGGTACAGTTAAATGGTTTAATGCTCAGAAAGGCTATGGTTTCATCACCAACGATGCAACCGGTGAGGAAGTGTTTGTACATTTTTCCGCCATCAATGCCGAGGGCTTTAAGTCTCTTGAGGAAGGTCAGAAGGTTACTTTCGATACCGAGTGCGATCCTCAGAACAGCAGCAAGATTCGTGCTACAAATGTCACTGTCGTAGCTTAAACTGTTCTTCCTGACAAAACAACCCAAAGAACTGCCCCACGGCTTGCACCGCGGAGCAGTTCTTTTTTATGCATGTAGAAGATAAATCCAGACAACAGTTTGGTGGCTTGCCTGAACTGATACAGCCCCGGCAATACCGTGAAATGTTCTCAATACATCAAATAATCAAAACCCCGCTGCGAGCAACGGGGTATCAAACTTGCAACGCTGCAAGGCGCAATACGTCCAAGGGACACTATGTTCATGTCCTTTAGGACATTGTGACCCTCGAGGCATTCGTCAAAGTCCCAGAGAAGTAAACTTTCGGGAAGTTTACTTCTCTGGGACCTGTGACTCCCTGCCCGCGGGAATAAATAACCAGCCATATGTCGGATTTTGCATATGCTTCTTTGGTCTCCGGTCCGGGACATTTTTTTAACACGCTCTAGGCAGTCTCCATCCTGTAAAAATTCAGCGTCGCTATCGCCATAAAAATTCCCGTACATAAGAGCAATATCAAATCCATCAGCACGTAGGAGAGCACTGTAGTCCCCAGCATGTTGCCGACGGCAGCACCTGCCACTGCCATCAATATGGCAACACTCTGTATCAGCATCTGCACAAACTGCTTTCCTGCCCTGCCAAGCGCACTCCCCACGATTACCTCGGAAACAGCCAGGGCATACAGTTTGTTGGCATACATAACCGCATGAAATGCCACGCACAGCACAGTAACCCCCAGAGAAAGCTTCATCACAACCGCCCCGGGCAGCACAATCAGGCAGCCATTGATCAGCCCCTGCAGAAGCTGTATCCCGGTAGCATTGATCAGCTTGCGGAACGGATCATCCGGAAGCATATAGGTGTAAGGCGAGGCAAGCTCCTTTGCCCACTTCCCGTTCATGGCTGTAAAAATAAAGACCAGGTAAGCGGAAACAGCCGGAAGGACATAGGGTGTAATCTCCCCAAAGCCGCCTTCTTTGATATAGAACCAGGCGATTCCCGCACCTCCAAGGACAGCCACCAGAGTGTTGACGTCGAAAATAAAATACTTCGTCTTCTTGTATTCCAGAAGCTGCCTGTAAAAAAGTGCTTTGGCACCCACTCCCTTCCACCGGACTTCCGCCTTTTTAAAGCGCCTTTTCTTCCCCAGCTTCTTATCCATATTGCCCTGTCTGCGGTTTTGGAGCAGTTCCTCGTAATCCTCTGAAAATTTCACCGCATCCTCGTAAAATTCCCCTGTACACTTCATGCGCCGCGCCGCCGCAAACACCAATATAAACATCAGGCAGTACAGAACCGTCCCTGTCACACTGAACACGGTCGCCTCCATGAACAAAAGGTGTATCACAGCGATATACCACCCCACTATGGGAACCAGCTGGACGGCGCCGGAATGCAGGAATCCAGCCACGCTGCCCCAGCTTAAGCCCTCTCTGAGATACACCGTAAAGCCTATCAGGACAAAGATACCGATCAGCCCATAGGCAGCCTTTACCACAAGGTCCCGGCGCTTCTCATCCAGCCTCTCGCTGCCATAGAGGATCATCATCAGACAACCCTCAAACACATGCTCTACCAGGACAGAAAATACAAAATAGACCATCAGCCGCCACAGCTCCACACGGAACAAGATTCCCCCATAAACCACAGCAAAAAAATTCATTAAAATTTCTATCGCCAGCGTCCTCAGATACGCATACAGCAGCACCTCCTTGGGTGTGACCGGCGAAGGGAACATAAAATGTATATCGCTGCTGCGGTATACAAGCCCCTTTCTTTTCGCATAGGCTACCATATTTGCCGGGATCGCCCAGAGGGCAAACACTGTCAGCACAGCCGCCATCCCGCCGGGCGTGTCTATGGAAAACTGCGTCACCAACATCTTCAGCGATGCCGGCAGCGCCAACAGATAAAACAGGACCAATGCCAGAAGAAAATAAGTTGCCGGCCTGCGGAGGGCAAGCTTTATACGATTCTTCAGATTTTTCCTATATAGATACCAAACAGCTTTCATAGCACTTTCCCCCTGCCTTTTACGGCTGTTCTTCCTTCCCGGCGCTGCCTGTCACCTTGAAAAACAGCTCTTCCAAATCCTCGTGCGCCACGTTCTCCCTGGGATAGGTGCCCAGGATCCTGCCTTTGTCCATCACAAAAGTAACATCCCAAAGTTCCTTCACCATCTCCAGCATGTGAGTGCTGATCAGGACAGTGCAGCCCTGGTCTCGAAGCCTCAGGATGACCTGCTTCAGCTCTTTGATCGCCGCAGGGTCCAGCCCCACCATGGGCTCGTCAAGAAGGATAACCCTGGGCCTGATCACCAGCGCGCAGCAGATGCTCACCT
>CAOKQK010000128.1 GCA_948470905.1 uncultured Lachnospiraceae bacterium | reverse complement strand
CGGCGACAAGGTACGTCCTTACATTATCCACAGGACTTCCATGGGGTGCTCTGAGAGGACGCTGGCATGGCTTATCGAAAAATATGCAGGCAAGTTCCCTACATGGATGTGCCCGGAGCAGGTGCGCGTGCTGCCTATCTCCGAAAAGTATGCGGACTATGCCGAGAATGTCAGGAAGGCGCTCCAGGTGGCGGAAGTGGATGCGACAGTGGACAACCGCTCCGAGAAGATCGGCTTCAAGATCCGGGAGGCAAGGCTGGCGAAGGTGCCTTACATGCTGATCGTGGGCGAGAAAGAGCAGGCGGACGGCCTGGTTTCCGTCAGGAGCCGTTTCGCAGGCGACGAGGGACAGAAGCCCCTTGCGGATTTTCTGGCACAGATCTGTGAGGAGATCCGCACCAAGGAAATCCGCAGGGAGGAAGTACAGGAGGAGAACAGGTAAATTTTTTGAAAATGGTATAATTTTTGCTGATCACACGCACACTAACCATAGGTCTGTAAATGCTGCGCCGGGAGCGCAGGGACCGGAATATGTTCCCGTAAACGGAAAATGGAATGGAGGAAAATATGGCAGATTTAAAGTGTGCGGTGGAAAATTGTACCTACAACAATGAGCATTTGTGCTGCAAGGGAGATATCATGGTGGGCGGCAAGCATGCCTGCAGCTGTGGGGAAACCTGCTGTGAGAGCTTTGCACAGAAAAGGGAAGGGATGGACTCATTTAAGAGCTCGGTGTCCCATCCAAGCCCCACCATCAGTATCGACTGTGAGGCGACTAACTGCGTTTATAACACGAATTATAAATGTTCCGCGGAGCATGTGGATATTAAGGGCTGCGGGGCGTGTGACTGCAGGGGAACGGAATGTTCGACCTTTCAGGAAAAGTAAAACGTATATATGCTGAGCCAGTAAAGCTGCAGGATTAAAAATTTCGGTTGACAAATAATTTGTTTTTGCATATTCTGGATAATAGGTAAATTTAATGCAGAGAACAGAATGAGCATCTTCAAAGGAAGCCGGATAAAGACCGCGGGAAATTCGTCTCCAGGATGAGTTTACCGCGGTTTTTCGTATGCGGAGGATTTTTCCGGCATACCCGATCGCGGATGAGAGGCGGCTGTGAGGCATTAAATGAAAGGAAGCGCGAGGTGAGGGCTGCATGGGCTTTGTCAAAAGTATGAAAGAAGAAATCAGGATCATAAGGGAACGCGACCCGGCAATCCATTCTTCCATGGAGGTATTTTTGTACCCTAGCTTTAAGGTGATGCTGCATTATCGTGTGGCACACAGGCTGTATGAGAAGGGACATTTTTTCTGGGCGAGATGGATCTCACAGAGAGCTGTGCGCAAGACCGGCATCGAGATCCATCCGGGAGCGCAGATCGGCAAGGGGCTCTTTATTGATCATGGCAACGGGGTTATCATCGGGGAGACTACGATCATAGGAGATAACGTAACGCTCTATCAGGGCGTCACCCTGGGAGGCACCGGCAAGGAACACGGCAAGCGCCATCCCACCATCGGCAACAACGTGATGATCAGTGCCGGGGCAAAGGTGCTGGGCTCCTTTACCATAGGCGACAATTCCAAGATTGGTGCCGGGAGTGTGGTCTTGAGCCAGGTGCCTCCCTGCTCCACGGTGGTGGGGGTGCCGGGGCGCGTGGTGAAGCGGGGCAATCAGTCCCTGCCCCAGGAGTCCATGAACCAGACGGATCTGCCGGATCCTGTGAAGGAGGATATCGCGGCGCTGCAGAGAGCCAATTCCGAGATGACCAACCGTATCCTGGAGCTGGAACAGGAGGTCAAGAGGCTGAGACGGGGACAGGAAGGAAAGACAGGAGATAAGGAAGGATAGGCAGGATAAAGCGGGAATAAGACAGGATAAGGCGGGGATAAGGAAGCGGGAATAGGGCGGGATAAGCCAGGAATAAGACCCGATAAGGAAGGAATAAGACAGGATAAGCCAGGAAAAAACAGGGTAAGAAAGACAGGATAAAACAGGAGAGGGAGCAGAGCATGGAAAATAAATTACATTTTTATAATACGCTTACAAGAAAGGTTGAGCAGTTCATACCAAATGAGGACGGAAAAGTGGCAATGTACACCTGCGGTCCTACAGTGTATCATTTCGCCCACATAGGAAATCTGCGGAGCTATATCATGGAGGATCTGCTGGAAAAGACCCTGCGGTATATAGGATATGATGTAAAGCGCGTCATGAACATTACGGATGTGGGGCATCTGTCCAGCGACGGGGATACCGGTGAGGATAAGATGCTCAAAGGGGCGAAGCGGGAGCACAAGACGGTTATGGAGATCGCGAAATTCTACACGGATGCGTTTTTCAGTGACTGCAGCAAATTAAACATCAAGACTCCGGACGTGGTGGAGCCGGCTACCAACTGCATCCCTCAGTTCATCCATATGATAGAAGCGCTTTTGGAAAAGGGCTTTGCCTATCAGGCGGGTGGCAATATTTATTTTGATACCTCTAAGCTGAAGGATTACTATGTGTTTTCCAACCAGAATGAAAAGGAGCTTCTGGTGGGTGTCAGGGATGATGTGGAGGAAGATGAAAATAAAAGGAATAAAAGCGACTTCGTGCTGTGGTTCACCAAGTCCAAGTTTGACGATCAGGAGCTTAAGTGGGATAGTCCCTGGGGGACAGGATATCCCGGGTGGCATATCGAGTGCTCCTGCATCAGCATGAAGCACCTGGGTGAGTACATGGATATCCACTGCGGCGGCGTAGACAATATATTCCCCCACCATACCAACGAGGTGGCACAGAGTGAATCCTATCTGGGGCATAAGTGGTGTAATTACTGGTTCCACGTACATCACCTGAACGACAAATCGGGCAAAATGAGCAAGTCCAAGGGGGAGTTTTTGACGGTGGCGCTGCTGGAGGAAAAGGGATATGACCCGCTGGTGTACAGGTTTTTCTGCCTTCAGTCCCATTACCGCAAGCCTCTGGAGTTTTCCTATGAGGTGCTGGACAATATGAGCGCCGCTTATGATAAGCTGGTAAAGAAGATTGGCACCTTAGAGCGGGAGGGGGAGGTTGACAGGGGCGTTTTGGAAGATTACAGGGCACGTTTTCAGGCGGCGCTGTGTGATGACCTGAATTCCGCCACTGCGATCACTGTCCTCTATGATATGCTGAAGTCAGACATATCTGACGCCACAAAGTACGCTCTTGCCCAGGATTTTGACATGGTGTTGTCCCTGTCCCTTACCACGGCGCATGCGGCAAAGGAGGATGCAAATCGGCTGGACGGCGACCTGGAGGCGTATGTGCTCGCCAGGATAGAAGAAAGGACGGCTGCAAAGAAGGCGAAGGACTTTGCCAGGGCGGATGCCATCCGCAGCGAACTGCTGGAGAAGGGTATTGTGCTGGAGGATACCAGAGAGGGCGTGAAATGGAAGAAGGCATAAGAGGAGAGGGGCTTCTGGCGCAGATCAAGGCATGTTTTCCCGGAAAGCAGGCGGACATACGCGCCTATTCCCCGCTGGCGCTGGCGTACATTGGGGACGCCGTCTATGACCTGATCGTCAGGACAGTGGTGGTGCAGCGCGCAAACCGCCCGGCGAACGAGTTGCACCGGATTACCGTCAGATATGTCAGCGCGGGCGCACAGGCCAGGATCGTGGAAGCGCTGATGGACAGGTTCACAGAGGAAGAACAGGCGGTATACAGGCGGGGCAGGAATTCCAAGCCCCACACAACGGCGAAGAATGCCAGTGCCAGGGATTACCTGCAGGCCACAGGCTTTGAGGCAGTGCTTGGCTATCTGTATCTTGCGGACAATATGCCCAGGGTGCTGGAGCTTGTAAAAGAGGGAATTGCTCTTGCGGATGCAGGGGACAAAATATTTTCCGGGGATAGAGGATAGTTTGAGGAATGAATTTTCACACTGCGCGTTGCCTGCCACAAAGTCGCTTATGCGCAAGGGGCAGCGCGGAAATGGAGATTATTATGGAACATAAGAGATTTGGCAGAAAGATGCCTGAAAAGGCATATGCGGCAAAGGCTGTCCCGGGGTCTGACAGTGAATCCGAAAAGAAATTCCCTGCAGGAGGAACTGTGAGGAGATCCCCAGGAGAATTTGCGGATCCTTCTGTGGAGGAATTTGCGGAAAAAACGGAAGATGAGTCCCTGCTGGAGGGCCGGAATGTGGTCATTGAGGCATTCCGCTCCGGAAAGGTCATCGACAGGCTCTATCTTCTGGACGGATGCCAGGACGGCCCCATCATGACCATCAAGAGGGAGGCAAAGAAGCGGGAGACGCCTGTGAAGTATGTGACAAGGGAACGTCTGGATCAGATATCCGGCACAGGAAAGCATCAGGGAGTCATCGCCGTGGCGGCGGCCTATGAGTACGCACAGGTGGAGGACATGCTCCGGGCGGCAGGGGATAAGGGGGAGGCTCCCTTTATTTTCCTGCTGGACAATATTGAAGATCCCCACAACCTGGGAGCCATTATCCGCACGGCAAACCTGGCGGGAGCCCATGGCGTGATCATCCCCAAAAACAGGGCAGTGGGGCTGACGGCGACTGTGGCGCGGACTTCTGCGGGCGCTCTGCATTATACTCCGGTAGCCAGGGTGACAAACCTGGCCAAGACCATTGAGGACCTGAAAAAGGAGGGAATGTGGTTTGTCTGCGCGGATATGGACGGCACAACCATGTACCAGCTGGACTTAAAAGGGCCGATCGGGCTGGTCATCGGCAGTGAAGGGGAAGGAGTGGGCAGGCTGGTAAAGGAAAAGTGCGATATGACGGCGGCCATTCCCATGAGAGGGGACATTGATTCCCTGAATGCGTCCGTGGCGGCGGGAGTGCTGGCCTACGAGATTGTAAGGCAGAGGATGATGGGGTGAGTATGCCGGGCAAAAATCAGGATTATGGACAATGTACGGATGATGAGCTGATCGACCGCCTGCGGCAGGGGGAGACTGCCATCATGGATTATATCTGTGACAAATACAAGAATATGGTGCGCAGCAAGGCGAAATCCATGTTCATCCTGGGGGCGGACAATGAGGATCTGATCCAGGAGGGCATGATAGGGCTGTTTAAGGCGGTGCGGGATTATGATATGGGCAGGGACGCCAGCTTTTTTACCTTTGCGGAGCTGTGTGTCAGCAGACAGATGTACACTGCTGTCCAGGCGTCCAAGCGGCAGAAGCATCTGCCCCTGAACACGTACGTGTCGCTGGACAACAGCGCCCTGTATGATGACAGGGAGGGAAACGGTCTGGCGGAGCTGCTTTCCGACAGGGTGGAGCTGAGTCCGGAGGAACAGTTTTTGGACAAGGAGAGGGTCACCTGGCTGGAAGGGCAGATTGACAGGGAACTCAGCGATTTTGAAAAGCAGGTTCTGGACCTGTATATCACCGGCATGAGCTACAGCCAGATTGCCAGGGTCCTGGGACGCGACGAAAAGGCCACGGATAATGCGCTCCAGAGGCTGAAGGCGAAGGTCAGGAAGATGCTGTAGGGCAAGGATAATTTGATCAAAAGTTGGGAATACGGCACATCTGTTTTATGGTAACGGTTCAGCGATCTGCTTGAACCGTTACTTTTTATATTTTTTTTAGAAACTGGGCAGTTTCTCTTTATTGACTTTTGGAGGTTTCTGGGAATATAATTATCCATGTGCATGCGCCGACCGACCGGTCGGGCGGCGCATCTGCATAATTTATCAACCCAGGGGAGTAACAGACATGATTTCAAAATTCAGCGTAAAAAAACCTTATACAGTGCTGGTTGGGGTGGTGCTGGCGATCGTTCTCGGCGTGGTCGCTTTCACGAGAATGACCACGGACCTGCTGCCCAATATCAGCCTGCCCTATGTGATCGTGATGACGACCTATCCGGGGGCCAGCCCGGAGACGGTGGAAGCCGCGGTGACGCAGCCGGTGGAGGCGTCGATGGCCACGGTGAGCAATATTGAGAGCATCAGCTCCATATCCAGTGAGAATTATTCCATGGTCATCCTGGAATTTGCGCAGTCTGCGGATATGAACGCAGTCTCGCTGGAGATCCGGGAGAGCCTGGACCAGATCAGCAGCTTCTGGGATGATTCTGTGGGAAATCCCATTATTATGAAGATGAACCCTGACATGCTGCCTGTGATGATCGCGGCGGTGGGCGTAGATGGAATGGATTACGCTCAGATCAGCACCTATGTGCAGAATTCCATTGTGCCGGAGCTGGAGAGCCTGGAAGGCGTGGCAAGCGTCAACGCGTCGGGGCTTCTGGAGGAGAGCGTCAACGTGGTCATCCGCCAGGAGAAGATTGATGAGGTCAACAAGCTGGTGTACGCATCTATCGACGAGAAGATGAAGGACGCGGCGGATGGGCTTGTAGCAGCCAGAGAAGGGCTGGAGGAAGGCAGGAAAGAGCTGGAGGCAGGCAGGAAACAGATAGAAGACGGCAAGAAAGCGCTGGAAGATGCAATGCAGGCGTTCCCGGCGGGAGTGCCGATTCCTGCGGCTGCCCAGGCGGAGTTCACAGCCAGGCAGCAGGCGCTTGCAGATGCAGAGAAAGAGCTGGAAGCGGCGGAGAAAGAGTTTTCGGACGGGGAAAAGGAGCTGGAGGAGTCGGAGAAAGCCTTTGAGGACGCCAGAAACGCTGCCTATGAACAGGCGGACATGGGCAGGGTCCTGACGGTTGACACCATTGAAAAACTTCTGACCGCCCAGAATTTCTCCATGCCTGCTGGTTATGTGACAGAGGAGGGAGCCAGCTATCTTGTGCGTGTGGGCGATAAACCCTCCACTGTGGAGGAGCTGCAGGTGCTCCCGCTGATCGATCTGCATATGGAGGGGGTGCCTGCCGTCAAGCTGGGGGATGTGGCGGACGTATTTTACACGGACAATCTGGACAGCATTTATACCAATGTGAACGGAAGCGCAGGTGTCATGCTGACCATCCAGAAGCAGACCGGATACTCCACCGGCGAGGTTTCCGACCGCCTGTTAAAGCGGTTTGATGAGCTCATGGACCGGAATGCCGGGCTGTCCCTGATCACGCTGATGGACCAGGGGGTCTACATTGACCTGGTCATGGATTCCATCCTCAACAATATATTATTTGGCGGTCTGCTCGCCATTATCATACTGCTTTTGTTCCTGAAAGACTTAAGGCCCACTATTGTGGTCGCCTTCTCTATCCCGGTCAGCCTGGTGACGGCGATCGTATGTATGTATTTCAGCGGCGTGACCCTGAATGTGATCTCACTGTCGGGACTGGCGCTGGGCATCGGTATGCTGGTGGATAACTCTATCGTGGTGATCGAGAATATCTACAGGCTGCGCAGCGAGGGCTATTCCGTGAAAGAGGCAGCCATGGCGGGTGCCAGGGAGGTCACGGGAGCGATCATCGCCTCTACCCTGACCACGGTGTGCGTGTTCCTGCCCATCGTCTTTACGGAGGGCATTACCAGGCAGCTCTTTGTAGATATGGGACTGACCATAGGTTATTCTCTGCTTGCCAGTCTTGTAATTGCGCTGACAGTGGTGCCGGCAATGTCTTCCAAGATCCTGGCAAAGACCAAACAGCAGAAGGAGGGAAAGATCTTTGGCGGCCTGGTGAA
>CAOKQK010000127.1 GCA_948470905.1 uncultured Lachnospiraceae bacterium | reverse complement strand
ACAACGCAGCACTGGTGCAAATAGGCGGTGCTGAATTCACTGTTAATTGCGCAACTCAGTACTAGTCCCCAACCCCCTCAACATAGAGAATCGTCCCTGTGTCATTCATATAAATATCCACATAAAATCGCGCGGATTCCCGAACGCCCGTCTGCAGCAGAAAGACATCTCCCGGACTTTGGATTTTTCTCCATTTTTCGTTTTCATCTATATTTTCAGGGACAAAATACAGTTCCCTGCTTTCCCCCTGATCCTCTATTGTCATCTCCTGGATCGCCCCCAGCAGCTCGCTGCTGACATCGTGGTCATAAAAAGCAAAAAAATACAGTCTGGTTGTTGTCAGTCCGATCCCTCTTGAAGACTGGCTGCACCATTGTATCTCCAATGCCTCCGGCAGATCCGGAAAATGATTATAGATCGGCTCCGTGTCTGTGCGTATCTGGATGTTCTGACTGCTTTCTTTCATCCTGTCTTTTTTCGCCGCGGACAGTGCGGCAGCAGACAATATTCCTCCTGCTGCCAGCAGCAAGGACAATATTGCAAATATAATAAAAACTTTTTTCATCTTAATGCCCTTTCAGGTTTGGACCAATGCTCTACGGCATTTCTTTTTCTCTCATCTTCTTGAACTCTCTCAGGTTTTCCAACAGAGATTTTGTATTGTCTCGGAACAGATCATGATCCAGAACAACGGCGAGATCGTCCTCCAGTCTCCCCAGCCTCTCAAACGTATCTATCAGCTCCTCATTTGTGTTGAGAAGCTGCCTGCTGTTGGCAAGATATCCGTTGACCTCCTCCAGGAAAGCCGCAATCGCTTCCGGGTCGAACCCTCCGTCCTGCTCATGCGCAGGTACCCCGAAATTCAGGGAAAAATAAACTTCATTGCTCCTTATGACATTCTTCTGCCCGCTTTCAAGCGTAAACAGCTCGTAAGAGTAATATGCGATGCCCTGATACATGACGGGATGGTAGCCAAACAGATAATCTTTCCCATCCAGCGTACACAAAAACAACGTGTTCCAGCCTGGGTGTACATAATAGCCTTCCTCGGAAAAAATCTGCTTCCCGTCCTCATAAATCGCAAGAAGCTGTCCGTCCTCTACCTCTGCCAGCCGCACTTCCTCCTCAATGCCATTGCGGTTTAAGTCCAATCCATGGTTTAAGTCCAATGTCCTGCCGGAGCGGGGGCTTGTCAGAAAGCAGGCCGCCGTGACGATACAAGCCGCCACGGCGGCCAAAATCACCCAGAAAGCCGGTTTTTTATAATCCAACACAGACTTTACCCTCTGCTTTACGCCGATCTCACCGAAAGCCAGCGGGCACACGCCCGCAGTTTTACGGCTGACGCTGCACTGCAGGAGCGCCTGGGAATAATCCGCCCTTTCCCCCATATCCATATCCCGGATGACCCTCTCGTCACAGGCAAACTCGATGTCCCTGCACATCAGCCAAAAGCCCAGCCACACCAGGGGATTCATCCAATGGATGGAAAGCAGCAGAAAGCCCAGCAGCTTCCACCAGGGATCCCTGCGCTGCAGATGCGCTCTTTCGTGGGCAAGCACCATGTCAAGCGTCCCCTCCTGCAGCGAGAAAGGCAGGTATATCCTCGGCCTGACGATGCCCAGAATAAAAGCTGTGCCTATATTTTCACTTTGATAGACTCTGTCCTTCAGAAGAACCGCCGTGCTGACCCTGCGGCGCAGGCGGATATAGCTTACAGCCGCATATGCCAGCAGGAGCAGCACCCCCGCGCACCAGACTGCCGTCAGGACATGAAGCCATATCTGAATGGGGTTTGCACTGGCGGCAGGATCGGGCGCAAAGCCTTTCTCCAGAATCGGATTGACAATCCCGTCCACCGTTCTGATGCCGCTTTGGACCGCGGGCCCAGCGGACGTCATAATTTCAGGACGAATGGTTTCGGCGCTGGGAATCAAGCTGAACGGGCTCTCTATGTAAAACGGCAGCACAAGGCGCAGTCCAACGATGCCCCAAAGCAGCATACGAGTCCACTTAGGCGCCTTGTTCAGAGCAAACCGCAGTACGATCACTACCAGGATCATCCAGCCTGCGGCGATGCTCCTATTGGCAAGCTCCAAAAACAGCCCGGTCATTCCTCCACCTCTTTCCGGCAGCAGTCGATCATCCTCTGAATCTCCTCTATCTCTTTCTCCGTCACTTTGCGGTTTCTGGTAAACGCCGCCACAAAAGCAGGCAGGGATCCCTCAAACGTCTTCTCCACCATTTCGTTGATCTCAGACTCCTGCACCTCCTCTTTTGACACAAGGGATGTGACAACGGCATTTTCGTTTTTCAGGATCCCCCTCTCGGACAAGCGTTTGATAACAGTGTAAGTCGTAGATGCTTTCCAGCCCAGTTTCTCCTTGCACAACGCTGCCAGCTCCCCGCTCTTGATTGGCTCATTTTCCCATAGGAGCAGGCAAAAACGGTATTCACTCTCAAAGACTTTCCATGCGCCCATATTCTTTCTCCTCTCTTTACAGCTTATGCTGTCCACCGGTAATGCCCGCGGCACTCTCCGGCTGCAGACCGCCAGCAATCTGTTTTATCAATTGCCTTATGGTAAATTTTGACGGTATGTAAAATAATCTAATGCATTAGAATATGTTTTTATTCTAACACGTTAGATTAAATATGTCAACCAATGTTTCATCCACTTTGCCTGTTTTGGGTGCATTCGCCAAGGTCTTGCAGGCTTTGGCTCATTGCTCGCGGGAATCAACAGCCGCTTGACTGGCAAACAACAAATTGATAATTGATTGATCAGAGAGCTCTTTGCTATACTGTAAGCACACCGGTGAATCGAACGAAGCAAATCTGATAAATCTATTAGAAAATGGAGGAAGACAATATGCAGATCGGCCTTGGAAAGAAAATCAAAGAACTGCGCAGCCGCGATAAAAGAAAGCAGGAGGAGCTTGCCACAGCTCTCGGTGTCACAAATCAGGCAGTCTCCCGTTGGGAAGCAGGCGGCGGATACCCTGATATAGAAATGCTTCCGGCAATCGCAAATTACTTTCATATCACCATAGACGAGCTGTTCGGATATGACAGCGACAGACAGACAAAACTGCAGTCTTACTTAGAGCAGGCAGACCAAATATTCCAACGCGGAGACAATGCGATGCTCGTTGCGTTTCTCCGAAACGCAATTTCAGAGTTTCCGTCGGAATGGCAGCTTCAATATCGTCTCGCAAATGCCCTGGTATCAATGGGACATCAAAAAAGCAACCCCCATGCAATAGTTGCCAAAGGAGTGGACTATTATCAGTACAATACAGAGTATAATTCCCAGAACGTATGCTGGAAAGAAGCGGTATCTCTATTTGAAGAAATTTTGAAAAAGGAAATTGACGATGAACACCGTACATCGGCAGTCTTCTCCCTTATGTGGCTTTATTCCTGGATGGGCGATCAGGAAAATGCGGAAAGGACAGCACTTTCTCAATCGCCCCTAAGAATCAGCAGGGAGGTGCTCCTTGCAGATACCACCGATGAAAAATGTGAAGGATACCGCGGAGAGGCAATCCTTGGCCTGATGCACGAATTATACAAAGTGATCAGGACCCATGTTATGTCAACGCATTCCCTCTCACATTCACAGGCAGGGCTTGACACGCTGCTTGCCATTGTACAATTATATGAAAGTATATTTGAAGACAGAAACTACGGAATTTTTCACAACGACCTGTGTATGCTTTATATGGCCTGTTCTTCCATAGCCGCTCATCTGAACGATTCTGAACGGGCTTTAAATTACTGCGAGATTGCATTGGATCATTTTCTCAGGTTCAAAGAAGCACAGGGGATTTCCCGGTTCACGGCACCGTTAATCAACAAAGCAAAGAATTACAGACCAAGTATCGTTCTGCTGAGCCATGAATGGTTTGAGGAACATTTACAGTCTTTCCCTGCGGAATGTGCGGATGCCATCAGGAACAATCCCAAGTACACATCCATTTTTGCCCAATAACACATTCAGGAAGTTTACTTCTCTGGACTTATGACTCATTGCACGCGAAAAATAAAGGCCTGGGAGTTTTTGTAACTCTCAGGCCCTGCCTGTTCTGCCAGCTTACCCCTGCTCAAACTTCTCCCGCAGCTTCCCCAGGGCTTTCTTCTCGATCCTGCTAACATAGCTTCTGGATATCCCAAGCGCCTTTCCTATCTCGCTCTGGGTAGCCTCCCTGTTCCCGTACAGCCCGTAGCGCAGGACCAGTATCTCCCGTTCCCTCTCTGTCAAGGTGCCGTCCATCAGGTCAAAAAGCTTCCGGATATTGCCCATCCGTTCCATATTTTCTACAATATCCGGCTGCTGCTGTTCTATCACATCCACAAGGCGTATTTCATTGCCCTCCTTGTCCTGCCCGATGGGCTCAAAAAGGGAGACCTCCCTGGAAATCTTCTTCTTGCCCCGAAGCAGCATGAGGAATTCATTGTCAATGCAGCGGCAGGCGTAAGTAGCAAGCCGCCCTTTTTTGTTGTCAAAGGTATCTATCGCTTTGATCAGGCCGATGCAGCCGATGGAGATCAGATCCTCCATGTCCTCGCCTGCATTCTGGTATTTTTTTGCAATGTGAGCAACCAGGCGCAGGTTCCGTTCTATCAATATCCCCTTCGCCTGCCCCGCCTCCTCCTCTGAGCCCTCCCGCAGCAGTCGGATACACTCGGCTTCCTCTCCCTGGGTCAGCGGTTTTTGAAATGTTTTCAACGAAAACCCCCCATGGAACAAAACTCTTAACAATAGTCTATGTGAGTTTTTTATCCATGGTGCCTGTCAGTTTGGTCACTTTTCGCCTGGGTCATGCCAAAAACTGCGCCATGACATAATTGGCAAGATCCATCCCTCTCTCCGTCAGGGCAAGATGCCCTCTCCCGCGCCGATAGCGTAAGAGCCCGTCTCTTATATTCTTTTCGATCACAGCGCCGTAAATTTCCTCCGGAGCGCATCCGAAAGCCTCCCGAAAGCCCTCCGTATCCACCCCTTCCGTCAGCCGAAGCCCCAGGAACATATATTCCTCCATCTGCTCCGTGACTGTAAGTCTATTCTCCTCCTTCCTACATCCCAGAGGATCCCTTAGATAATGCTCCAGCTCCTCCCCGTTTTGGAAGCGCACATTGCCTGTCATGGACGAGGCTCCCAGCCCCAGCCCCAGATAGTCCCTTCTCTGCCAATAGCCGCAGTTATGCCGGCATTCAAAGCCCGCCCTGGCATAATTGGATATCTCATAGCGCCCATAGCCTGCCTCCTCCAATATACGCTTCGTCTCCCGATACATCCGCCGGTCCTCGTCCTCGTCAGGAAGATCAAGAAGTCCCGCCTGATGCCTGTCATAGAGAACCGTCCCTTCCTCCAGGATCAGGCTGTACGCCGATATATGCTCCGGCGGCGGATCCAGGGCAAGCACCTTTCTCAGGGTGCCGCAATAACTCTCTGTAGTCTGTCCAGGCAGCGTGCTCATCAGATCCACATTAATATTGGCAAAACCTGCCTGTCTCGCCTGGCTGTAAGCCTCCAGGAACTGCTCCCAGGTATGGATCCTTCCAATAGCGGCAAGCTCCCCGTTGTCCCCGGACTGCAGCCCTATGCTCAGGCGGTTGACCCCCGCCTCCCCATAGGCTGTAAGCTTCTTAAGATCCACGGTCCCCGGATTGGCTTCCACCGTGATCTCCGCGTCCTGTGCCAGAAAAAAGCTGCCGTACACTGTCCCAAGCAGCCTTTTCATCTGTCCGTCCGTGAGCAGGGAGGGCGTCCCTCCCCCCAGGAATACGCTTGTCACAAGCCTGTCCCTGTACTCCCTGCTCCTTCCCGTAATCTCCGAAAGCAGCGCCTGCACATATCGCTCCCTTGTCTCCTCCCCCGCCGGAGCGGACAGGAAATCACAGTAAAGGCATTTCTTTACGCAGAAGGGGATATGGATATATAATTCCAGCTCCATTTCCCCACGCATCATTTGTCATCCAGCTTCAGGACGCTCATGAAAGCTTTCTGAGGGATCTCCACGCTGCCGATCTGGCGCATACGCTTCTTGCCCTCTTTCTGCTTCTCCAGGAGCTTTTTCTTGCGGGTGATATCGCCACCGTAGCACTTTGCCAGCACATCCTTGCGCATGGCCTTGACGGTCTCCCTGGCGATGATCTTGCCGCCCACCGCCGCCTGGATGGGTATCTCAAACAAATGCCTGGGTATCTCATCCTTTAATTTCTCACACATCTTCCGTCCCCTCTCGTAGGCGGATTCCCCATGGACGATAAAGGACAGGGCATCCACCTCCTCCCTGTTGATCAGTATATCCAGCTTTACTAACCTGGAAGGCTCGTACCCTTTCATGTCATAGTCGAAAGACGCATAGCCCCTGGAACGGGACTTCAGCGCGTCGAAAAAGTCGTAAATAATCTCATTTAAGGGAAGTTCGTATTTGAGCAGCGCCCTGGTGCCCTCAATGTATTCCATACCCAGGTAACGCCCCCGCCTCTCCTGGCACAGCTCCATAATGGAACCGATAAACTCGGACGTCACCATGATCTCCGCGCTGACAATGGGCTCCTCCATGTGTTCGATCTCCGAGGGATCAGGCAGGTTGGAGGGATTGGTCAGCTCCATCACCTCCCCGTTTGTGCGGTACACCTTGTACACAACGCCGGGAGCCGTAGTCACCAGATCCAGATTGTACTCCCTCTCCAGGCGCTCCTGGATGATCTCCAGATGCAGAAGCCCCAGGAAGCCGCAGCGGAAGCCAAAGCCCAAAGCCACGGAAGTCTCAGGCTCATAGTTTAAGGAGGCATCGTTTAATTTGAGCTTCTCCAGCGCGTCCCGCAGGTCAGGATATTTGGCGCCATCAGCCGGGTACATGCCGCAGTACACCATGGACTGCACCTTCTTGTAGCCGGGCAGAGGCTCCGCACAGGGATTGTTGTCGTCCGTCACCGTATCTCCCACCGCCGTGTCCTTCACATTCTTGATGGAGGCAGTGATATAGCCCACCATCCCCGCAGACAGCTCCTCGCAGGGTATGAACTGCCCTGCGCCAAAGTATCCCACCTCCACCACTTCTTCCCTGGCCCCGGTGGCCATCATGCGGATGACAGTCCCTTTCCTGACCGTGCCCTCCATGATGCGGCAGAATATGATCACGCCTTTATAGGAATCATAGATACAGTCAAAGATCAGCGCCTGAAGGGGATTGTCCGGGTTGCCCTTTGGAGCGGGGATCTTCTTCACCACCTGCTCCAGCACTTCTTCTATGCCGATGCCGTTCTTTGCCGAGATCAGCGGCGCGTCCTGTGCCTCCAGGCCGATGACATCCTCAATCTCCTCCATGACCCGCTGGGGCTCCGCGCTGGGCAGGTCTATCTTGTTGATCACCGGGAACACGTCCAGGTCATGATCCAGTGCCAGATACACATTGGCAAGGGTCTGCGCCTCGATGCCCTGGGCCGCGTCCACCACCAGGATGGCGCCGTCGCAGGCGGCAAGGGAACGGCTGACCTCATAATTAAAATCCACATGTCCGGGGGTGTCGATCAGGTTCAGGATATACTCCTCCCCATCCTGTGCCTTGTATACCGTGCGGACGGTCTGTGCCTTGATAGTAATCCCCCGCTCCCTCTCCAGCTCCATGTTGTCCAGCACCTGGTCCTGCATCTCCCGGCTGGT
>CAOKQK010000126.1 GCA_948470905.1 uncultured Lachnospiraceae bacterium | reverse complement strand
CATGGGCTCGTCAAGAAGGATAACCCTGGGCCTGATCACCAGCGCACAGCAGATGCTGACCTTCTGCATCATGCCCTTTGACAGCTCATTTCCCAACTTATCCTGCTTGTCAACCAACTCAAAAATCTCAAAAAGCCTCTGGATTTCCTCCTCCGGCACTGTGAGCCCATATGCCCTGGTGATGAACTCTATATGCTCCCTGATGGTCAGCGCCTCATACATGTAGGGAAGCTCCGGCACATAGGCAAAGCACCTCTTCGCCTCCACTGTCCGGGCATCCAGCCCCTGGATGCGCACCGTCCCCCTGTACCGCAAAAGTCCCGCGATGCTCTTGATGACAGTGGACTTACCGGCTCCGTTAGGTCCCAGCAGAATCCCTACCCTGCCGTCCGGAACCGTGAAACCAACATCATCCACCGCTAATGTCTTGCCGTATTTCTTTGAAAGCCCTATAACTTCAAGCATGCTTCGCTCCTCCTGTCATTCCGTTCCATGCGCTCCCACGCCTTTTGACTATAGCCATTCCGTTCTCTGCATTCCCACGCCTTGGGCTACAGCCATTCTGTTCTCTGCGCTCCCACACCTTTTACTACAGCCATTCCGTTCTCTGCATTCCCACTCCTTTGGCTGCAGCACCCTCTGTCTTTTGACAAAAAGTCATTCAGACCTTTACCTCACAGCATTGCCACCTGTCCCAGCCCCAGCAATACGCTGACCAGATACAGGAGCAGCAGATGCACCGGGTAAAAAGCGTAAAAGAAATATTTCATCTTCAGGCCCCGGCTGCCATTGTACAGCGCGATAGGGATCAAAGTAAAGAATGCCGTAATTTCGCTCAGACTCATGAGCGTCAGCACAATGCAGCCTGCCAGCATGGCAATCACCTTCCGCTGTCTGTACAAATACATGACTCCAATAGTCAATACACCCATGCCCGCATAATCTGTCTTGACAATATCCGCCACACACATCCAGAAGACCAGCACGGTCAGTTTCGCACAGAACAGCTGTGCCTGCGGTCCCCCTTTTACTTTTCTGTATATCAACAGCGCCACACCTGTGGCCAGGACGCCGACCAGCCCCGCGGAAAAAAGATCTCTCGTCGCCATCATCAGATAGGCTGCGGGCGATAACACCCCGGTTATATTGAACAGGATCCTCACCGCCTTTGGCAGTTCATGATCAGTCACATATTTAATACAACATAGTGCCAGCAGCCCGAACAGAAGGGTAAAATAAACATTCTGGTAGCCCATGTTAAAAGCCTTCCCAGCGTTGGCAAGGTCAAAGGGGATCTCGGATATCAGGGCAAAAGCCCCCATACGCAAAGCATATTTCCTTACATCCCTGGTCCTTTGAAACCCTTCCACCAACAGAAAACAGAAAATAGGGAAGCCAAGCCTGCCGATATACCGCATCAGCTGATAAGTGTAAAACAATACTGCGTTTTCCATGAGCCAGTCCGTCAACTCCGTCAGATTTCCCGAATTGGCTATCTCCAGGAAACCCCTCTCCAGGATCTGCCTCATCATCACCACCGCCGCAATATGGTCTATGAGCATTGCCGCCACCGCAATTATCTTGACAGTACTCCCGCTGATTCCCTTTTTTCTTGCAGGCGCTGCCGGCACCTGTCCTCCCATGTCTAACTGTACACTGTCCATCTTGATCCTCCGCCCTCCTATTTCTATTCCAGTTCCGCCTCTTCACTTCTACATTTTCAGCTCTATTTACTTACCCTCCATTTTGTATTATGTAATTAGTACATTAGCACAACTTCAACTATATGTCAATATATTTTTATACACATTACAGCACATTAAGCAACAGGGCGGCTGCCCGCCTTTTCAGCCTGCATCCGCCCTGTCTTCTATCTTGTAATATCCCCTGCTTTCACAAAGGAGCACCTTGGCATCTGCCAAAACATTGCCCGCGGGAGTCAAAAAAAACGGAAATATTTCAGTCATCGCCAAAAAGAGGCGTAGACAGATACCTGTCCCCGGAATCAGGAAGAAGTGCCACTATGGTCTTTCCCTGATTCTCCGGTCTGCCTGCCAGGATCACTGCCGCCTTGAGCGCCGCACCTGAGGATATTCCCACCAGGATGCCTTCACTGACCGCAAATGCCCTGCCCTCCGCAAATGCATCTTTATCCTCAATGGTGATAATCTCATCATATACATCCACATTGAGCACCTCTGGCACAAAGTTTGCACCAATCCCCTGAATCTTGTGTACCCCCGGCGTCCCCCTGGACAGGACAGGGCTTGACGCAGGCTCCACTGCCACAATCTTTACATCAGGATTCTTTTCTTTTAAGTACCCCCCAACACCTGTGATCGTTCCTCCGGTTCCCACGCCGGCAACAAAGATATCCACCCTGCCTTCTGTCTGCTCCCAGATTTCCGGTCCGGTAGAAGCCCTGTGCGCCGCCGGGTTTGCCGGATTCACAAACTGTCCCAAAATGATCGACCCTTCAATCTCCCCAGAAAGTTCCTCTGCCTTCTCAATGGCCCCCTTCATGCCCCTGGCGCCTTCCGTGAGCACCAGCTCGGCGCCATAAGCCCTTAAGAGATTCCTCCGCTCGACGCTCATGGTATCGGGCAATGTGAGAATTGCCCTGTAACCCTTCGCCGCCGCAACCGCCGCAAGGCCGATACCGGTATTCCCGCTGGTGGGCTCGATGATAGTCGCACCTTTTTTTAACAGCCCTTTCCTCTCCGCATCCTCAATCATCGCCAACGCGACACGGTCCTTTACGGATCCCGCCGGATTGAGATACTCCAGCTTGGCAAGGATCGTAACCCCCTTCACACCGGCTTTCCCGGCATACCTGCTTAATTTCAGCATCGGGGTGCCTCCGACCAGCTCCAGCGCGCTTTCCTTTATCTGGCTCATAATGATTCCCTCCATCCATGTGCTGTGAATTACATTCTAAATGCCGGCACTCTACAAAAGCCCTAACCAACCTTATACCCATTCCCCCAGACCACCTTCAGATATCTGGGATCCTTGGGATTAGTCTCAATCTTTTCCCTGATATGGCGGATGTGTACTGCTATGGTATTGTCAGCTCCAATCGCCTGCATGTGCCATATGTTCTCATAAATCTGGCTGTTGGAAAACACTTTTCCTCTCTGCTGCACCAACAGACGCAGAATCTTGTACTCAATGGGCGTCAGCCTTACCGCCCTGCCATCCACTGTCACCTTTCTCTGAACATCATCGATCACCAGCCCATCCACTCTGTAGATACGGTCTATGTTGGCACACATATTGACCAGCTGCACATACCTGCGCAGCTGCGATTTCACCCTCGCCAGCAGCTCTAGCGGATTGCAGTCAGATGTGACATAATCGTCCGCCCCTGCCTCTAATGCCATGATCTTGGCTGTCTCTGCCGACTGCGCCGATACCACGATCAGCGGGACGCTGCTCTTGCGGCGCAGGTTCATGATCATCTCAATCCCCCTGTCCCAGCCCTTGTCGTTCAGTTCCACATCCACCAGCAGCAGGTGGATCTCCATTGTCTCAATGGCATTGTACAACTGTTCCGTATCTGCCACCACCACCGTTTCCATCCCCTCTCTGAAAAACAATGGCTTCATTTTCTCTGCAATCCCTGTCTGATTATTGTATACTAAAATATTTCTCATCATTGTTCCCCTCCGCCAGACTCACTTTGATTCCCCCACAGCTTAGGAGCTGTGGAATCTTTGATTTATTATAGAGTAGCTTTGTATCAAAGTTGCAACTAAAATTACAGCCTTTGACATTTTTTTGACTTTTCAGATAGCAGTTCAGCGACCTGTCTGAATCTCTGCGGCTTTTATAAGCCGGCAGAAAAGATTTTTGCCGCGCTGGGATGTACAGGAAATTTTTCCCGCTCGCTCCGGCGTAGCAAAAAGAGGGTATGCTTTAACACACCCTCTAGTTTATTAGACGCTTTTCATTTGAAAAAGTTTCAGAAAATAAAATTTTTATTTTTTTCTGCCCCGGCTTTTCTTTTTGTCCAGCTTCCGGGCTTCCTGCTGCTGCCTCTCCTCCTGACGCTGCTTCTCCAGAACGTTTTTTGCCGCCCTGTTGCGCTGATCCATTTCTTCAATCTCAAGCATATCATCCTTTCCCAGCCTGCGGAAGTGGTTGATCCCCGCCACAAGGATGAGCACGCTGTTTTTGGTGGTGTCGAACGCCCCGTCCTGATACATGGTGTAAAGGAGCAGCCCAATGGGCACTGCGATGATCATGCCGACCACACCGCCCACCTTATAGCCCACATACAGCAGGAACAATGTAGGCAGAGGCGGGACGCCGATGGAATCCCCCACAATCTTGGGCTGGATCAGCTGTCTGGCAAGCTGTCCCACTCCCCATATGATCAGCAGCCCTATGGTCATCCCATAATCCCCGGTCAGGATCTTCATGATAGCCCACGGGATAAGCACGGTTCCCGTGCCCAGAAAAGGGATAAAATCCAGAAACGCAATGACAAAGGCTATGAGCGCATAATAATCCACCCGCAGAACCCCCAGGCCGATCAGAAGCAGCAGGTACATCCAGACCTCAATTTTCAGCTGCGCCTTCAGATAGCCGCCAACCGAGTGCAGAAGGCTGTCCCGCACCATGCGGTAGCGCAGCTGGACGGCTGCGGGCATGCTCTTTCTGAACCACTCGTTGATCTGCATCCGCTCTGCCACAAAAAAATATGCAGAGAGCAGCGCCATGATCAGACCGATGAAGAATCCGGGCAGAAATTTCGCAAAATTGCCTGCAGCCTCTATGGTCGGCGCGCTGATCCTGCCGAAAAAGTCCCCCAGATAATCCCCTATCGTCTCCGCGGCTTCGCTGATATTGGTAGGTATCGCAAAGGGCAGCTTGTCAAAAAAGGCGTTGATCCTCTCAGCAATACCATTTAAATCGGCTTCCATGCTCTCCCACATATCCGGCAGCGCCCCGATCAGCCCCACAAGCTGTTGTATCAGCTGGGAGGACACAAAATAGAGAAGCAGGACTACCAGCGCGATGACCGCTACAATGACAAAGGCGCTGCCGATCTTACGCTTCAGCTTGATCTTTTCCTCAAAAAAACGAACCATCGGCCCCGCAATCAGGGCAATGATCCAGCCCACCACAAAGGGCATGAAGAACACAATCGCCCTGGGGAGCAGAAAAATAACTGCAATGAGGATTAAGAACGCAATGGCAAGATTCGCCACTGCCTTACTGTATTTCTTCATGAGTTTTCCTCCAAAACCTTATCCAGGATTTCATAAATTTTATCTTTTCCCTGTTTTGTCTGTGCGGAAAAGGGCACGATGACCGTCCCTTCCTCCACCTCCAATGCAGACCGTATCAGCCCAAGCTGCTTCTGCTGCTGGCTGCGCTTGATCTTATCCAGCTTTGTGGCAATAATGATGGGGCGAAAGCCGTTTTCCAAAATCCAGCCGTACATAATGCGGTCATTTTCCGAAGGAGCATGCCGGATATCCAGAAGCAGGAAGACCTGCTTTAACTGCTTTGACTCATGCAGATAATTCTCTATCATCCTGCCCCATTTTGCCTTCACTGTCTCGTTCACTCTGGCATAGCCATAGCCTGGCAGATCCACAAAATAGATGGCGTCATTGATATTGTAATAGTTGATCGTCTGCGTCTTCCCCGGCTGAGAGCTGGTGCGCGCCAGAGCTTTCCTGTTCATCAGCGCATTGATCAGCGAGGACTTGCCCACATTGCTCTTTCCCGCAAAGGCAACCTCCGGAAATTTGCTGTCCGGCAGCTTGCTGGTGATCCCGCACACTGTCTCCAAACTGACATTCTTGATAATCATCTCTAACAAATTCCTTTCTCCGACCCCGGGCACGGCGCCTGTATGTATGGGGCAGGTAAAGCTTTTCCCCTGCCCGTCACGGGGACCCCCAGGCTGCATTGGCGGAAAACCTGCATATGCAGACAAGTATGATCCGGCTGCTCTGGACACACTGTATAACGAAAGAACGCCGTCACTGGGACGGCATCCTTCCTGCAAAGGCACCGAAACCCACATTTAGATAGCGGTTTCTAAGCCTTTTCTCCTGTCATTTTTACTGATCGTAAGGGGTTCGCTCTCCTCCTCGACCGTCTCCTTCGTAATCAGGCACTCCTCAATGGATTCGTCGGAAGGAATCTGGTACATAGTATCCATAAGCACGTCTTCCATAATGGAGCGAAGCCCTCTGGCCCCAGTCTTGCGCTCATATGCCTTGTCCGCGATCGCCTTTATGGCATCTTCCTCAAAGTTAAGCCTGACGCCGTCCAGGTCAAACAGCTTCTGATACTGCTTGATCAACGCATTCTTGGGCTCCTTCAGGATGCGGACCAGCGCTTCCTTGTCCAGCCCTCTCAATGCGACGCAGATGGGCACACGTCCTACAAATTCAGGGATCAATCCAAATTTCACCAAATCCTGGGGTGTCACCTCCTGCAGCAGCTCACTGATCTCCTTGTTGGACTTCTGGGTGATCTCTGTATTAAAGCCAATGGCTTTTCTGTCCAGCCTTGCCTCCACGATCTTCTCCAGACCGTCAAAGGCACCGCCGCAGATAAACAGGATATTGGAGGTATCAATGGAGATCAGCTCCTGATGAGGATGCTTCCTGCCCCCCTGGGGCGGCACGCTCGCCACGGTGCCCTCCACGATCTTCAGGAGAGCCTGCTGGACTCCCTCGCCGGATACGTCACGGGTGATGGATACATTTTCCCCCTTCTTTGTTATCTTATCTATCTCGTCAATGTAGATAATGCCGTACTGGGCGCGTTCCACATCATAGTCAGCCGCCAGGATCAGCTTCAGCAGGATATTCTCCACATCCTCGCCAACATAGCCGGCTTCCGTCAACGTAGTGGCATCTGCTATGGCAAAGGGCACATTGATAATCTTTGCCAGCGTCTGAGCCAGGTAGGTCTTACCGGAACCGGTAGGCCCTATCATAATGATATTGCTCTTTTGCAGTTCCACATCATCCAGATCCTTGGGCGCCGTCACACGCTTATAGTGATTGTAAACCGCCACGGACAGGACCTTCTTCGCCTCCTCCTGTCCCACCACATATTCATCCAGGAAATTCTTGATCTCCATGGGCTTCAAAAGATTGATCTCAGGATGGGAGGATTCTTCAATTTCTTCCTCCTCCATCTCCTCCTCCAGGATATCCGCACAGATGTCAATGCATTCGTCGCAGATATAGACCCCCGCAGGTCCCGCAATCAGCTTGCGTACCTGCCCCTGGGTTTTATTGCAGAAGGAACACCTGATATCATTATTAGAAATTTTTCCTGCCATTTTTTTCATACTCCCAATTTTTTCGTTATAGCCTGGTTGTCGCAGGACAAGGCATCCCTCGTCCCGCATGTTATAACCAACTCCGCCTGTCAAGGCCTGCCCTGCCTGCTATAGCCGACTCCGCCTGTCACGACTTGCCCTGCATGTCGTGGGAACTGATAACCATGTCGATCAGCCCATACTCTTTCGCTTCCTCGGCGCTCATCCAATTATCGCGCTCTGTATCGGCGCAGATGGTCTCGTAATCTTTTCCGGTATTTTCTGCCAGCATGTGGTTCAGCTTCTCCCTTGTCTTCAGGATATGCCTTGCCGCAATGTCAATCTCCGTCGCCTGCCCCTGGCTTCCTCCGGAGGGCTGATGGATCATGATCTCCGCATTTGGCAGCGCAAAACGCTTGCCCTTCGTACCGCCGGAGAGCAGGAAGGAACCCATGCTCGCCGCCATCCCGATGCAGACTGTGGACACGTCACACTTGATATACTGCATGGTGTCATAAATTGCCATGCCCGCCGTGATCACTCCGCCGGGGCTGTTGATATACAGATGTATATCCTTTTCAGGGTCCTCCGCCTCCAGGAACAGAAGCTGCGCAACCACAATGCTTGCAGAGGTATCATTTACTTCTTCCCCTAAAAATATAATCCTGTCCTTCAAAAGCCTGGAATAAATATCATAAGACCGCTCACCCTTGCTGGTCTGTTCAATGACA
>CAOKQK010000125.1 GCA_948470905.1 uncultured Lachnospiraceae bacterium | reverse complement strand
TTGACCATGGAGCCGTGTCATTTATGCCTTCCTGGCTGTCCCCCATCCCGTCACAGGCATAACTGCTGATCCTGCCAAAGCCCTAGACAAATCTCCCGCTGCCCTGCCTGGGGGAATATCAAGGCTGACGTCTGCACGACAGCCTCAACATACGGTATCATAACACACCCCAAAGCATTTTGCAACCCGGAACATTTGTTCTATTCCTTTTTTTTCTATATCCATTTTCTGCCGACCCGGTCCTTTATGGCGCTTACCTGCCAAACCTATTAGCTTTATTTGCGGCAGATCCTTAGCACTGTAACGGAACATCCCGGAATCATAAGGGCAAGAACTACGGCGCTGGAAGAATCTCCTGCCGAAAGCCTCTCCTTCTTTTTCGTATAGACAGGAACCACCTTCTCCGGCTCCTCAAAGCTGTTCGCCGCATCCGGCTCAAATCCGCTCATCTGCCACTGTTCCACGGTATATTCACCCTCTGCGTTGCCGTCGCCCGCGCAATTCCCACACTGACCTGCAGGATTGCCTTCCGTGCATATCTTCTCTGCAAAGCCCTCCAGCACAAGCTCTACCGGCTGCTGGATATCCAGGATATTGACCATTTTGAGGATGATCTCCCTGCCGTCACCCCGCTCCTGTGCCACGGCATACAACGGCTGCGCCAGGGGCAGGCGGCTGTCTATGTCCTGATACAGCCTGCCGTCCACACGGCACTTGACATTTCTCCCGGTGATCTCAAGCTGCAGATGATATTTTCTGCCTTTCTCCAGAGTAAACGCATACTGGCAAAGCTCTGCACCTCTGCCGCCCATCCTCTGGGTCAGGGAATTGTCCTGATTCTGCCAGCCGCCCAGTGTCCAGACGAACTCATCCTTCTCGCCGAAGCTGCCAAATATCACCTGCAGCCCCCTGTAGCCCTCAAGCTCCTCTGCGTCCAGCTCCAGCATGTAATGCCTGCTCTCGGTGTGAAGCAGGGAAATCCTGCGTTTCTCCCCGGTGGTGACGCAGTCCGCAAAATCCCGTCTCTCACCGCTTTCCAGGTCTGTGAACACAATATTGGAATACGCGATATCAGACTCATAGCCGGACAAAAGAATTTCGCCCACAATATTCTGCCCATTCCCCTTTTCCTCTGCCCCGTTGCCTGCCGCTGCCCCAGCCCCGGAAAAGACACCCCGGCTCCCCGGCAAAAGCACCGGCTCCGGTGCATCCTCTATCCGGCTCTCCAGAAGGCACTCCCCCAGGTGCTCCATAAAAAGCTTCTGCACATAGTAGTTGGCGGAACCAAATACCCTGTGGTTGTCAAACCAGATCAGATCCGGCTTCCAGTTCACATAATCTGCATTGGCAAGAAGCGGCGCATAACACGCAAGCCCCACGGCGCCCGCGTTGCGCTCCAGTCCCACCATATAAGATGCCTCCAGAAGCGCATTGTACCAGGTATTTCCCCAGGAGGCATACTCCCCCAGGAACACCTTCGGCCCCTGCCTGTCGTAACTGTCATACCGGTCATGATTCGCCACAAACCACTCCGGCGCCATATAATAATGCTCGTCCACCAGATCGGACTTCACCTTCCGCGCGTTCTCCCAGCCCCGCTCAAACTCTCCTCCGGCGGCAAAAGGCCCGGCCGTGTTCACAAGCTTTATCTCAGGATACTTTTTCCTCACAGCCGCCTGAATGATGTCGGAGCGCTCAAAGAAAGCGGCTCCCACCTCCTCGTTGCCGATACCCACATACTTCAGCCCAAAGGGAGCAGGATGCCCAAGCTGCGCGCGCACTCCGCCCCAGACGGTATCCGTCCCGCCGTTTGCAAATTCTATCAGGTCCAGCACATCGTCAATAAAGGGCTGCAGCCTGTCCAGAGGCGCATGACGCCTGTGGTGAGGGTCATAGCCCGCAGGGAGCACAGGCAGAGGCTCCGCGCCCAGATCCTCGCAGAACTGAAAATATTCAAAATACCCCAGCCCAAGGGTCTGGTTGTAATTCCAGTTGTTTCTTCTCGCCGGACGGTCCTCCGGTCTGCCCACAGAATTTTTCCAGCGATACTGAGCGTCCCGCGCTTCTTCGTCCAGCGCCCCGTCATGTACCAGACACCCTCCGGGAAAGCGCACAAACCTGGGCCTGAGCTGCTCCAGCATCTCCGCCAGGTCCCTGCGCAGCCCGCCCCGCCTGCCCTTATATGTATCCGCGGGAAAAAGAGAGACAAAGTCCAGATACACCTTCCCTCTGCCCTCCACAGTGACAGCCAGCCTGCCGCAGAAGTCCGTCTCCGGCGCCTGGAAGGTCAGTTCGTGCCTTTCCCACTCCAACCCGAAATGCAGCCTCTGCTCCGCGTACACCTGCCCGTCTGCGCCGCGCAGGGAGACTTTTACCGCCCTGTCCAGATCCTGTTCCCTCTTTCCATAGCAGGAAAAATAATACGTCTCACCGGCTCTTAAGGGAATCCCCGTGTTATAGCCCATATTCTGGATACCGACGTCATTGCCTTCTTCCTGTATATCCAGTGCGAGATAATGGGGGTTCTTTCCGCTGACGGCGCCGCCTGTAAGTACTCTGGCCGACACCTGCCCGTCCCCCTGGAGGACCTCCCATGCTGTCAGCCCATGATACGCCTTATTGTCCACGGGGTCAAATTCAAAGGAGCGGTTCTGCACCAGCTCCCCGTACAGCCCCCCGTCCGCCGCATGATTTAAATCCTCAAAAAAGATTCCGTACAAATCACCCAGTGGTTCTTTTTTATGTTTTATATCCACTACTATGCGCATTATATACTCCCTGTGTGCTCTGACAGACATACCGCAGCATATTCAGAATATCCGTTCCAAGCCTGCCGCCGTGCCTTCCGAATCCATTCCAAGCCTGCAGAACCCGTTCCAAGCCTGCCGCCGTGCCTTCCGGAAACATTCCTAAATATGATCATGCTTCCCCAGAAAGCTGACAAACCACTCCACAACGTCCGGATCGTACATCTTGCCCGCCTGCCCTCTGAGCCTCGCGATTGCCTGCTCCTTTGTAAGGTTGGTCCCCTTCGCCAGATAGGTGGTCCAATACACGTAATTATCCACCACCCGGACGATCCTGACCTCCAAAGGTATCTTCTGCCCCTTGATTTTCCTGGGATACCCGTTCCCGTCCCAGTTCTCATGAGAGCACAGGATAAAATCAGCCACCTGGCGTGTCTGCTCGAACTGCAGTGCGATCTGATGCCCCTTCGACACATGCTCACGCCTGTTGGACATCTCCTCCGGCGTGGCGGAAAAGCCCTTGATCATCATGAACTCCGGCAGCTGGATCAGACCGATATCCTGATACATTGCCGTCAGCTTCACCTTCTGCGCACCCTCCTCGTCAAAGCCCAGATACCGCGCAAACTCATATGCCACAGCCGCCGTCTTCGGTACTACTTCCAGCCTCAGATACTGCTTGTCGTAAAGCTTGTTCAGTATATAATCCAGGACATTCTGTTCCTGCTTTATTATCATCTTATTCTCATACATCTTCTTGTCTGCCCTGTTAAAGCACTCCTGCAGGCTCTCGCCCTCCGAATCCCATTCGGCGGCGCCCAGTGCTATGGACAGGGGAAGGTTGAGCTTTTTGTCGGTCCGGCAGTTCCTCTGCACCCTCTCGCAGTAGTCCTCCGCCGTTATCAGCACCGTGTCCGGCATGAGCACCCGGAACTCGTCTCCACCGCATCTGGCTACCATCCAGTCGCCTTTCGCAGTCTCCTTCAGCTTTCCCGCGATCGCCTGGAGCAGGATATCTCCCGCCTCATGCCCGAATACATCGTTCATGAGCTTTAGATTGTTGGCATCTCCCGATATCATGCAGATCCGCCTGTGCCCCTGAAGCCCGTACTCCTTCATCAGCGCCTCAAATTTTACCCGATTGTACAGCCCGGTCAGGTTATCCCTCTCCGCCAGAGTCTGCAGCTGCTCCCTGTCCTTCTGCAGTGTGGATTCCACATTCTCCAGGGTGCTGATCTTCTGCCTCTGCTGCAGGTTATGATATCCCAGCTGGGAGAGCTGGCCTGCCACCAAAGTAAGGGTCTCCAGGATATTCTCGAACTTTTCCCTGCTGATAACAGGGATCCTGCTAAGCCCCCTCATGTACTCTTCCTCGTCTAACTTCAGAGAGCGGGCGATCTGCCTGTATTCCTCCTCCGACAGCTCGTTCTCCTTCAGCCGCACCTGCCCCACAAGGATACTGGCAATATGTACACCGTCCACCATCAGATTAATGCCTGCATCCATCAGCCCTGCAGACTTGCAGCGGCATATCATAGGCGACTTTTCCTTATATGCGGACAGGGTCACATCGGATTCCTCACACTGCTTTTTCCCCAGCTCGGAATGCTGTATCACCTCGTGACAGAACTTGCAGTACACACTGTCCTCCGTCAGCCTTTTCCCCTCAGGGCTCCGGATGCAAAGCCCTACTTCCAGAGATTTTGACAGGGAATTCATCAGTCTCTGGAGAGTCTCCATGTCAAATATTTCATTGAATGCTACATTGTCCATCTGCAACCATTCCTTTGCTATCTAACTGTCGTATCTCACTGCCACAGCTTATGACCGACATTTACCGTCATTATCTTCTTGTCAACATTGTCGGGAAAAATTCCTCATTATAAATTTACCACAATAAATACCGCTAAGCAATCTTTTTTTGAATTACTATAGCAGAGTAACATTACAGCGGCAGTTCAGACAACCCTTTCCACAAAGGGATAAACTATGTCGTTTCCTATAAAATTACGCCTCAAAGGCAAACAAAATCCCTTTGAGACGTAATTTTAACTTCACGGTGCCCCGTTGCTGTACTGCCGCGAATCCCTCGCTGCCCACACCCCGCCTGCACAGGGACAGAGATGGTCAGGCAGGCATATGGGCCTTCGACTCACTTAAATTATTCAGCTTACAGAAGCCTTCTTCATACCTCCTTGCCGCCTTCCGCCAGTTGATCAGGTTAAACCACCCTTCGACGTAGTCCGCCCTGCGGTTCTGATACTGCAGATAATAGGCGTGCTCCCACACATCCACAAGGAAGATCGGGACATAATCCCGCAGGTCCGGCACATCCTGATTCGCTGTCTGGACAATGGAGAGCTTGCCGTCCCTGTCCATCACAAGCCATGCCCAGCCGGAACCAAACTTCCCCACTGCCGCCTGCTTCATCTGCTCCTTCCACTGTCTGTAAGATCCGAAATCCCTGTCGATCGCCTCGGCAAGCGCCCCCACAGGCTCCTGCCCCACAGGGCTTTTCATCCCGTCAAAATAAAGCTCGTGATTATAGACCCCTCCGCCATTGTTGCGGACAGGTATCTGTATCGCTGCCGGCAGCGTCTCGATGCTGGTCAGAAGCTCCTTGAGGCTCTTCTTCTGCAGCTCGGGATAATCCGACAGGACACTGTTCAGATTGTCCACATAGGTCTTGTAATGCTTATCATGATGAAAAGTCAGTGTCTCCTCGTCCAATATGGGCGACAGGGCATCATATTCATAGGGCAGCGGCCGCACTACAAAGGGATAGGTTTCTTCTTGCATATTTATACCTCCTGATTCCAGTTCCGCCTCTGCACTTCTACGCCCCCCTGGCTGGAAGGAAATTACATCTGTTACGTCCACAGCTGTAATTTCCTTCCGGGGCGTATCCGTTCCGAGGCTGTTTTTAAGTTCCGCTTGCAGGAACTTGTTCCGCCAGATTCTGGCAGGTCATCAATGCTAAGTATATGTAAATCCCCTGCAATTATTCCGCAATAACTAAAAACTTTCCAAAAGCCCCTTAAGCCCCTGTGTCCTGAAAATTTCCTTATAATAAGCCGCCTCATCCTCTATCAGCTCGTCGATCACCTGCATGCCCAGCAGCTCCACAGGCGCCTTGTCGTCTGTGAGGACGGCATTCCCCGCCTGGTATTTCGTGAGCCCGCGGGAAACCTGCTGCATCATGCGGTACAGGTCGCCGGACTCGTCCAGCTCCTCCTTCTTCTGTGCAAAGACAGCCAGCATATCCGGATTGTCGGAGGCAAAAAGCTCCCTGTTGGTGGAACCGGCCACCTCCACCGTGTACACCTGGCCAAACACCGTGGAAATGGTATCGGACAGATACTGGTTGATGCTGCCCTCCCCTTTGCCGCGCATGTTCATATTGACCACCATGACGCCGTTCTCCGACAGATGCTGCTTCACCAGGGTGAAAAATTCCACGGAGGACATCTGAAAGGGAATCGTGATATCCTGATAGGCGTCCACCATGATCACATCATACTTTTTGTCCGCCACATTTAAAAAAGCCCTGCCGTCGTAGGTCGTCACCTTTACCTCCTCCGGCAGGTGAAAATATTCTCTGGCAAGGTCCGTGATCTTCCCGTCAATCTCCACGCCTTCGATTTTCAGGTCCTTCTCCGGGTCCCCGAAATACCTCTCATATTGCACCGCATAAGTGCCCGTCCCCATGCCCAGGATCAGCACCTCGCAGTCCGCTGCCTTCCTGCCCTCCACCATGAGCGGCGCCGCAAGGCAGTAATCATAATACATGCCGGTAAGCCCCTCCTGCTTCAGATACATGGACTGCACACCAAAGAGCACATTGGTGGACAGAATCACCTGCCGGGGATTCTCCCTGACCTGCAGGTAATTATAGACCGATTCCCCCTCGTAGGTCAGACCGCTCTCCCAGAAGGCAAAGCTGTCGGAATACCCCAGGCAGCAGCAGCCGAGAAACAGCACGGACGAGACAGCCGCCCTGACCCTGCCCTTCCCTGCGCTGACAAAATAAATCACAGACAGCCCCAGCAGAATGCCCGCAAAGATCAGGAAGGTGATGGAGGTGCCCACGGAAGGAATCGTCACAAAAGTAGGCACAAAGGTTCCGATAATGCTGCCCACTGTATTGAAGGCGCCCAGCGTCCCCACCGTCCTGCCGCTGTCTTCCAGGCTGTCCACGGAAAACCTTGCCAGGGAGGGCGTCACAGTCCCCAGCAGAAATAACGGAAATACAAAGATGACCATACAGGCGGCAAATGCCGCAATGATCAGGAAATTGGTGTTCACCGAAAAGATGACCACCGCCGCGATCCCCAATATGATATACTTACCCAGCACCGGGATAGCCGCAATCCAGACGGCGGCCACAAGGATCCTCCGGTACAGCCTGCCGGGATCGGGATTCTTGTCCGCGCTCCTGCCGCCGTAAATATTTCCCAGCGCCATGGCGATCATGATCGTCCCGATAATGATCGTCCACACGATCTGGGACGAACTGAAATAAGGCGCAAGAAGCCTGCTTGCGCCCAATTCCACCGCCATCACGGACATGCCCGCGAAAAATTCGGTCAGATAAAGAAACATCTTATTTTTGAGTATTTTAGGGGTATCTGTTCCCATTGTACACCTGCCTTCTTCCTGTAATTACGCCCCGCTGCGGCAGTGTGAGATTCACACTTCACAGCTGTGCGATATCCACCAGCGTCAGCTCCTCCTCGCTCTCCTTGTTCTCCAGGCTGCTCACCAGCGCCCTGGCTGTGTCCATGGCCGTGATACAGTACACGCCGGTTTCGATGGCAGTGCGGCGGATCAGGAAGCCGTCCCTGGACTTGTCCCTCCCCTGAGTGGGGGTGTCGATGACAAGGTCGATCTTGTGCCCCAGGATCAGATCCATCACAGTGGGGGACTCCTGGGAAATCTTGTTGACCTTTCTCGCCCTGACTCCCGCCTCGTTCAGCGCCGCCGCGGTACTCCTGGTGGCATAGATGGTATAACCCAGCCTCTCAAACCTGCGCCCGATCTCAATGGCCTCGCCCTTGTCCGCATCCTTCACGGTAATGATCATGTTCTTGTACCTGGGCAGGTTCACGCCTGCGCCCAGAAACGCCTTGTACAGCGCCTCGTTAAAGGTCCGGGCAATGCCCAGGCACTCGCCTGTAGACTTCATCTCCGGCCCCAGGCTGATCTCCGCGCCCCGGATCTTCTCGAAAGAGAATACCGGCATCTTGATGGCATAATAAGCCGCCTCCGGCTGCAGCCCCGGCGTAAACCCAAGCTCCCTTATGGTCTTGCCGATGATCACCTGTGTGGCAAGCTCCACAATGGGAATGCCCGTCACCTTGCTGATATAGGGAACCGTCCGAGAGGAACGGGGATTGACCTCGATGACATACACATCCTCGCCGATAGCGATGAACTGGATATTGATCAGCCCCTTTACATGGAGCGCCTTTGCCAGCCGTCTGGTGTACTCCGCGATCTTGTCCTTCACCAGCTTGCCGATGGTATGGGCGGGATAGACCGAGATGCTGTCCCCGGAGTGGACACCCGTCCTCTCGATATGCTCCATAATGCCGGGGATCAGGATATCCGTGCCGTCGCACACGGCGTCCACCTCCACCTCCTTGCCCTGGAGATACTTGTCCACCAGGATCGGATGATCCTGGGCAATGCGGTTGATCACCGCCATAAATTCTTCAATCTCCCCGTCGGAGAGCGCTATCTGCATCCCCTGTCCTCCAAGCACATAGGACGGGCGCACCAGCACCGGGTAGCCCAGACGGTTCGCCACTTCCTTGGCTTCCTCCGCCGTGTAGACGGTTCCTCCCGCCGCCCTGG
>CAOKQK010000124.1 GCA_948470905.1 uncultured Lachnospiraceae bacterium | reverse complement strand
AAGCCCCCGGGAGGATTTTCAGATGCGTGTCTTGCAGCTGAAAATATCTCCCCCCAAAAAGGGGCAGAAGTGCAGAGGCGGAACTTTAATATAGAAGGGGTGTGAGAGAAACGATGTCATATTGTGTGAATTGTGGTGTGGAGCTGGATGCTTTGGCAAGGGAGTGCCCCTTGTGCAGTACGCCGGTGATCAACCCGCGGGATCTGGAGAAGCTTATGGACGGGACGGCGCCCTTTCCCAGGGAGAAGGGGCAGGTGGAGACAGTGAAACGCAAGGATCTGGGGATGCTGGTGTCCATGGTGCTGCTGGCGACGGCGGTGACGTGCGGCATTTTGAATGCTTTCGTATTCCGGGGTCCTCTGTGGTCCCTCACGGTGATCGGGGTCTGTGCGATCCTGTGGGTAATGCTGATCCCTGCGGTGATCTATGTGAGGCAGCCTATCTATGTGTCGCTGCTCTTTGACGGGGCGGCAGTGTCGTTGTATCTCTATATGCTCACCTATCTCACGGAGAGCAGGGGGTGGTTCTGGGGACTGGGACTGCCGATCACGGTGCTTGTCACGGTGATTGCGGAGGTTTTTGCCTTCTGTGTGCGCAGGCTGCCTAGGTCTTTCCTGACGGTCACGTTGTATCTCTTTACAGCCACGGGGCTTTTATGCATGGGGCTGGAAATGCTGATCGACCGTTATGTGCGGGATGAGATAGCGCTGAGCTGGTCCGCGGTGGTCCTGACAGTGTGCGCCATTCTGGACATTGCCATCATCACGATGCTTTCCAGCAGGAGGATGCGCGGCGCGGTGAGAAAACGGATGCATTTTTAAGGAGAGCCCCGGGGCGGGGAACGGCGGATGAGGAGGCTTTGGCTGGAGAGGATTATGGACGACAGAGAGATGAATGAAAATAAAGTTTACAAATATAAGATATTGAACAAAGAAAAGAATGACAGAAGAAATCAGAACCTGATGCAGCTGATCAGGCGTGCCCACGGGCTGGTGGAGAATGCAAATATCGAAAAGCACAGGCAGTCCCAGGACTATATTGGCACAATCCTGAGCAATACCCGTGATATCAATTACCGGGAGGTGGATATTGACGGGATGTATGGGGAGTGGGTCAGTGTCAACCGCGCCCATATGAAGAAATATGTTATCCTGCATTGTCATGGGGGCGGGTATTCCACAGGCAGCAGCCTTTATGCCAGGACGCTTACTTCAAAGTTTGCGGCGGTGACTTCCATGGATGTTCTTTGCTTTGATTATCGGCTTGCGCCGGAACATCCTTATCCGGCGGCTTCGGAGGATGCCATGAAGGCGTGGGATTACCTGATGCTCCTGGGCTATGGGGCGCGGGATGTGATCATCACGGGGGATTCTGCGGGCGGCAATCTGGCGCTTTCCCTGGTATTGAGGCTGAAGGAGCAGGGAAGGCTGCTGCCCAGGGGGATCGTGCTGATGTCGCCGTGGACGGACCTTTGCTCCGAGGGGGAGTCTTTCCTCACCAGGGGGGAGGTAGATCCGGTGCTGGACGCTGCCTATATTGACAGGATGGTACATGCTTACGCCGAGGGGCAGGATTTGAAGGATCCCTTTATCTCGCCTCTGTATGGGGACTTTGAAGGTTTTCCGCCTGTTTATATCCAGGTAGGGGAAAATGAGATCCTTCTGAGCGATTCCGTGCGCCTGCACCAGATGCTTGTAGATGCCAATGTACCCGTGAAAATGGACACCTACCCGGGTATGTGGCATGTGTTCCAGATGTCGCCGGTGAAGACGGCGCGGGACGCCATGAATAAGAGCGCGGAATTTATATATGACATCTGTCGTTGAAATGAAGGCTGTACTACATTTAAGAGGGATATAATAAAAGGATTTTGGACATGAGTGCAGAATATTATATATAGGAGGAATGTTGCTGATATAGAAATACAAAAAATATCGGATTAAAGTGCGTTTTATTACGGACAGGATATACAGGGTCCGTCGGAACGGACAGGGGGGATTGAGCATGACGATCAGAGAAAGCCTGGAACAGCGTGAAAAGGAGTATTTGAGCCCGTATGCATCCCTGAGCATGAACTCTCAGGGGAGGCAGAAGCCCGAGGTGGAGTGTGATATACGTCCCGCATTTCAGAGGGACCGGGATAAGATACTGCACTGCAAGGCGTTCCGGCGGCTGAAAGACAAGACGCAGGTATTTCTGTCACCGGAGGGTGATCACTACCGCACGCGTCTGACCCATACGCTGGAGGTTTCACAGAATGCCCGCACCATCGCCAAGGCGCTGAAGCTGAATGAGGATCTGGTGGAGGCGATCGCGCTGGGGCATGACCTGGGCCACACGCCCTTTGGGCATGCGGGGGAACGGGCACTGGACAGGGTGTGCCCGTTTGGGTTTGAGCACAGCAGGCAGAGTGTGCGCATCGTAGACAGGCTGGAAAGAAAAGGGCAGGGGTTGAACCTGACCTGTGAGGTGAGGGACGGCATCCTGAACCATCAGACGGAAGGGAATCCCTATACCCTGGAGGGAAAGGTAGTGCGGCTGTCAGACAAGATTTCTTATATCCATCACGATATGGATGACGCGGTGCGGGCGGGCATCCTGAGGGAGATGGATGTGCCGAAGGAGATCAGGGACGTGATCGGCAGTACGCCCAGCGAGAGGCTGGACCACTTTGTGCATGATATCGTCACCAACAGTATGGGCAAAAACGATATCTGCATGTCGGAGCCCATAGGGAATGCCATGCAGGCCATGAGACGGTTTATGATGGAGGAAGTATACCATAATCCCGTGGCAAAGAGCGAGGAGGGCAAGGCGGAGGTCCTGATGGAGACACTGTACGGGCATTTCATGAAGCATGTTGACCAGATGCCGGAGGAGTTCATCCTCCTTCTGTCGGAGGGAGAGCCCAAAGAACAGGTGGTCTGTGACTATGTGGGTTCCATGACGGACCGTTTTGCGGTCGCCCTCTATGAGGACATTTACATACCCAGGTCATGGGATAAGCTGTAAAGGGGTGCATTATGTACTATCCGGAAGAAGTGATAGAGGAAGTCAGGAGCAAAAATGATATTGTAGATGTGATATCATCATATGTAAAGCTGCAGAAAAAAGGCAGCAACCACTGGGGGCTCTGCCCTTTTCACAGCGAGAAGTCGCCGTCCTTTTCGGTGCATGGCGGGAAGCAGATGTATCATTGCTTTGGCTGCGGCGAGAGCGGCAACGTATATACGTTTATTATGAAATATGAGAATTATTCCTTTCCGGAGGCGGTAAAGATGCTGGCGGAGCGCGCCGGGGTGCAGCTGCCGGAGGTGGAGTATACGGAAGAAATGCGAAGGAAGGAGAGCAGGCGTGCCAGGCTTCTGGCGGTCAACAAGGAGGCGGCGAAGTTCTTTTATTATCAGCTGCGTTCCCCCCATGGGGCTGTGGGATACCAGTATCTGAAGAAAAGGGAGCTGTCGGATGAGATTATACACAGGTTCGGGCTGGGCTATGCGGGCAAAAACGGTGGGGAGCTGGTGGCGTATCTTCGTCAGAAGGGTTTTGAAGATGAGCTGATCAAGGAGGCGGGGCTGGCGAATTTCTCGGAGAGGAGCGGGCTGGTCAGCCAGTTCTGGAACCGGGTGATGTATCCCATCCAGGACGGGAATCATCGGGTCATAGGCTTTGGCGGAAGGGTCATGGGAGACGGCGAGCCAAAGTACCTGAATTCGCCGGAGACCCCTGTTTTTGACAAGCGCAGGAATCTGTACGGGCTGAATTTTGCCCGGACTGCAAAGAGCGGCAATATGATCATCTGCGAGGGCTATATGGACGTGATCTCCATGCACCAGGCGGACTTCCGGCAGGCAGTGGCGTCGCTGGGCACGGCTTTTACGCCGGAGCAGGCGGCTCTGCTGCGCCGCTATACGGATACGGTGCTCCTGGCATACGACAGCGACGGGGCAGGGGTGAAGGCGGCGCTGCGGGGCATCGGCATTTTAAGGGAAGCGGGGCTTACGGCAAAGGTGATCGACATGCGTCCCGCCAAGGACCCGGACGAATTTATGAAGACCTTTGGCAGAGATGCCTTCGAGGAGAGGATACGGCAGGCGGAAAACAGCTTTTTCTTTGAGATCAGGGTCCTTCAGGAGCAGTTTGACATGAATGATCCGGAGGCCAAGACCAGGTTCCACAGGGAGATTGCCATGCGGCTGTGCCGGTTTACGGAAGAACTGGAGCGGGATAACTATCTTCAGGCAGTGGCGGAGAAATATTATATAGGGATTGAGAACCTGCGGAAGCTTGTGGCGGGTTATGCGGCGCAGACAGGGCTTGCGAAGCCGGTGGAGCGCCCCAAATCCGGGGCCCGGCAGAAGAATTCACCCGAGGAAGGCGCAAAGAGGGCACAGAGGCTGCTGATCACGTGGATCGTGGACGAGCCGGCGCTGTATGGGAAGATCAAAAAGTATATTTCCGCGGAGGATTTCACGGAAGGAACGTACCGCAGGGTGGCGGACAGGCTGTTTCAGGAGCTGGAGGCGGGAATATTCCGCCCGGCGGACATTATCAGTGCCTTTGAGGACGAGGAGGAGCAGAAGCAGGTGGCAGAGCTTTTTAACACGAACCTGCCCCGGCTGGACACCGTCCAGGAGAAGGAGAAGGCGTTCCACGACATTCTGGTGTCCGTGAAGAAAAACAGTTATGAGTACCATACTTCACGGCTTGGCAGCGATGTGGGCGCCTTAAATCAGGCGATAGAGGGCAAGAAGGCGTTGGAGGAGCTTGCAAAAACGCATATTTCACTGGAATAGGGTAAATATATAAAACAAGCGCAGCGACAAGAATATAGCGGAGGTTTAATACAATGGATGAAAACACACAGGCAAAGTTTGATGAGAAGGTAAAAGAGCTCCTCAACATGGCAAAGAAAAGGAAGAATGTGCTGGAATACCAGGAAATCAGTGAATTTTTTGCGGATATGCCTTTGGAAGAGGAACAGTTTGAAAAGATACTGGAGGCATTGGAGCAGAATAACGTGGATGTCCTCCGTATCACGGATGATGACGATATGGATGACGCGGAGATACTCCTTAGCGATGAGGATGAAGACGTGGATGTGGAGAACCTGGACCTGACCATTCCCGACGGCATCAGCATCGAGGACCCCGTCCGCATGTATCTGAAGGAAATCGGCAAGGTTCCCCTGCTCTCTGCGGAGGAAGAGATTGAGCTGGCAAAGAGGATGGAGCTGGGGGACCAGGAGGCAAAAAAGCGCCTTGCCGAGGCCAATTTAAGGCTGGTAGTCAGTATTGCCAAGCGCTATGTGGGGCGCGGCATGCTGTTTTTGGATCTGATCCAGGAGGGAAACCTGGGTCTGATCAAGGCTGTGGAAAAATTTGATTATAGGAAGGGATACAAGTTCTCCACCTACGCCACCTGGTGGATCCGCCAGGCGATCACAAGGGCGATCGCAGACCAGGCCAGGACGATCCGCATCCCTGTGCATATGGTGGAGACTATCAACAAACTGATCCGCGTCAGCAGGCAGCTGCTTCAGGAATACGGGCGTGAACCTACTCCGGAGGAGATTGCGGAGGAGATGAACATGCCTGCGGACAGAGTGCGTGAAATTTTGAAGATCAGCCAGGAGCCTGTTTCCATGGAGACACCCATCGGTGAGGAGGAGGACAGCCACCTGGGAGATTTTATCGAGGATGATAATATGCCTGCGCCTGCGGACGCGGCTGCATTTACCCTTTTAAAGGAACAGCTGGTGGAGGTCCTGGGGACCCTGACCGAGAGGGAGCAGAAGGTCCTGCGGTTAAGGTTCGGGCTGGATGACGGACGTGCGCGTACTCTGGAAGAAGTGGGGAAGGAATTTAATGTGACCCGTGAACGTATCAGACAGATTGAGGCAAAGGCCCTCCGTAAGCTGCGCCATCCCAGCCGCAGCCGCAAATTAAAGGATTATCTGGACTGATGGGCAGGGTAGTGCTGTCAAAGAGACTCCAGATGCTTGCCGATATGGTCACAAAGGGCAGCAGGGTGGCTGATGTGGGCTGTGACCATGGATTTCTGTCCATTTGGCTGGTACAGGCGGGGATAAGCCCCAAGGTACTTGCCATGGATGTGAGGAAGGGACCTCTGGCGGCGGCACAGGCACATATAGAGGCATACGGGCTGGGGGATTACATAGAGGCCAGGCTGTCAGACGGGCTGAAAAGCTGTCGGGAAGGCGAAGCGGAGACACTGGTCTGTGCGGGGATGGGCGGCAGGCTCATGGAACATATCCTCACGGACAGCATGGATAAAGTAAGAGGGCTGGAGGAGCTGATCCTGCAGCCTCAGTCGGAGCTTCCGGAATTTCGGGCGTTTCTGCGCAGGGAGGGCTTTGAGATCCTGCGGGAGGAGGCAGTCTGCGAGGACGGCAAGTTTTATTTTGCCATGAAGGCAGTTCCCGGGACCGCTGATGACAGGGGCAGAGAAGGGACAGAGGCGGGGACTGCCGCGCTTTTGGAGGCGGGCTGCACAGGGGAGAGGGAGCAGCGGCTGTATGATTCTTTTGGGGAAAAGCTGCTCAAAGGAAAGCACCCGGTCCTGCTTCAGTATCTGGGGCGGCGCAGGAAGGTGCTGGAGCGTCTTGTGCTTACCATGAGGTCCGCAGATATGCAGGGAGAACGGAAACAGCTGAGGATGGAGGAAATCCTGACGGAACTTGCGGATGTGCGTGAGGCCATGGAACAGATGCAGCAGAGTCTGGAATGAGCTCTGGTTTAAAATAATTATGCGTGCCGGGGCATGCGGAAAAGGAAGGTATAAGGATGGTTACGGTGACAATACATGGGGAGGAAAGACAGTTTGCCGAGGGGACAGCCTTTGAGACGATTGCGGCCAAGTATCAGAATCAATATGGGGGATTGATTGCCGGCGTATGCGTAAACGGCAAGATACAGGAGCTCTTTAAAAAGGTGAAGACAGATTGCACGGTGGAATTTTTTACCTTAAGGGATGATGTGGGTTATAAGACTTATGTGCGGACGGCAACCATGCTCTTTTTGAAGGGAGTATATGATGTGTTCGGTTCCGAGGCGGCACAGGCGGCCTATGTGGAGTTTTCGGTGGGGAACGGGCTGTATGTGAATATGCGGGGGCATGTGGAGGCAAATGCCGGAAACGCCGACAGCATAAAGAAGCGTATGAAAGAGCTGTCCGCTGTCAAAACACGCATCAGGAAAAAGACATATTCCCTGGAGGATGCCATGGAGCTTTTTGCGGCGCAGGATATGAAGGATAAGTCGAAGCTTTTTCGTTACCGCAGGGGATCCACGGTGAATATTTATGAGATCAAGGGCTATTTTGACTATTATTATGGCTATATGCTCCCTCATGCAGGCTTTGTGAAGTGGTTTGACGTGGTACCCTATGAGAAAGGGTTTATGCTTTTGCTGCCGACAAAGGAGCATCCCACATCCGTGCAGCGGTTTGTGGAGCGCCGGAAGCTTTTTGAGACTATGGCTGTTTCCGGAGAGTGGGGCAGAAAGGTCGCCATTGAGACAGTGGGCGACTTGAATGACCAGATCTGCAGAGGTTCCATGAGCGAGCTGATACTGATCCAGGAGGCGGAACAGGAGAGGAAGATCGGGGAGATTGCCAGGGATATTGTAAGTAAGGGCAATGTAAAGTTTGTCATGATTGCGGGACCTTCTTCCTCCGGCAAGACCAGCTTTTCACACAGGCTTTCCATCCAGCTGCGTACCATGGGCAAGATGCCACATCCCATCGCTCTGGATGATTATTTCGTAGACAGGGAACAGACGCCCAGGGATGAGAATGGCGATTATAATTTTGAATGCCTGGAGGCGGTGGATGTAAAGCAGTTTAACGAGGACATGACCCGTCTTCTCGCCGGGGAGAGGGTGGAGCTTCCGAGCTTTAATTTTAAGATAGGAAAGAGAGAATACAGGGGAAATTACAGGCAGCTGGGGGAGGACGACATCCTGGTGGTGGAGGGGATCCACGGCCTCAATGAGAAGATGTCCTATGCGCTGCCGGAGGAGAGCAAATACAAGATTTATATCAGCGCCCTGACCACCCTGAACATCGACGGGCACAACAGGATCCCCACCACGGACGGCAGGCTGCTGCGCAGGATGGTGAGGGATGCACGTACCAGGGGTTCCAGCGCCCAGAGGACCCTTCAGATGTGGACTTCTGTACGCAGGGGCGAGGAGGAAAATATCTTCCCCTTCCAGGAGGGCGCCGATGCCATGTTCAACTCCGCCCTTATCTACGAGCTGGCCGTGCTGAAAACCTTTGCGGAGCCGCTTTTGTTCCAGATTCCCAAGGATGCCCCGGAGTACCATGAGGCAAAAAGGCTGCTCAAGTTCCTGAACTATTTTCTGAGCGTTCCCAGTGAGAGCCTGCCAAACAATTCCATCTGCAGGGAGTTTATCGGAGGCAGCTGCTTTCATGTGTGACGTTTTTGGGGCAGGGGGCGGATGAGGCTTTCTGAGCTGTTACCCTTAAAGCACCTTTTAGAGTGTATTGTTTATCATAACGCTTGCATTTTGGGGAGGGGACATATATAATATTTTAGTCGGAAGCTTTTGGCACAAAAGCAGAGTGTGTGAGTAAAACAAATAATCGCGGCTGCTATGTATTGTGTATGCTGTACAAAGTATGGCATATACTTTGCATTCAGGTGAGGAAAGTCCGGGCTTCACAGGGCAGGATGCCGGATAACGTCCGGT
>CAOKQK010000123.1 GCA_948470905.1 uncultured Lachnospiraceae bacterium | reverse complement strand
ATCTGATAGCCCTGTGCGATGATGAGCCGGAAGAACTGGAGAAAACAAAGAGACTGTTGATTGATTATGGGAGAAGGCAGCCAGGTCTTGATTTTTTGATCCAGGGATTCAGAAGCACGGATGAACTGCTCTGTCTGTTCCGGGAGGAAGGTTATACGCCGGATCTGATATTTATGGACATTTATATGTCGGACGGGCAAAGCAGCTTCTGTCCTTCGGGTATGGAGGCGGCAAGGGAGCTCCGCAGAATGAATTATGAGGGCAGGATCGTCTTTCTTACCACATCCAGGGAACATGCGCTGGAGGCCTTCGATGTGGATGCGCTGCAGTACATGGTGAAGCCCTTATCGGAGGATAAACTTTTCTCCATGCTTGACGGCCTGCTGAAGAATCTGGAGGAACGGAGGAGATATATCCTTCTGAGGATTGAGGGGAGGCTTGTGAGAGTGCAGTTAAATGACATTATTTACTGTGAGGCGCAGGGGAAAAACCAGTGTCTGCATCTGGAAAACGGTACGCAGTGTACACTGCGTATGACCATGACGGATCTTTACGATAAGCTCTTACATTATCAGGAGTTTGTGAGGATCGGGGTAGGCTTTATCGTCAATCTTGGATATGTTGCCAGCCTGAATGCAAAGGAGATATGCATGGACAACGGGGTGAAGATCTATCTGCCCAGAGGCACATACAAGGGTCTGAGGGAACAGTACTTCAGCTATTACTGCGGGGACAGGGAATAAGGACGGCAGGCGTAAAAAATAGAAATTTATGGAAATTTGTCGAAAACTGTTGACATACGCGGGGATTTTGGGTAGAATAGTCTTATCATCTTTCATTGTGATACAAAAGAGATTGCAGTTTACACTATGTAAAATTCAAATACAAAAGAATATATATACGAAAGATTAAGTGGAGGAATGATAAGAAACGGGGGTTTTCCCCGTTTCTTTTTTTGCGTGTGTGTCCAGCGAAGCTGGACCACGCTTGCCGGTGCGCAATGTATTTTGCAGCTTCGCAGCATGTATCCTGTGTGCAGATTGTGAGAAAGTAGCAGTTCAGACAGGTCACTGGACTGTTACAGTGAGAAAACCTTCTTTGCCTGATTTTTTATATTTTTAGTAGAAAAATCTGTAAATATAAGGTAAGATAGAGGTGATTTCAGGACACGGGCATCGAAGAAGGACAATGTTCAGCGGCATGGCGGCATGAAATACAGGTTAGTGATGAGGAGAGGATATGAGCAGGAGACGGAACAAAGGGCGGAATAAGAGACAGGAAGATATGTGGGACGAGATACAGGGAGGGGAGCAGGAGGAAGCACAGGGAGAGGAACGGGACATAGCACGGAAAGAGGAGCAGGAGGAAGCACAGGGAGAGGGGCAGGACATAGTACGGAAAGAAGGGCCGGAGGAAGCGCAGGGAGAGGAGCGGGACATAGCACGGAAAGAAGGGCCGGAGGAAGCACAGGGAGAGGGGCAGGACATAGTACAGGGAGAGGTTCAGCAGGACGGGCAGGAGGAAAAACGGAATGAAATGCTGGACGAGATCCTGAATGATAAAAAGAATAAGAGGGAGATGCGGAGAAAACGGAGAATCCGAAATCAGGTAGCGGCGTATGTGGTGCTCAGCCTGCTGCTGTTGGCAGCTGCGTTCTGCGTGGTGGCGGGGGTGAAGAAACTGAACACCTTGAGAGAGGAGAAGGAGCAGCAGGAGGTCCAGGACAGTCAGGACAAGATAGATGAGATCCTGTCTGCGGAGCCGCCCATTGCCACGCCGGAACCGACACCGGAGGTAGTGATAGCAGAACCGACGCCTCAGGAGAGGCTGGATGAGATTGTGAATGAGATCATCGCAGTCATGCCCCTGGAGGACAAGGTGGCGGGCCTGTTCATCGTGACGCCGGAGGCGATTACGAAGGTGTCTACAGCCACCAGGGCAGGGGAGGGGACACAGAAGGCTCTGGCACAGTATGCGGTGGGCGGGCTGGTTTATTTTGCCAAGAATATACAATCCAGGGAGCAGCTTACAGAAATGCTTGCCAATACAAAGAATTACAGTAAGTATCCTATTTTCCTTGCTGTGGACGAGGAAGGGGGAGGCGTGGCGCGTGTGGCAAATGCAGGGATTGGCAACAAGGTTGACAATGCCAGGAAGATTGGTGCCACAAATGATCCCGAGACGGCGCGTCAGGCGGGCATCAGCATCGGGGCAACCCTGGCGGAGCTGGGGTTCAACCTGGATTTTGCACCGGTTGCGGATGTTGCGAATGTGTCAGGGAGTGTGATGACGGAGCGTTCCTACGGCAGCGATGCGGCGACGGTGGCGGGCTTTGTGACGGCAATGATGGGAGGGCTGGAGGAGCAGAAGGTGACGGCGTGCCTGAAGCATTTTCCCGGGATTGGCAGCACTACGGCGGACACACACAAGGGGCTTGCCTTTACGGACAGGACGGCAGAGCAGTTTAGGGCGGAGGAGCTGACTGTCTTTCAGGCGGGCATCAACGCTGGCGCAAATATGATCATGGTGGGGCATATGTCGGCGCCGTCGCTGACGGGAAACGATGATCCCTGCATTTTCTCACAGGATCTGATAACCGGGATACTGCGGGAGGAGTTTGGGTTTGAAGGGGTCGTGATAACGGATGCGCTGAATATGAAAGCCATCTCCGAATATTACGGTGCGGAGGAAGCGGCGATCATGGCGCTGAAGGCTGGCTGTGACATGCTTTTGATGCCGGAGGATTTTGAGAAAGCATATAAAGGGGTGCTGCAGGCAGTGGCGGATGGCGTTATCTCGGAGGAGCGCATCAATGACTCACTGAGACGTGTCTACAGAATTAAGGAGGCGGACAGGATCCTGGAGTGACGGCAGGGAAATTGTAACAGTTCAAACAGGTCACAGAACTGTTGCTTTGATGCACACAGAAACCCATTGCGGAAAGGGCATCCGCAAAAAACGCATTTTGGCGCCTGGAAGTCCCGTAATAATTGCAGGGCGATTAAAATCGCCCTTGAAGCGAAATTTTGACTTCGCGAAAGGGGTGGCTGAATAGTTGCGGAAAATTCATATTTGAGAAGGAGGTTACAGATTTATTATGGAAATTACCTACAACAGTCAGTATCTGATGAAGGATGGGAGCCCCTGGTTCCCGGTGATGGGGGAAATGCACTATAGCAGGTATAAGGAGGATTTCTGGGAGGAGTCCCTGCGTAAGATGAAGGCGGGGGGCGTGGAGATCGTGTCTGCCTATGTGATCTGGCTGCACCATGAGGAGCAGAAGGGCATCTTTGATTTCAGCGGCTGCCGCAATCTGAAAAGGTATGTGGAGCTCTGCGCAAAGGTGGGGATCAAAGTGTTTCTGCGGCTGGGGCCCTGGGTGCATGGGGAGTGCAGAAACGGCGGGTTCCCCGACTGGGTGGTAGACCTTAAGGACGAGGGAGTCAGGCTCCGTTCTGATAACGAGGTTTATCTGTCTTATGTGAGGCGTTACTGGACCCAGGTGGCAAAGCAGGTAAGGGGGCAGATGGACCGGGATGGAGGCCCTGTTATAGGGGTACAGCTGGAAAATGAGTATGGGCATGTGGGAGGGATGCGCGGTGAGGAAGGAAACGCCCATATGCGCACTTTGATGGCGCTGGCAAAAGAGCTTGGCTTCCAGGTGCCGATGTATACCGCCACAGGCTGGGGTGGTGCAGTCATTGGGGACGCGCTGCCTGTGATGGGAGGTTACTGCGAGGCGCCCTGGGCCAGGAGCACCGGAGAAATTGAGGCAAACGCCAACTATATCATCAGCCATGTGCGCAACGATGCCCTGATCGCCTGCGACCACAAGGTGGGAGATAACACAGCCTTTGACGAGAAGAAATACCCCTATCTGACAGCGGAGCTGGGCGGGGGCATGCAGGTGACTGCGCACAGGAGGCCTGTTGCAAGCGGCACGGATATCGGTGCCATGTCTCATGTAAAGCTTGCCAGCGGTGTTGCGCTGCTGGGCTATTATATGTATCACGGCGGCAGCAATCCCAAGGGAAGGCTGTCCACCCTGCAGGAGAGCCTGTCCACTAAGTACATCAACAACAATGACCTTCCGGAGATCAACTATGATTTCAACGCGCCTGTGAGGCAGTATGGCACGATCTCTGACACTTATCGGGAAATTAAGCTTCTGGCGCTGTTTCTGCGGGATTTCGGGGAAGACCTCGCCACGCTGCCGGCAGAGATCGATCCGGAGAATGTGAAGCCGGAGGACAGACACACATTGAGAAAGTCCTGCCGCCATGACGGTACTCATGGCTATGTGTTTTTCAGCAATTACCAGAGGCGCCGCACCATGGAAATACATGAAAATGTGGTTTTCAGGGGGCTGACAGATGAAGGGGAGGTTGTTTTCCCTCCGGTGGATTTAGCCGACGGCGCATACGGATTTTTCCCTTATAACATGCAGCTGGGGGATGCGGTGCTGGAATATGCCCTTGCCACGCCTCTCTGCAGGCTGGGGGGAGAGCATGATACATTTGTCTTTTATGGGGACTACAGAGAGGATTCCGGGGCTGCCTATCACTGGAAAGGCGGCATGCCGGCGGATGTGCTGCACCTTACCAGGGAGCAGGCATTGAATGCCTTTAAGGTGAGCCTTGACAGAGATTATCTTGTGATCAACAATAACTATGTCTGGGTCCAGGAGGGCGGATTGGTAATCACTGGCGGCATTGACAGCAAAATCCTCACTTATCCGGAGCTTGAAAAGGTTCCTGCAGGCTTCGTGAAGACAGGCATGGAGGGGCGGCTTGCGGTCTATGAGAGGCATGCGGATATCACGCCTGCAGGAGTGGAATTTGTGAAGCTTTCCCAGGATGGGGAAACAGCGGAAAAGGACGGAGAAACAGCAGAATATGAAATCCGGGTGAAGTATTTTGACGGACAGGAGCAGGGAGTAGAGAAATCTTCAGGGAAATGCCCTGGAGATAATGCGGAAAGCCGCTTGGGAGATGGTGCGGAAAGCCAGCCGGGAGTTCATGCGGAAAGCTGCCTGGACAGGAGCGAGGGCAGGGATATTTTCCTGTGGCTGAGTTATTCCGGGTATTCTATGGAGATATTTGCGGATGGAGAGAAGATTAACGACCATTTCTATACAGGGCAGCAGGTGCCGGTCAGCCTGGGGTATTTTGGATTTCCGGAGAAGCTGACCGTAAGGATAAAGGCGTTGCATCAAGACGACAAGGTATTTCTGGAGAAACTTCCCGAATTTACGGATGGCAGGGCCTGCAGTCTGGATGCTGTGGAGGTTGTGGAAGAACTGAGACAGAGAGGGCCGGCTGAAAAAGTGCCTTGGGAAAGCCGGGAACAGAGAGCGGAAGACCGGAGGCGGAGGGCAGAAGACAGAAAGCGGAGAGCGGACGACCGGAAGCAGAGAGCGAAAAGCCGGAGGCGGTAAACGGTTGAGCGGGAGCAGTGAATGGAAAACGAAAAAGCAAAGGGGAAACAGGTAAAATGGATTTTGTTTTGGGGAAAGGGCATCCCTGTACGGTAGTCTATGGGGAGGATGAATCTGATGCAGTAAAGATTGCGGCGGAAAATTTGAAAAAGGATTTGAAAAAGGTTTTCGGGGAAAAGGTTTTGGGGGAGGCCTCGGAGACAAAAATCTGCATTCGGACTGTAAGCGCCGCCGGAATGCATAAGGAGCAGTACAGGATCCGGGTGCGGGGCGGCATGCTCTGTATTGAGGGCAGCGACAGGAGGGGGACGATTTACGGCATCTATGAGATCAGCCAGAGTATCGGGGTGTCCCCCTGGTATTTCTGGGCGGATGTCCCTGTGAAAAGAAAGGATGAATATGTGCTGCCGGAGGGCTTTTTCAAAGAGGATCATCCTTCCGTGGAGTATCGGGGTATCTTTATTAACGATGAGGAGGAGCTGGAGGCCTGGGTGAAGAATTACATGGGCGAGGAGACCATCGGGGTCAAAACCTACGAAAAGGTCTTTGAATTGCTGCTGCGGCTGAAGGCAAATTATATCTGGCCGGCAATGCATGTCAATTCCTTTAATGTCAGGAAAGAGAACGGCGCGCTGGCTGAGAGGATGGGCATTGTGGTGGGAACCTCCCATTGTGACATGCTCATGCGCTCCAACAACAGGGAGTGGCGTCCGTGGCTGGCAAAAAAAGGCTATGAGGGCGTAAGGTATGACTATTCCAGACCGGGACGGGACAGGGAAATATTGAAAGAATACTGGCGGGAGAGCGTGGAGCAGAACAGGGATTTCGAGGTCTGCTACACCATCGGCATGAGGGGCATCCATGATTCAGGTTTTGAGACGTCGGCCTTTCAGGGATTGACAGGGGAGGAGCTTAAGGCGGCGAAAATAGAGCTGCTGCAGACAGTCATGACCGACCAGCAGAGACTCTTAAAAGATACATTGGGGCATGACACCATGATGACCTTTGTGCCCTATAAAGAGGTACTGCCCCTGTATGACGGGGGGCTGCAGGTGCCGGAGGACGTGACGCTGGTGTGGGCCAATGACAATTATGGCTATATCCGCCGTTATCCTTCAGAAAAAGAGAGGAAGCGCCGTGGAGGGAACGGCATTTATTATCACAATTCCTACTGGGCGCCTCCCGGAATGTCCTATGTGTTCCTGTGTTCCATCCCGCTGGCGCATACGGCAAATGAGCTCAGAAAGGCTTACGCGGAAGGGGTACGCAAACTCTGGGTGATGAATGTGGGTGTCATGAAGCCCCTGGAGCAGGAGATTGAATTTTTCCTGAGGCTGGCGTGGGAAATCGGCAGGGAGGATGCGCTGACTGAGGATGTGGACCGGTATGTGGCGGACTGGATAGACCGCAATTTCTCCGGCGGGATCGGCGCGGAAACGGCAAAGCTTCTGAATGATTTCTCCCAGCTTACCAACATGCGCAAGGTGGAGATGATGGATACGGACGCTTTTTCCCAGACTGCCTATGGGGACGAGGCAGCGGTCAGGATCCATGCCTATGAGGAAATGTTTGCAAAGGGGAATGCCCTTTACGCGTCGCTGCCCGGGGAGGAGAGGGATGCCTTTTTCCAATTGGTGCTGATGCGCATTCATGCGGCTTATTTTACCAATCTCGCCTGGTATTACGGTGACAGGAGCACCCTGATGTACGATAGGGGAAACATGCAGGCGGCGGCAGAATATGCGGGGAAGACCAGGGAATATGAGGATGCTCGCAGGCGGCTGGTGATCTATTATAATACAAGGCTTTCGGGCGGCAAGTGGAACGGTATCCTGAATCCGGAGGGCTTCCCTCCCCCAAGGGCGGCGATGATGCCGCTATGTACCCCGCCTCTTTCGGCAGGAAATGCATGCGGCAGCCTGACTTTTGGGAAAAGAGGCATGAGGGTCGATCTCTGGAATGAAGCGGACCGGCTTACCTTTGTGCGGCCTGCCTCAAAATGGCTGGAAATCGGCAATAGGGGAGAGGGCGAGATTCGATTCCGTATTACGGCTCCGGAATGGGTGAAGCTGTCCGAGGCAGAGGGAGACGTCAGGACGGAACGCCGTGTGGCGGTGTCTGTAGAGGAGGTGTCGACTGACCGGCTGGGGGTAATCGTTGTAACGGATGAAACAGGGGGCGGAAGGATAGAGATTCCTGTGGAGACGGTGTACGTTCCCGGAAATTCGGTTTACATCGAGAATGCTGGCAGGGTGTCTGCGGAGGATGCAGGGATTGTGTCCGCGGAAGTCGGCGGGAGGAAGTCAGCAGAAGATGCGGGGATTATGTCCGTGGAGGATGCGGAGCAGGTGTCTGCGGAAAACGTGGGGCAGGTGTCCATGGAGAGCGCTGGGAAGGTGTTCGCGGAAGGTATCGGACGGATATCCGCGGAGGATGCAGGAAAGGTGCCAGCGGAAGGTATCGGACGGATATCCGCGGAGGATGCAGGAAAGGCGCCAGCGGAAGGTATCGGATGGATGTCCGTGGAGGATGACGGGATCGTGGCTGTGGAGGCGGGTCAGGCATCCTGCGGGGACTTTAAGGTGATCAGGCGGCTGGGAAGGGGCTTTGGCGCGCTGGTGGAGGCATGCGTGAGCCGGGAGCCGGAACAGTTTGCAGGGTTGGGCGGGAACGCCGGACTGGGCTCAGGCTGTCCCTGCCTGGGATACCCTGTCACTTTTACTTCAGAAGGTGAGTTTACCCTGGAAATCCACCGTTTCCCGTCTCTGAATTCCACAGGACATATCCGGGTCGGGGTGTCCGTGGACGGCGGAGAAATACAGATTGCGGAGACGGAAGCCAATGACGAGCACCGTGGCTCCTGGCGGGACAATGTGCGGAACAATGTGGACAGGCTGTGCGTGAAGCTGCCATACCTGAAGGCGGGGAAACACTGTGTCCAGTTTTATGCGGTGGACAAGTATTTTGCGTTTACCAGATTTGTGATCTACACAAGGGAGAGGAAAGAAAACAACTTTGCCGCGGTGTATGATATGGCGCGTGCAGATGCCTTGAGAGGGATGGAGAATGAGCTGGGAACGGGTGTCTTGACAGGCAGGGCGCATGAGTCAGGAATGAATGATGCAGAGGAAGCCAAAATTGGGATAAAAGAGGCAGCCGTCGCAGATGACAATACTGTCGCGGGAGGAAATACTGTATTAGAAGCGGAGACTGTCCGAAGAATGCAGGAACTGCAGCGTCTGCCCAGGGAGTTTGACGGGAAGAAATTTGCGTCCGGCTTTTATGGGGAGATTGCCCTTAAGCCCAGGCTCGTAGAGTACGCGCCACTGGAAAATCCCAGGGACACACTTGTTGTAGCCGATTTGATCAGGCAGGATGAGGCTTATGCGGGAACCGTGACAGCGGAGTATTATCTGCGTACAGGTGAGGGTGTCTTTACTGAGAAAGAGGACATGATCAGAATCGATGCTGCCTGTGCGCTCGCAGGCAGCGAGAATGCGTTTGCGGACGAAAGCAGCTGGACGGGCAATGCTGAAAAGGACGCCTCTGCGGACGAAAGCAGCTGGTTTGGCAGCGCTGAAAAGGACGCCTCTGCGGACG
>CAOKQK010000122.1 GCA_948470905.1 uncultured Lachnospiraceae bacterium | reverse complement strand
TTATAGATTAATAGTATCTTTCTGTCAACATACAATTTATCATTTGCCCCGAAAGCTGAGTCAAATCCCCTGCTGCAGGCATAAGAAGATATGACCCTTGCGGCTCATTGCCCGCAGAAATAAAATAAGACCCTTATGAACCATGCCGACCAATCCGGCATGATCCAAAAGGGTCTGATAAAAATAATCGTTTCTCCCCTGATCCCTATATTCCTTCCACCTCTTTCAAATACAGCAGCTTTTTAATGATGATATCACTTTTCCACCAATTTATCGCGACCTCATACTCCTTATGGTCATTACACCACTGCCATGGAACCATATAAGAACCGTCCGGGAGCTGATTCTCCTTTATATGACGGCACTCCGCGGCTGCCACTTCCATGTTGTCCCCGTAGAAAGGACTGCTTTTTGAATCAATAAACTGGGAGGGGAAGGCACAGTAATCCGTCTTCCACTTCTCCGTATCCCTGCTGATGTTACAGCTCACCTGCTCCTTAAGCCTGTCCAGAAACAGCACCATGTCAAACAGCTGCACCCCCGCTTCCGCACAGTATTCATACAGGCGGATAAAACAGCCTGTCTCATGCATTTCCTCAAAGGGAACCTTCGCACAGAACCACTCTGCAGCCTCCTTTACGATCTCGCAGGACAGCCGGTACAGCCTGCTCTCCGCATCCCCATACCTGACCGCAAATCCCGCCAGGCCCGCCGTCGGGTTATAGCCGGACTGGCTTTCCTTCTCACTGTCATACTTCCACCAGATGGCACAGGGATATTCATTGTTGGAAGGCACCGTGTTCAGCCATTTCCTTCGCGAGCAGTCAAAATCCGCACCGCTTTCAAGATAGCGCAGGATATTCCGGATAATGGGATTTGTCCGGTCTGTCATTTTGATCTCATGCAGTATCTCCATTGCCGTCAAGGTCTGGATGGGACAGGAACCCGGATTAAAGCTGTCTGCCTCCAACGCATGCCCGAATCCTCCGTCCTCGTTCTGATAGAAGGCAAGAGCCTTCAGCACCGCCTCCTGGGAACCGTCTTCAAAGTGATACTGCCAGCGGGCCAAATCCAGCGGCCTGGCATTCCGGTAAATAAAGCTTTGGGCATTTTCAAAAGTATTCATTATATCCTCCTGCTCTTATGATTTTTCAAGCAACAGTTCATTGACCTGTCTGAACCGTTGCTTTTCCATTTACCCATTATCATATTCTTCACCGGAAATGTATTGTATATTTGCGACATGATAGGCGTACCTCTTTGCCGTGGGGATATCCATGGTATGATACCGCTTAAACTCCCGCATCAGATGAGACTGATCCGTATATCCGTACTGACATACGGCATCCAGCACATGAAAATCAGGCTTTCTGAAAATATCGTTCCACAGAAACTGATAACGCACCAGATTGCAAAGCTTCTTGGGAGTGATGCCGATATATTCGCGGAAAAGCCTTTCCAGCTGCCTGCCGCTGATATAGCATTCTCCCGCCAGCCCCGCGGCGCTCAGCGCCCCTCTGTGCGAAACCATCTGCCCTACTGCCTGATCGACCACATGATTACTCCTTACCTGATGGGACATTCTCCTCAAAAACAGTTCCTCCGCAGTCCGGCTCCGCTCTGCCAAAGTACACTTCTCAAACAGCTGCTGCCGCAGGAGCCTGTCCAGCCAGCGGAATCTGGACGGCACCTCCAGAAAAACATTCACTGTATCTCTCAGGGAATCCTCAGAAAAAGCATAGGCGCCCCAGGCATAAAACCTGACGGCAAAGGTGGAAATGAGATGTCCTGCCGCCCCGTTATATCGAGAACAGAACGCAGCGTCATTGATCCCGCAGAACCCTCCTGAAATGGTATTTGCGGTATGATCCACCTCATAGATAATATCCACGCAGGTATCGGGAACCACAATGGAACCGCCCGGACGGTCCTTCACATACCTATGGGGCTTTTCACTTCCCCAGAAACAGCGGATGTATCCTGCCAGCTCCGTATTTTGAGGCAGTACTTCTCTGTAAATTTCATTATTGTTAAGGGGGGCTGCCGTCAAGGGCGTATAAAATAAATTTTTCATTCTCCCCTCACAGATACTTTTTAATGCCATAGAGCCAGATTTTCATTGTCCATTTCTGCGGCAGCAGCTTTACATTGATATGCTGGCATTTTACATAAAAAGAGCAGACTGACATATCCTTACCCTTTTTTGCGTCTCGCAGTGCCTTCTTCACAACCTTTTCAGGCGCGACAATTCCTGGAAAACGCACTTTTTTTCCATTTATCTCCCTTGACAGCATATCTGTATCTACCCAGCCTGGGCAAACTGCCGTCACTGTAATCCCACAGGGCTTCAGTTCCGCATGCAGCGCCCGGGAATAACTGCGTTCAAAGGCTTTCGTTGCAGCATACAGATTAATATAAGGCACGGGCTGAAAAGAAGAAGCGGAAGATACATTAAGTATCTTTGCCCCCTTTTCCATAAAGGGGATACAAAGGTTGGTCAGGGCAGCCGGAGCCTTGCAATTCAAGTCGATGGTCTGCCCTATTTCCTCAAATGAAAAATCTTTTGAGGGCGCCATTCTTGCAATTCCGGCATTATTTATCAACCATACCACAGACACTTTCTGCACTTTCAACAAATCAGAAAAAGATATTAAATCTGCACTTTGAGTCAGATCTTTACATATGGGTACGATTTTCTCCCCGAATTCCTTTTTCAGCCCATTCAGCCGCTGCCCGTTTCTTCCGACTATCCAGATTTCATCCAGAACTTCCTTTGTCAGTTCCCGCACAAATACCTGTCCCATACCGCCGGAAGCACCTGTTACAATCGCAATTTTTTTCATGTAAGATTCCTTTCCCGGGAATGCCCTTATTCCATGGAATGCCACTTGTTCCATTTCAGCTATCAGCCAAACATATGCTGGTAATCTGCCGGTTTCCTGGGCTGTCCCTCTACATATCGTTGTTTTCCATATATTTTTTCAAAAAATCCAGCACCTCCACCGTACAATCCACAACACGGTTATGGCTGTAATGCCTGCTGCAGGAAAAATATCTGAAATATCCCCATGGGTCCTTCACCTGAGGCCCCCAGTCCCACAGCCCGTCTTCCCGGGCATTTTCCAAAATCCACTCCACCGCATTCTCCAGATAGATCCTGGAGCCTCTGAACTGATTGATATAGTAAAAGGTTTCAAACCATCGCCTTGTCTGCTTATAGACAAAGCTGTCCGGCAGCTTGTGGGGAGTTTTGTCCCAAAAATAGCCGTTTTCACTTGCCCTCCTCCCCAAGTGTCTTAGCATTGCGTCTTCCAGGGCAGGTGGTATCTCCCGGCGCCTCTTTAATAATAATTCACTCTGCATGGGCACCAGGCGGCTTTCTCTCGTCAAAAATACCTCGTGCTGGGCCGCCCTGTCCTTTTCATAGGAATACTCCCCCTCCTCATACGCCCTGCCTGCGATATACCGCCACTGTCGGTAGGTTTCGTCACAAAGCGGATTGTCCGCAGTGATCGCCTCCAGCAGGTTACAGACAATCGCCTTCTGCCAGGGAAGCGCACGCTCGTTTTTCTCGAAAACGCCCTCACTGCTCCTGCCAAGCAGCAGATCCTGCAGATATTCGCACGCCATAAACAATATGTCTCTGTCCTCCATGGTAAGGCCGATGTACAGGCAGCGCTCGATCCCAACGCCGGAAGTGGGAATCCTGGCTTTCACGGAATAGTCCTTGGAGCGGAGTTTGCCCCAGCCGCCGTTCATATCCTGCGTCTGATACAGTTCCTCCACAATATCGCTTTTCAGGTATTCCCCCCGCAACGCGGACAACGCCCTGTCCTGATATGGAGTGTCAAGCAGATGAAAAAGCACCTTATAATGGACTGCCGGATAGCTGCAGAAGCGAAGCAAAGCCTCTGCATGGTCCTGAAATTCCTTTTTACTGATCATTTTAATTTGTCTTCCTTATTTTCTTTTCATTTTACTGCTTTGTGATCACTGCCACCGCACAGGGCATCCTTCCCTGAACAACATAATAGCGGACATTCTCATACCCTGCGTCTTCAAAGAATTTCCTGTAAGACTCCATATTAAACTGCCGCTTGAAATCCGCCCCTGCTCCCGAATAAGGGCAAAACCATCATACCATGACCACAGACCGATCATGGTATGGATGGCCATTCGGCCGTTCCCTATCCAGAATAAGGACATGTTTACCATTCTATGACCACAGACCGATCATGGTATGGATGGCCATTCGGCCGTTCCCTATCCAGAATAAGGACATGTTTATCATACCATGATTTCCTCCGTTATTCAATGGATGTATTATCAGCATGACATATATTTGACATATTTCGCAAGCCTCGCAAACTCCTGTGAGGGCGCGATTTTGACTTCACGCAAGGGGCTTGCCTGTACTGTTACTGCTTCGCCTATAGACGGTGACACACAGATTTTCTGCAGTACACAGATAGTAAACCAGTCCATAATCCCGGCAGGAAACGGCCGGATGGCCATCCTTACTATGAAAATCTGTGATTTTCATAGTAAATTTTGCCTGAGTATGGTATTATGTTGACACAGGAGGCTCTGCGTCAACGGATGGTTCCAACTATTCCGAAGAACCGTTCATAAAGCGTACCGGATTGTGGTATCATAAATTTCAACCAATCAGGAGGTATCTGAATATGTGGCTTTTCATGGCGGTTTTATCGGCATTCTTTGCCGGATTGACTTCTATCCTTGCGAAATGCGGGATCAAAAAGACGGATTCCGATGTAGCTACGGCAATACGGACAATTGTGGTCCTGGCATTTTCATGGGTGATGGTGTTCATTGTAGGCTCATACAGCCAGGTCCCGGAAATCGAACCGAAGTCCCTGTTTTTCCTGATTTTGTCAGGGCTTGCCACCGGCGCATCGTGGATCTGTTATTTCAAGGCACTTTCCATGGGCGATATCAACAAAGTAGTCCCTATCGACAAATCCAGCACAATCCTGACCGTACTTCTTGCCATCATCTGTTTCGGAGAAACGGAACACCTTATTGTAAAGCTGTGCTGCACCGTTGTGCTCGCCGCTGGAATCTTCCTTATGGTGGAAAAAAAGCAGACCGCAGAAAAAGATACAGATGGCAGATGGATGCTTTACGCAATTCTGTCCGCCGTGTTTGCGGCGCTGACCTCCATCCTTGCAAAAGTAGGTATTGCCGGGGTAGAATCCAATCTGGGCACGGCGCTCCGCACAGGCGTGGTGCTTTTGATGGCATGGGCAATCGTCTTCATGAAAGGCAAGCAGCGACAGGTAAAAGCCATCGACAGGAAAGAGCTTTTCTACATCTCCCTGTCAGGGCTTGCCACCGGCGGCTCCTGGCTCTGCTACTACTATGCGATACAGAACGGGATTGTCAGTATCGTAGTCCCCATAGACAAGATGAGCATCCTTGTGACAGTGCTTTTCTCCTATATTGTCTTTCACGAGAAACTGAGCAGGAAGGCATTTGCCGGTTTATTCCTGATGACGGCGGCTACAGTGGCAATGGCTGTTTTTGGATGACAGGTCAAAATTTTCCACATTCCCGGTAATAGATTTCATGTCAAAGTGGCACAATGATTTCATAAGAGGAAGAAGCCTGGGGAACGAGCACAACATAGTAAGAAAGGATGTGTCTCTATGGATATTTTTGACGTACTGTCCCTGATTGGCGGCCTGTGCCTGTTCCTGTTCGGCATGGACGTCATGGGAAAGGCGCTGGAGCGCAGGGCAGGAGGAAAGCTCCGCAGCCTGCTGGGAAAAATGACAACAAACAAGCTTGCCGGGCTTGCCACCGGCCTGGGCATGACCGCCGTGATACAGAGCTCGTCAGCAACTACGGTCATGGTAGTTGGATTCGTAAATTCCGGGCTGATGAACCTGCGGCAGGCAGTTAATGTCATCATGGGAGCCAATATCGGTACCACTATCACCGCATGGCTGCTCAGCCTGGCAGGCATTGACAGCAAAAATATCTTTATCCAGATGCTGAAGCCCTCCTCCTTTACACCGATACTTGCCCTGATTGGCGTCATATTGTACCTGTTCTGCAAAGAGGCAAAAAAGAAAGATACCGGAGCAGTTTTCCTGGGCTTTGCCACGCTGATGTCCGGCATGGAGACCATGTCCGGCGCCGTATCGGGCCTTGGCAACATTCCGGCATTTCACAACCTATTCCTGCTGTTTGAAAATCCCTTCCTGGGCGCACTGGCAGGAGCCGCGCTGACCGCCCTGCTCCAGTCCAGCTCCGCCTCCATAGGCATTTTGCAGGCACTTGCCGTGACCGGGCAGGTCAGCTACGGCGCGGCAATCCCCATCATCATGGGCCAAAACATCGGCACCTGTGTCACGGCGATGCTGTCCTCCATAGGGGCAAACAAAAACGCCAGACGGGCGGCGCTTGTCCACCTGTCTTTCAATGTGATCGGCACTGCTGTCTGGCTGTCCGTATTCTGTATCCTGCAGCTGGCATTTGCGCCGGCTTTCCTTGACGTTCCCGCAACATTGTTTGGGATTGCAGTCTCACATTCGGCGTTCAACATACTCTGTACGCTGCTGCTTCTCCCCCTGTCCGGTATGCTGGAAAGAATAGTCTGCCGCCTTGTGCCAGATGCCGGGCAGCCGGAAGTCCAGCCTGAACTGGACGAACGGCTGCTCGCCACGCCCTCCATCGCCCTGGAACGGTGCCGCAGAACCGCGGCAGATATGGCGCTCTGCGCTGTGGGTGCCTTGAAAGAAAGCCTTGCGATCCTGAAAAAATATTCTCCGGAGCTTGCTGCAAAGATACACGCCGCAGAAGAAAAAACCGACCGCTATGAGGACATGCTTGGCACATATCTCGTAAAACTCAGCGCCCGCAGGATCAGTGAATCGGACAGCCATGAAGCTGCAAAACTCCTGAAAATGATCGGAGATTTCGAGCGTATCTCCGACCATGCGGTTAATCTTGCGGATTCCGCCCTGGAACTGAGGGACAAAACCCTGGCTTTCTCCAAGGCGGCAATGGAAGAACTGGATGTGCTGTCGGCGGCGGTGGATGAGATCCTCGACCTGTCTCTCACAACCTTCCTGGAAAATGACCTGCACGCCGCCGGCCTTGTGGAGCCCCTGGATCAGGTGATCGAAGACCTGAAAGAAACCATGCGGACCAACCACACCCTGCGGCTGCAGCAGAATCGCTGCAGCATAGAGGCGGGATTTGTCTGGTCCGATCTTCTGACCAATTTAGAGAGGGTATCCGGACACTGCTCCAATATTGCCGGATGTGTCATAGATATGACATCCGGGAACCTGAACCTGCATGAATCTTTCCGCACACTGAAGACGGACAACGCGGAATATCCCTCACAGCTTGCCGCCTTTGCCGGGAAATATTCTCTGAAGCGGGAATGAACTCCCCCTCCCTTATTATATTTTCCGGTCAAATAACGCCTTATTCCCGCTGTCCGCCATATCCATAAAAGTATAGTTATCATTATGAGGGAACAGCATTTCCATATACAAATTTCCCAGCAGGCTTTTTACCTGTTCATCGTCAATATTGACATTGGGAAGGTCCTTCTTCTCCAGACGCTTTAATTTTTCCAGCACCTTCTCTATGCCCTGCCATTCGGACACTTCCTTTTTGGATTCATCCTGCAATGTTTCCCGGGCGGCAGGCTCCATGATAGGCTTTGCTTCAGGAATGTTATATATGACATTTTTGCAGGTTTTCACAAAGCATTCCGGGTCATATTCAGCCAGATACCTCAGGTCATCCATCGTCAGTACTTTCTTATGATGTATTTTCAGGTATATATTTACAAGACGCGTATCTTTTCCCATAGCTGCCCTCCCCCTGTCACCATTTATAAACATGCCCATTCCACACAAAAAGCAATTCTTTGTCCAGCCTGCTCACACGCCCATTTGCCTTCTCACATACTCCAATTCCTTCTCAAAGGCAGGGTTGCGCAGGTCATTGGTATGTATATATTTCTGCTTTCTCGCCCAATAAGGCTCGTTGGAACACGCCTGTATACACTCTTCCACGAGATTCCTGTCAATACAAGGCATAAAGCTTATACCGTGATTCATGAAATCCCTTTGGAGCAGCTCATTTCCTTCTGTGGGAATTTCACGGTAAACCTTTCCCCGGCAATAACAGATCTTATCCGGGTCAAGCCTGCTGATGGAGCGTCCATACATGACCGGATAATCAATCTCCTCCGGGTCGTCAGGCAGCGGCGCATTTCCGATGATCTCATATTCCCCATAATAAAATTTATTGTCCATTATGTACTCTGAGGGACAGCTGTCCAGTTTCTGTAATTCCCCCATGCAAACGTCCGGATTCTCTGTTACAATATGGTAAATGGAAATGCAGACAGGCTTTCCCATGAGGATATTCCAAAATTCGCCTCCTGTCTTGATAAATTTCCGCACATCCATCAGGATCCGGCCATAGCCATAGTGCCTGCGGTCATACCGGAAACGGAAAAAATCGCCCTCCCTGTATTTGCAATGCCGTCTCTTTGCATTTGCGAATGCCCAAATTGCGGCCAGATCGCCCTCGTTAGTGTCCTTGATCCAGCGGTCTAAATAATCCTGAAACCCCTGCACATCCATAAAGGGAACCCCTGCAAAGGCTGATGAAAAGCAAGTCTGCTGCGTGGTATAATTTCCAAGGCTGAAGCTTCCCCTGACCCCGTACTCTCCGCTGAACCGAATGTACATCCCATAAGGCGTGCAGCGCTGGATATTGACTCCGTTCAGACGCTTCGGCTTCCCCCTGGCAGTCACAGGCGCGATCATGGTACGGTCATCCTGGGTCCTGAGATGATAGGAGTTTTCCAGAAAACTGCCTTTATCGTTAAGCCAGATCACCTTGCGCAGGATATCACCGTCAAAGAACAGAATATCCTTTCCGGTGGAAAGCTCCGGTTTCAGGCAATTATTTGGAATTTCCACACGTTCCCACTCTGGTTCCACAGCCTCCAGCCCCAAATATCTGCGCTGCTCATTTGTCAATTCCATAAATCACAACCCCCCGTTTCTCCCTATGATCCCTGACTGCCAAATTTCCCAGCCTGCACACAGCAGCCCGGCACATTGACATTACCCTGCCATGCGCCCTCTTATTTTTGTTATATTCTATTATACACAGCTTTCGGTCAAATTACAATAAGCGGAAAACCGCACTATTCACTCCGCTCACATAAGCTTCCTCAATTCCTCCTCTATCCTTTCGTATTGCCCGCCGGATAAATCTGACACACTTGCCGATACAGTCAGCGGGCAATGGCGGTTGCGCCCAGCCCTGATGTCTTTTT
>CAOKQK010000121.1 GCA_948470905.1 uncultured Lachnospiraceae bacterium | reverse complement strand
TCTTTTGCCTGTTCAGAGGTTAATCCTGAAATTCGTTCCAGTTCCTGTACCCGCTGCTCATTCAGCCTGGAAACTTCGTCCTTCATCTTGTTCAGGGACTCTTCCCGTGCTGTCAAGCTTGCCTCACGCTTTTCAATTGCTTCTGCCTTCTTGTCAATATTCTCTTCCTTCTGCTGAACCCTGCGCTCATATCTCTGCGCCTCCGCCCTGCGTTCCTTGATCTCCTTATCCAATTCATTCTTGGTACGAATAGATTCCTCTTTCACCTCAAGGAGCGATTCGCGTTTCTTGGTCTCAGCAGTCTTCAGAGCCTCATCGATAATTTCCCTTGCCTTGTCCTGAGCGTTGCCAATCGTTGCAGCCGTCGTCTTCTTATGATGGTCAGTGACAAGAAGTCCGGTCACAACAGCGGTTATCACTACAGACACAATCACAGCAATTACAATCTGAAGCATCTACAGGAGCACCTCCTTATTTATTTTTCATTGTACACTTTACCGTAAATGTTTGCCACATCACGGCATTTATAGAATGTATGTACATACCTCCGGAGAGGCTGAAAACATTCTAACAAGCAATTTACAACACTTAAATTTTATACTCAAATTGTGATTATGTCAAGTAAAAGTCTCTTTATCTTTAAAAGTTTTGCGTCAATTCGGTAGCAGCCAGTCATTTCAAATCTCAGTCCGCAGCACCCTGCCAACCTGTTCCCCCGAAAAACCCTTGCGCAGGAGAAAGGCGTAGGTTCTCTGCTTTTCCTTCCTATCCGCAGTATCAGGATCATAGTGACGCTTCTCCAGCAGTTTCCGAATCATCTGCTCCTCATCCTGGCTGCCGCCCTGTTCCTCCCACTCCTGCCATGCCTTCTCCAGCGTTTCCCTGTCAATTCCCCTTTCACGCAGATCCTGTTCTATCCTCCTGCGGCTGCGGGAACCCTCCTTATCAAAAATGTACCCTGTTGCATAGCGCAGGTCATCCGTGTAATGATAACCCGCCACATAAGCGAGCGCCGTCTCAATTATAGCTTCCGGATAACCTCCATCCTTCAGTTTATCATGCAGCTGCTTCACCGTATACTCCCTGTTCTTCAACAGGTTCATTGCGCGCAGCTTCGCCCTTTTTGGCAGCACCTTGCCCACAATATCCTCATAATCCTTCTGATCAATCTCCTTGCCAACCACCATGTGATAGGAACGAAGTTCGCCTTTGTATAATACAAAGGCAAACTCGTCATCTATGAAAACCCTGCTGCGGGCTTTGGACAATTCTTCTATCTCTGTCACCCTCATTTTCATCACTCCTCGGGCATGCTTTCCGTGTGCTACCCATATTGAAAGCTCTTATTTCAGATCCTCGCTTCCAGCATCCCCTTCACTGGCCTTTTTCTTGGAAGCTTTGGAGCTTTCCTTTGATGCCGGCTTATCCGTCCCTGCCGCTCCTGCTGTTTCCTCGGCTCCCTCTCCTGCCTCCGCCGGCTTTGCGCCGTCAAATCCATAGTGCGCCCTGACTTTGGCGCTGATCTCCTGCAGCACCTCCGGATGTTCTCTGAGATATTGCTTCGCATTCTCGCGTCCCTGTCCGATCTTATTGCCTTCATAATTATACCACGCACCCGATTTCATAACTACATCTATATCAGCAGCCAGATCCAAAATATCCCCTTCTCTGGAAATCCCCGCTCCGAACATAATATCAAACTCCGCCTCCTTAAAGGGCGGCGCAATCTTATTCTTTACAACCTTGACACGGGTACGGTTTCCGATCACTTCCCCTCCCTGCTTTAAGGATTCTATCCGGCGCACATCCAGGCGCACAGAAGAATAAAACTTAAGCGCACGACCGCCTGTGGTCGTCTCCGGGTTTCCAAACATCACGCCCACCTTCTCACGGAGCTGGTTGATAAATATCACCGTGCAGTTGGACTTGCTGATCACAGCGGTGAGCTTCCGCAGCGCCTGGGACATCAGACGCGCCTGCAGGCCCACATGGGAATCTCCCATATCCCCGTCAATCTCCGCCTTGGGCACCAGCGCCGCCACAGAGTCAACCACCACAATATCTATCGCTCCCGAGCGTACCATGGTCTCGGTGATCTCCAGCGCCTGCTCCCCATTATCGGGCTGGGAAATATACAGATTGTCAATGTCTACGCCAATGTTCTTGGCATACACAGGATCAAGGGCATGCTCCGCGTCTATAAAGCCCGCAATGCCTCCCCGTTTCTGAACCTCCGCGATCATGTGCAGTGTGACTGTAGTCTTACCGCTGGATTCCGGCCCATATATCTCCACGATCCTCCCCTTGGGAATCCCTCCAAGCCCCAGGGCAATATCCAGGCTCAGCGAGCCGGTGGGGATCGTCTCCACATTCATCTGCGCTGTAGGATCTCCCAGCTTCATCACCGCGCCTTTGCCGTACTGCTTCTCAATCTGGCTGATCGCCGCATCCAGCGCCTTTAATTTCTCATCACGATTCATATTTTCACTGCGGTTTAAAGTCTCATTTTTTTCCATGTCAATCTTCCTTTCTGCCAGGAACAAACGTTCTGTGTTTATTACAGAATAAAACATTTGTTCGTATTTGTCAACTGTTTTTTAATATGTGTATATCATATCAGATTTTGTGTCCCATAAAACTCCCTCAACAGCATCCCTCCTCTGTTTTTTTTTCTAAAAATTACTCCTGAAATCCAGATGGCGAAATGCCAGAACATAAGAATCGGTAAAAGCCGGACTTGTCAGCAGAACTTCAGATGATAAAAATGTACCACAAAACCTGCGGAAACGCAAGTCATGTGGCACATTTTTCTGAACTGTTACCTATTGCTGCCGTTCACTCCGCTCACGGTAACACCTATTTCTCCTTCTTCCCAAACGTGACCTCACTGAAATACTCCAAAATACACCGGCGCATAAGCACCAGCGCAGCCGCCACGGCGGACTCCCTCACCTTGCCGCGGTTTCCTGAGAACCGGTACTTATCCACCGTGGTTTTGCCCTTCACACAGCAGGCAATGAAGACCAGCCCCACCGGCTTTTCCTCTGTGCCGCCGTCTGGTCCTGCAATACCCGTGACCGCAACCGCCACATCTGCCTTGGCAAACGCCGCCGCCCCCTTTGCCATCTCCTCCGCCGTCTGCCGGCTGACCGCCCCGTACTTCTGCAGCGTACTCTTTTTCACATTCAGGATATTTTTCTTCGCCTTGTTGGAATAGGTGACAATGCCGGTCTTGTATACATCGGAAATGCCCGGTACATTGATCAGCCGCGCCGAGAGCAGCCCGCCGGTGCAGGATTCCGCGCAAGTCACTGTCAGGTCGTTGGCAAGCAGCAGCTCCGCCACAGCCTTCTCCAGAGTAACATCCTCCTCCGTGGTATAAATATCGTTTCCGAACCGGGATTTCAGTTCCTTTACCACAGGCTTGATCAGCTTCATCGCGGCTTTCCTGTCCTCCGCCCCGGCTGTCACCCGGATATGTACCTCGCCTGTCTTTGCGTAAGTGGCAATGGTAGGATTGGTCTGTGTGTCGATCAGGTCTTTCACCATGGTCTCCGCCCTGCTCTCACCCACACCACAGACCTTTACCGTCTGCGAGCAGATGACCCGAGTGGTCAATTTATTTAAATAAGGCACTACATTGCTGTCAAACATGGGGCACAGCTCATTGGGCGGACCGGGGAGCAGGATTACTTTTGCCGCCTTCGTCTCCATAATAACGCCGGGAGCCGTCCCGTTTGGATTGTCCAGCACCACCCCGTCTACCGGAAGCATTGCCTGCTTCCAGTTATTTTCCGTGGGCACGGTCCCTCTCTCCGCAAAAAATCTTTCAATCGCTGCCCTGCTGGGCTCATGAAGGACCAGCTCCTTCCCGCAGACCTTTGCCGCGACCTCCTTGGTCAAATCGTCCTCCGTGGGTCCCAAGCCCCCGGAGAGGATCACAATATCGGAACGCTCCATCGCCGTCCCAAGCACGCCAGCCAGGCGCCCCTCATTGTCGCCCACCACGGTCTGATAATAGCACGCCAGCCCCAGGCCAGCACACCTTTCCGCAAGAAACGCTGCATTGGTGTTCACAATATTTCCCAACAAAAGCTCTGTACCCACACATATGATTTCTACTGTCATCACTTCTGCTCCTTTAGCACGCTCTTGTTTTTCACAAGATAATCAATCAGGGATACAACCGTAAGCGCCAGCGCGATCCACATGACCACGTCGGTCAAAAGCCGCATCCAGTTATAATAAATCCCCAGGTTGGCGATCATGAGGCACACCATCACCATCTGAAAGGTCGTCTTGAACTTTCCCCAATAGCTGGCTGCGATCACAACCTGGTTATCCGAGGCGATCAGCCGGAAACCGCTGATGATGAATTCACGGCTGATGATCACGATAACCACCCATGCAGGAATCCTGCCCATCTCCACCAGCGCGATCAGCGCCGCACAGACCAGCAGCTTATCCGCCAGAGGATCCATGAACTTGCCGAAATTTGTCACCAGATTGTATTTTCTCGCGATCCTGCCATCTATGAGATCAGTCAGGCTTGCGATGATAAAGACCGCAAGCGCCAGCATATCCGGCACAAATGTGTCCGCGCCGAACCACCCCGCCTCGCCTCCCAACAGTAGTATGATAAAAGGCACGATCAGGACCACACGGAAAAGCGTCAGCTTATTGGGTAAATTCATCTTACTCATGATATATCTCTCCTATCAGATCATATTCATTAAAGTCCGTGACCAGCGCCTTTACAAAATCTCCGGTCATCAGCGTCGCCGTGGTGTTCAGGAAAAGGTATCCGTCCACATTGGGTGCGTCCCGGTAAGTCCTGGTCACATACACGTCCTCGTCCGCCACTTTTCCCTCTACGATCACTGTCAGGACCTGACCGATCATCCCTTCCGACTTCTCATAAGAAACTGCCTGCTGCAGCTCCATCAACTCGTCCCGCCTGACCTCCTTGACAGTCTCCTCCACCTGATCCGGCATCTGTGCCGCCGGCGTATCCTCCTCCCGGGAATAGACAAACACCCCCAGCCTGTCAAACTCCATCTCATTGACAAAGCGGTACAGCTCCTCAAAATCCTCCTGAGTCTCCCCGGGGAAGCCGCTGATCAGCGTGGTGCGCAGGCAGATGTCAGGGATCCTCTCCCTGATCCCTGCTATTTTCCGGCGCAGTTCTTCCTGATCCGTGCGCCGCCCCATACGCTTCAGCACAGCATCCGACGCATGCTGGATGGGAATATCCAGATAATGACACACCTTCGGCTCTCCGGCAATGGCATCTATCAGCTCGTCTGTAATCTCCTCCGGATAACAGTAAAGCAGCCGGATCCAGTAAATACCGCTTATCTGCGCCAGACCGTGCAGCAGCCGTGGCAGGCTCTTTTCTCCATAGAGATCCACACCATACAGCGTCGTCTCCTGCGCCACCAGAATCAGCTCCCTGACCCCGCCTTCCGCAAGCACCCTTGCCTGTTCAATGAGCTTCTCCATGGGAATGCTTCTGTAATCCCCCCGGACTGTGGGAATGATACAATAAGTACAATGCTTGCCGCAGCCCTCGGCGATTTTCAGATAGGCAAAGTGCCCCCCTGTGGTAAGCACCCTGTCCCTGCGGGACGCAGGGGGGGCATTCAGGTCACGATAATGGTTCCTTCCCTTTCCGGAGAGCGCTTCCTCCACCGCCTCCGCAATCTCCTCCGCCGCGGCGGTCCCAAGCACCGCATCCACCTGGGGAATTTCCTTTTGGATCTCCTCCCGATAACGCTGGGCGAGGCAGCCCGCCGCGATCAACACCTTCATCCTGCCGTTGTTTTTCCAATCCGCCATCTCCAGGAGTGCGTTGATGCTCTCCTCCTTGGCATCGCCGATAAAGCAGCAGGTATTCACCACAGCCACATCAGCCTCCGCCTCGTCGTCCGTAAAACAGTACCCCTTCTGCTGCAGGATACCCATCATCATCTCCGTATCCGCCAGATTCTTGTCACAGCCCAGGGATACAAACAAAATCTTTATATTTTCCATAAAAAGCCTTTTCTTCCAACCATGTTTTTTATAACGCAATATCTCTGTTTTTATCGCAGTTTTCTGCCAGGGCGTGCTTGAAAAATGCTTTCTGCCAGATGTGCGTCACAATTTGTGGGAGATTAAATTATCTTATGGATAATTTGCCGAAGGAAGGGCGCATAGCGGGCTATGTTACCTGAATTCGGCGAAAAATAACGCAAAATGGGGCGTGCAGATGGCAGGAATGCTTTTTCAAACACTCTCTAACTCAAAGTAGCTGGCATATTACCAGCTACTCCCTATTATCTCATTTGCTGCTTTGAAGTTTCTTCCGCTAAAATACCGTTTTTACACAACCCTGCCACCTTTTATTCCTCGTCTCCGAGAATCTTTATCTTGCCCTGGTTCAGCTCCTCCACAGCCACAGACAGAGGGCTCTTACCGTTTACATGGACCATGGGTTCCTCACCGCTGATAAGCTGTCTCGCCCTCTTGGAGGTGGCCATGACAATGGAATAACGGCTGTTCACCACCGGCGCCTCCCCCGGCTCTACCTGGCTGTTTACTACCTTCATTAAATCTGAATAGGATGGATGTAACATATTAATCTGCCCCTTTCCGGAAACCTTGCAGTTCCTCTCTGATCTCTCTCATTAATTTTTGTGACCTGACAGGCGCCCTGCGCGCTGCATCCGCCAACCCGTGGAGCTCCTCCACACAGGCTTCCAGATTGTCATTTACCACAATATAATCATAGGCCCCCATGCCTTCTGATTCCTCCGCCGCACGCGCCAGACGCCTGGCGATCATCTCCGCGCTCTCCGTGCCCCTTCCCTCAAGCCTGCGCTTTAATTCAGCTGCACTGGGAGGCGTTACAAATATAAGAAGGCTCTCCGGGAACTTCTCCTTGATCTTCAGCGCACCCTGGATCTCAATCTCCAGGATCACGTTCTTTCCATGCGCCATCTGCTCCTCCACATAAGCCCTGGGCGTCCCATAATAATTACCGCAGTAAGAAGCATATTCAATCAGCCCATCCCGCTCTATGGTTTCCTCAAACTTATCCTTTGTGGTAAAAAAATACTCCACACCATCCCTTTCGCCCTCCCTGGACGCCCTGGTGGTCATGGAAATGGACAGCGCATAATCATCATATCTCTGCAGGAGCGCTTTTACAAGTGTACCCTTTCCTGCGCCGGAAAAACCGGAAATCACAATAAGCAGCCCATCTTTTTCCATGTCATGCCTCCCTTCTCTATTCTACATCCTCCGAGGCCGCCGGCTCCTGCCCCGTCTGTACCCGTCCGGCAATCGTCTCCGGCAGCAGCGCCGACAACACTATCTGGCTGTTCTCCATCACAAGCACAGACTTCGTCTTGCGCCCCTGAGTAGCATCGATCGCCATACCCTTCTCCTTTGCATTCTGCACCAGCCTTTTCACAGGCGCCGACTCCGGGCTGACTATGGCAATGATCTTGGAGGTATTGACAATATTGCCAAAACCTATATGAATAAGCATCTCAATACCTCCCTCAGATATACGTATCTTCTCAATCTTTGTTTACCCGTACTGCTCTATCCCATGCTCAAAAGCTATTCAATATTCTGGATCTGCTCTCGAACCTTCTCAATCTCTGTCTTCAACTCAATACCACAATTGGATATCTCCAGGTCATTGGATTTGGACAGGATCGTATTCGCCTCCCGGTTCATCTCCTGGGCGATAAAATCCAACTTCCGCCCAATGGAACCACCTTCTGTAAGCGTGTTCTTTGTGGTTTCGATATGGCTCCTGAGCCTCACAATTTCCTCGTCCACACACACCTTATCCGCAAAAACAGTGACCTCCATCAACAGCCTGCTCTCATCCACGGCTGTCTCGTCAAGCAGCTCCCTCACCTTCTCCTTAAGGCGCGCCCTGTATTCCTGGACAATCTTTGGAGAACGCTCTGTAATGAAATCCACCAGCTCCAACATCCCATCCAGCTTCTGGACCAGATCCTCCTTAAGATGTTCCCCTTCTTCTATACGGGTCTTCACGCACATCTCCGCCGCGCCTCTCACTGCCTCCTGGAGCTCCTTCCAGAGCTCCTCCTCATCTGCGCCTGCATCCTCCATGGTAAATACTTCCGGATATTTCGACAGAGCAGAAACACATATATCATCCTCCAGTCCAAACTCCTCCGCCATTTGGCGCAGATATCCCAGATATTCCTCCGCAATCTCCCTGTTGTAACGCACAGAAGATGTCTTTTCCGAAAAATCTTCATAGGATATAAACAAATCCACCTTCCCGCGGCAAATATATTTTTTCAGTTCGCTGCGGACTGCGGACTCAAAAAAATTAAGCGCCTTAGGCATCTTAATGTTTACATCCAGGTAACGGTGGTTGACCGCCTTCATTTCCACCGTGAATTTCCTGTTATTCCCGGTAATCTCACACCTTCCAAAGCCGGTCATGCTCTTGATCATGAGTACTCCAATCCCGACAGTATCCCACCGCCGCCTCCACCGTTTACCGCAAACAGGCAGGTTTACACCCCTTCTCCTGCCCTTATCACTCATTCCTTAACGTACCTTACATTATAAGATAAGTTTCCGGGGGCGTCAAGGGCGCAGAAAGAGTTTTATACAAAACTTGTAACAGCTTTGATAAAAAAAGCAAAAAATATGTTGACAAACCCAATTCCCTTTGCTATAATGTCAAACAGTGGTTATGAAAATAATCCTGTGCTGCTGTGGCTCAGTCGGTAGAGCGTCGCATTGGTAGTGCGGAGGTCACGGGTCCGATTCCCGTCAGCAGCTCTCAGAGTTTCTTGATTTTACAGGGTTTGCGGGATTTTACGAAATACCAACCTATCAGACATATGTTTGGTAGGTTTTATTTTGTCTGAAACTCAGGAATACTGCTTATGATCTGACTTTTTGCGTCCAAACTTCTTCTGTTTCTATGGTAATGATTTTCTGTACAGAAAATATCTGTATGCCCCGTCTGCTCCATAATAAGCCGGTTATCTACATTATGGTCAAGCAGTATCGTTCCATAGTTCTTACGAATCTTATGAGGAAATTTCCTGTATAATCCAAGCTTCTTACAATTTTTCTCCTGTCTTCTCCTGATGCAGTTAGTTGTCATCCGTTTCCCACTATCTTCCACAAAGATGTATTCCCCAAATGGGTTTAACAACCTTATCTTGGAGCACAACCATGCGTAATCTTCTGGAATCACGACTGTCCTGACACCTGCTTCACTTTTAGGAAACTCCTTTACAGAATACACATATTTTCCATCTTCACCCATATACCTTGTTTCCGTTCGACGTATTTTGAATGTATTTCCATCAAACACTTCATGTTTTAGGGCTACCAATTCACCAACCCTTATTCCGGTAGCAAACATAAGCAGTATTCCAATATTTTTTGCATCAAGATTCTCCTTCAAGTAATTAATCATCACCGGCATTTCATCTTCACTGAACACTTCTTCATAATCTTCTTTTATTATCTTCTTAAAATCCGTCTCAGATGTATCCAAATCCTGAAAAACATCTTCCACATTGAAAGATATAAGCTTACGTTTCTTTGCCCGTGAACTGCTCCCCGTCAAGTAGACAGTGAAAAAAATATAAATTTTTTCTGCCATC
>CAOKQK010000120.1 GCA_948470905.1 uncultured Lachnospiraceae bacterium | reverse complement strand
TCATATCCGTTTTTGTCACCTTAACAGGTAAATCAATCCCATACAGCCCATTTTCTTTCAAATGGCATCATCAATTCATACCGATAAATGTCATTCTTCTTATCATCGGGTGCTGACATGATCTTTTGATAAATGCCGTCTGAACGAATAGCCTTTACATTCATATTGTGCCGTCCTTCCTCTCTCTGCAATTTATGTTTCTCCAGATGGTGTAAATTATAAACTATGACGCAGCGTCAAAGTCAAGGGCATTGATAAAAAAATATATTGCCTAATGTTCCTAAAAGAAGCGGCAGAGTTTTTACCCTCTGCCGCCGTGTCCGCCTATACGTAAAATGATTATTTCCCTGATCACTTATCACTGTTATGATTCCGTCAAAGACTCTGTCCTCCCCGGATACCGCCCATATCCGATCTGTCGCCTGACGGGTTTCCAGGCACATTGCCCGCTCCCGGCTGCATTCCTTCCGGCAGTTCCGGCACATCTCCCGTTCCCGGCTGCATTCCTTCCGGCAGTTCCGGCTTATCTCCCGTTACCGGCTGTGTCCCTTCCGGTCGCCAAGGTATACTTCCGCTCTGGCGTCCGTCTTCGCCCGAATTCTGGCTGTCAGTGCCCCTGCCGCCGCGTCCGCCGCCGAAGCCTCCCATTCCGCCGTGTCCGCCGAAGCCTCCCATTCCGCCATTTCCATAGATCGGGCTGTCCAGGGTGATCTCCGTGTCGCTGCCGCCCACAGACAGAGTGTACGTGCCGCCCTGAATCAGCCCGGGACAGCTGATTACCACAGAGCTGAATGCCTTCTTTGAGGTATAGCCAAGGAGCACCTTTCCATCTGCATCCTTAAGCACAACCTCCGTGCCCGCCTTCTGATTTCCCGTATTATAGAGAATGGAACCCTGGCCAGAGGCTTCCGTAAAGTTCTGCGCCATCCCGGAAGCTCCCAGCGCTATCACGCTCCCTCCGGTAATCTCACCTGTCCCGTCATAGTCCAGGGCGCCGTCTGCGCTGCTCACGGGTCCGTCAACGTAAATTTCACCTCCCGTCACAGTCAAATTTCCATTGGAGTCAAGCCCGTCGCCGTCTGCATTCACATAGACTGTGCCGCCTGAGATCAATATGGAATAATCGCCGCCCTGGCCAAAACCTCCTCCGAAGCCTCCGCCAAACATACCCCCGAAGCCGCTCTGGTCCTTTCCGCCTGCAGCATTGATACCGTCGTCGGAAGCATAGAGATCAATATAGCCGCCTGAGATCACCACGTCCTTCCCCTCGATCCCCTCATAGCTTGTGGTAATGATCAGCCTGCCCCCTGCCACTGTTGTCGTCTCGTCCCCATGCAGTCCGTCGTCCCCGGTGGCAATCTGATACTCTCCCCCGTTTACGGTGAGACTGCTGTTGCTGTGCAGGGCGTCATCCTGCGAATCAATCATGAAGCTGCCGCCGTTAATCACCAGGTTCCCTGCCGCTTTGATTCCCTTCGTGCTGACCGCTGTCCCATCGGCGTCCTTTGCCACAGTCTTGTTGGCGCTTCCTCCTCCGGCGGTAATGTCAAAGCTGCCTCCGTCAATCTGCAGCTGCCCGCTGGCGCTGATGCCGTCACCTTCCGCCTCTATGGTAAACGTCCCACCCGCAATGTAGACATAACCCTTTTCCGTCTTGTCATGATCGGACTGAATCCCGTCCTTGCCCGATACGATCTCTAAAGTGCCTCCCCCAATGCGTACGCTGTCCTTGCCGGAAAGTCCATGTTTCTCCGCCTCTATGGCAAGACTGCCGTCCATCACTTTCAGATCGTCCTTGGATACAATTCCGTGACCCGCTTTTGCCGTAATCTGCAGGCTTCCTGAGCCATTTATCGTCATATCGCACTTGGAGAAGATGACCGCGTCAATATTGTTATCATCAACTGCAGTGTAGCTGCCGCCGTTGGCCAGGGTATTGACTGTCCCCTGCGCCAGGGTCACAAACACTTTATCCGCCGACTTTACATAGATTGCTGCACCTTCGCTGTTGGATATGGATACACCCTTTAATACCAGCTGCACCTTCGCCGTATCCTCCGCATCCACTACGATCATCCCGTCGTCCAGCGTTCCGGAAAGGATATAGGTCCCTTCCGCCTTGATGATGGCAGTGCTCCCGGATATCTCCACCTCCTTTGAGCTGCACTGGACGATGCTGCCGCTTAAAGTGACCGCCGTACACTCAGATTCCTTATAATCCCCTCTTGAATCCCTGTCGGTAAACATATCCGCCACCTCCAGGACATTCTCCGCCGCAGCATTCTGCACCGTCACGGATACAGCTGTGCCGCCCTGGATACTATCTGTTTCTGCGCCAGCACTACCATTCCCGGCAGTTCCTCCCTGAGTCTCAAGACCTGCTGCCCCTGCTCCACCACCCTGGTCTGCGGAGCCTGCTTCACCTCCCACGTCGCCCTGTATGCCGGAACCTGCTGTCCCTCCCACGTCGCCCTGTATGCCGGAACCTGCTGCACCTCCCACACTGCCCTGTGTGCCGGAACCTGCTGTCCCTCCCACATTGCTCTGCGCTGCAGAGTCCGTATCTCCCACATTCCCGGCATATACATTTGAACCTTCTCCGCCATCCACATTTCCACAGCCGGCAAGTGATACTGCCAGACACGCTGCCGACACATAAACTGCTATTTTTCTCAATAATTTTCTCTGCATTTTCTCTGCCTCCATTAAAGCTCCCACTTATGGGAACTTGTTCCGTCTTCTTCCCCTTCAACGCACTGATTTGTCTTTAACGTTCCCGATTGCAGGAACCTGTTCCTCATTCTCCTCTACAGCTCACATACCGTATTTTCCCTGCGTGAAACAGAAATTTCCAGATTGCCGTTTCTGCAGCGTAGCTTGTCGATCAATTCCTTCTCCGCCTCCGGCGAGTTCAGGACAAGGTTGTAAGTCAGCCGGAACAGGCTGCCCATATTAGTAGTCTTTACCTGAACCAGCTCATGGGACAGTGTGTATTTATCCAACACCTCGTCAAAAGCCCCTGTATAATCAAGATCTTCCGGAATCGTAATGCCAAGCACCTTATACCTTTCCGCATTCTTTTTACTTCCAAAGTCAAACCTGTTATAAAGCAGGGTAAAAACGCTTATGACTACGGCAAAGAGCACCGTATATCCCAAATAACCCATACCAGCCATCAATCCGGTACTCATTGCGAGGAAAATGGCGCCAATCTCCTTTGCAGTCCCCGGCACGGAGCGGAACCGGACCAGGCTGAACGCACCGGCAACCGCAACTCCCGCTCCCACATTTCCGTTTACCATCATAATGATCACACAGACAATCGCCGGCAGCATGGCAAGAGTAATAAGAAAGCTTTTGGTATAACGGTTTTTGTAGGTATGGACGCCCGCCAGGAGCAGGCCCACGAACAGTGACACCACCATGCACAGCAGAAATTTCGGAACCGATATGACCGACACTGTGCCTCCGTCAAATATTCCCTTAAAAATTGTGTCAAGCATAGATTTTCTCTCCTTTTTCTTTTCTCATCATGATTTCGTAGGCATTTCCATACTTGGAAAACGTGGTCTTTCGGATGCCCTCCTCAGACAGAACCTTCACCATCCACAGGGGAATGTTGCCCGGCGTCTTGATTTCCATCAGGGTCTGTGCCGGTTTTAAAATGCTTTCTCCGTAAATGCCCTTCTGCAGGGACAGATCCCTTTCCCTCCAGAGAATGTTCTCATCAAAGGTCACTCTGAAATCACTGGACTCCCTTGTATAGTACGCTTCCCTCTCATAAGAAAGAAATACCTTCGGCGCAAGCGTCTCATAAAACTCCAGAAAATAGTCCAGCTCCCGGGTGATCTGGGTCTGCAGGGGTGCCTGGCTCCTGCCGCTTAGGTAATCACACGCCTGCCTCTCGGCAATGGCGATGCGACGCTTATAGACAATGCCCTCATACTTTTTCTTCAGCTCCACAAACACCTCGTCGTCAGCTCCCACCGCCCGGTAGCTCCTGACCCGGAGCTTTTCTTTATAGATGGGCTTTTCCATGGACTTGCGGATCAGCCTGTAAGTATCCGTGTCGTAATAAATGTTCCTGATCGTGCTGCGTCCATAGCTGTCAAGCGCCATGTACGGCTCCATCGCCCTTAATATTTTTTCTTTCTGTTTCCTGTCCAGGAGATACTTTATCTCATATCGCTTAAAGACCATCTGTGTACCCATATCAGCTTCCTCCATCTATTTCCTGTTCATCCCGGCTTCCCCGGCGCCGTCCTGTCCCTGCACAGTCCCTGCTTCCGCAATGCCATCCTGTTCCTGCACAGTCCCGGCTTCCCCAATGCCGTCCTGTTCCTGCACAGTCCCGGTTTCCCCAATGCCATCCTGTTCCTACACAGTCCCGGCTTCCCCAATGCCGTCCTGTTCCTGCATGTCCCGACTTCCGTCAGGTCCTGGCTCACCGTCCGCAGAAATGATCCTGCCCGAATATCCCTCCGGCTTCTGTTGCTCCTGCCTGGACCGATTTTTTCAAGTTTGTTCCTTTTGATGAAACCATCTTAACAGACAAACCTAAATGCAGCCTAAATGAAATGTGAAGAAAATGTGATTTTTAAAATGCTTTTTTATGCCATGCAAATATGGTAAAATATTGATACACAAGGATATTGTGTCAACTTTTGAGTCCATGTCCACACTTATAACAGCCTTGAAGCGAAAAGCACCCGGAGAATTTCCAGCTGCGCCCCCTTACAGCTGGAAATTACTCCCCCTAAGAGGGGCTATCGCCCAGAGGCGGAACTTAATTCGGAGGTAAATCCCATGAAACTATTGATTGCGGAAGACGATAAAGATATTACTAGGGCGCTGACTGCCCTGTTTGAGCACAACAATTACAGCGTAGACTCGGTCTGCAACGGCAATGACGCCTATGACTACGCCTCGGGGGAGGCTTATGACGGCATTATCCTGGACATCATGATGCCCGGAATGGACGGGCTTGAGGTGCTGAAAGCACTGCGCTCGGCCGGATGCAGGACTCCGGTGCTGCTCCTCACCGCCAAGTCAGACATCGAAGACAAAGTAAGCGGGCTGGACGCCGGCGCGGATGACTACCTCCCAAAACCCTTTGCCGTAAATGAACTGCTGGCCAGAGTCCGCGCCATGCTGCGCCGCAGGGAAAACTACCAGGCGGACGTGTTACAGTTTGAAGGGCTTGCCCTGAACCTGTCAACCTTTGAATTGAGCTATGGCGACCATTCCATACGGCTGGTCAGCCGGGAGTTCCAGATGCTCCAGCTCCTGCTGCAGTCCCCAGGGACAATCGTCTCCACAGAACAGTTCATGGAGCGCATCTGGGGCTGGGATTCCGATGTGGAAGTCAGCATCGTGTGGGTGTATATTTCCAACCTTCGCAAAAAGCTGGACAAACTCAAATGCCCCGTGGGCATAAAGGCCGTCCGGGGTGTGGGATACTGTATGGAGAAAAAGTAGAACCGGAAAAAGGCAACGTCAGCTGCAAGCGCCGGAAGCAAATAATGGTCAAAATGTTTTCTATTAGAATATACTAGGTAATTGCGAAACTCGCTGATCCTGTTCGCAATCTTGATTCAAAACAAGGTAGGAATCGTGCTGTCACACGATTTCTGGGATGGAAAGCCCAGTCATACGATTTTAGGCGCACTTTAATAAGCCTTACGGGTTTATTGAAATGGTAAGTCCTATGCGATCAATGGCTTTAGGCTGCGGATGTATTCGTGATGTTTGATTTTATCAGCAAGCACTACGGTTATGAGCTGCGTGATACCGGCAAGGATCAAGTCGGCATGTAAAGTTTTTTCGTTTTGCGTGCGCCGCCCTGCAAGACAGAGGTTATCTTTGATATGATTGATGTCCCTTTCAACAACGGTGCGGATTTTGTAAGTGTCATCCCATTCCTGTGTCCCCCGGATGGCGCCAGGGTAGGCACGAAGATTTTTTTCAGGATAAATGTAGACCATACGGCCGCATTTGGAATCCGTACAGGGATTATCACAGGAACACACCCTGTGGGTTTTGCCAGTAGGTTTGTCGTATACCCACTGCATTTTGGGGCAGACAAATTTAAAGGTTTTTAGCCCGCAGCGCAGGTTGGATTTACTTCCCTCCGGTTTCATGGGAAGGGCCGCGTCATGAGGACAGCAGGGAATGCCATTTTCATTGACTGTGTAATCAGTATTTTCGAGGTGGGCCCTTGCATTCAGCGGGATATATGCCCGCTCAAAATGTCTGCCATTGCCAAAAGTATCGCCAGTAAGTAAATCTTTGTAAAGCTGGACGGCATCAAAAGCGACATCGCCGAGAAAAGTTTTCGGATTGATCAGAGGGTGCTTTAGGAAGAAATCCTTTAAAGTGGGAATGAGGAGCCTTGAATCATGGACGGATTTATCTTCATCAGGGGAATCGGATTTCTTTCCCACAACAATGTCAGGATGGGAAGCCATAAAATCTTTATTGTAGAAAGAAATGTGCCTGATGATGCCTAACCCGTTGGTGATAATGCCAAATTTGAAGACATAACAAAAATGTCCGTTTATGTAAAGCTGCTTTATTTCCGGATTGGCGGCAGCATGAGAAGGCATTGTGCCATAAGCAGCCTTATAAGGGTCATAGCTTTTATCAAAGTTCATGGCTTTTGCATAAGCTTTTAGCTGTTTAATAATCTTATTGGCGTATTTAGGGTTGTTTTCCGTAACAAAAGCCTCAATACCGGAGGAATCAAAGATTGCCATGTCAGCTTTAGCGGAGTCAATGGCCCGGCAGATGGGTTCGGTGACATCAACGAGATTGTCAAACACCGTCTGCAGATCATCAAGAAAGTCCTGCTTGAAGCGTGTAATTTTGGAGGCATCCGGAACTTTGGAAAAGCCGCAGAAATCCCTCAGGGGTTTGGAATAGTGGAGAAACGTAAGTAAGAGCCGGTCTGTGGGGATGGAAAAAATACGCTGGATGATCAAAGCCCAGAGCATGGCATGTAAAGGATATTTGCGGGTCCTGCCCGTTCGTGCATAGAAATGATTACGAAAAGAAACCGGAATCATTTCATCAATGTTGATATGGGAATCTAATAGAGAAAGAAACTCAGGTTTGTCATTATCAAATTTATCCTGACAATCTGTAAAAATATCTTCCAAAGAGAGTTGTTTGTATGGTATCATAGGTATCAGAATAACTCCTTTCCTGGGTGGATGGTTAATGGTTTCTGACAACTCTATTATACCATATCCGGTGAGGAGTTATTTGTTTTTAGCAACAAAAAGATGCCGTATTTATGCGGCTTGTGGCGTTTCGCAAACGCCTATTAGAATATACCCCAGAAAGGAGCCCTCACATGATCCGTAGATTACGCAGAAAATTCATCTCCATCACCGCCGCCGTGCTTTTCCTGGTGATCTTTCTGGTGATGGCGGCAATAAACAGTATATTCATCCTGCAGACGAACCGCATGCTGGATTCCCGCCTTGACATGATCATGGGAGAGCCCCATGCCTTTCAGGACAATAAAGAGCCCCGCCGGGACAAAAAGGATTTCATCCTGCCCCATTTTGACGATGGTCTGCGCATCCATTCGGACGGCTGCCTCATCATCCTGGGGGCGGAGGGCACCTTAAAAGAAATACTGCAGGACGCGGCGGAGAAATACTCCTCCGAAGATCTGAAGGATATTGCCGCAATACTTTATCAAAAAGGCTCCTCCCAGGGCTGGTATCAATATTTTAAATTCCGCATGGAAAGACGCCCCGGTATAAACGGCTCCCCGGAAACAGTGATCGGTCTCATCAACGCCTCGGCTGACCTGTACTCCATGATGACCATGTTCGCCATCTCTGTAGTTATCGGCATCGTCAGCTTTCTTATCATATTGCTTATCATACTGCTTGCCTCCGGCAGGGCAGTAAGACCCATTGCAGAAAGTTATGCCAAACAAAAACAGTTTGTGACAGATGCCGGGCACGAGCTCAAGACCCCCCTCACCGTCATTTCCGCCAACAACGAGCTGGCCAGAATGATCTACGGGGAGAGCGAATGGTTCGACAGTATCGACAAGCAGGTGGCAAAGATGAACGGGCTGGTGCGCAGCCTGATCACCCTGGCAAAGATGGACGAGGAACAGAAGCCCGTATTCTCGCCTTTTAATTTAAGCGACGCCGTATATGACACCGCCAAATCCTTTGAGAATATCATCCACGCAGGAGGCAGGCTGCTGGTCTTTGACATCTCTGAGGACATCACCTACACAGGGGACGAATCCGCCCTCCGACAGGTGGTGTCCATCCTGATCGACAATGCGGCAAAATACTGTGATGAGAAGGGAAAGATCGTGGTAAGGCTCTCCCGGGACAAACAGATCCGCCTGCAGGTCATCAACGATTTCACCAACGCGACGGAATGCGATTTCAGCCGTGTCTTCGAGCGCTTCTACCGCGCCGACAAGGCACGAGCCTCCGACGGCAGCTACGGGCTGGGACTCTCCATCGCCAAAGCGGACGTGGAGCTGCATAAGGGCGAGATCCGGGTCAAAACCCTGGAGCACGACAGGGTGATGTTTGAAGTGACCTTAAGATGACCAAATTCTCAAAATCCATCGCCAAAACAGCATTTTTTATTAAGACACACCCCTCCAGACCTGTTATAATGACCAATAACAGCCCCGCTGCGAAAGACGCCGGAAGAAAATTACAGCTGCATTCTTAGCAGATGGGATTTTCCTCCAGGCAAGAGGGCGTTGGAATGCAGAGGGCGGAATAAGTTCCCGCAAGCGGAATAAGTTCCCGCAAGCGGGAACTGAAATTAGAGGAGGATACGCAATGAATGTTCAAAAAGAAGCTGTCCGGGAAGTTCTCGACTATATTGAAAGAAATATAGAGAAAGAAATCAGCTTAGACCACCTATCCAAAAATATTGGATATTCTAAATTCCATCTCAATCGGGTCTTTACAAAACAGACAGGAATTACAATTTATAAATATCTGCAAAGCCGCAGGCTCACGATTGCTGCCGAAAAGCTGGTTAAGACAGATAAAGCAATAACGCAGATAGCATATGAAGCCGGATATGATACACAGCAGTCATTTTCATTCGCTTTTAAGCAGTTATATCTATATCCGCCCAAAACTTATAGGGACATTGGGCTGTTTGAACCAAAACAAAACAGGATTTCCATGTGTTACCCTTATACGCTTAAACACCGCAAATCCATCGCAAAAAACGACAAAGCTGCTGTCAGCATCAAGGTATGCATCCCTCGGGGCGTTTACCGATGCTCTAGGGGCTTTGGCTCATTGCCGGTGGAAATCAAGGAGGCTGCAGCATGAGTACGATCCCTTACGTCATTGAACAAACCGGACATGGAGAAAGAAGCGCTGATATTTTTTCACGGTTGCTGTCTGACAGAATTATTTTTTTAGGAGAAGAAGTCAGCGATGCTTCTGCCAGCGTAGTCACCGCACAACTGCTCTTTTTAGAAGCACAAGACCCGGATAAAGACATACAGCTTTATATTAACAGTCCCGGAGGTTCCATAACGGCCGGATTAGCAATTTATGATACCATGCAGTATATCAAATGTGATGTCTCTACGATATGTGTAGGGCTTGCCGCAAGCTTTGGCGCTTTTTTGCTGGCAGGCGGTACACATGGGAAACGTATGGCATTAGCCAATTCCGAGATTATGATACATCAGCCGGCTATACAGATCGGAAGAGCACACGTCTGAACTCCAGTCA
>CAOKQK010000119.1 GCA_948470905.1 uncultured Lachnospiraceae bacterium | reverse complement strand
AGGAGGTGAGTAGGGATATGAACAAGAGATGTGTTGCCCTTACTGAGGAGCAGTATAAGCGGAGTATAGGGTTGCTGAGGAGCGGGTTTGTCCTTGAGGACAAAGTGGTGAAGCCAAACGACAGGATAGCCGCCGTAGCAGTAGTCCAGGCATCATTAGGGCTGCGCTTGGGCGATGTGCTTCAGCTTAAGTTGGCATCTTTCGTGAAAGACGGAGGACGGTGGCGGCTTGCGATAAAAGAGCAGAAGACAGGCAAGGTGCGTGAGTTCACTGTGCCGGTAGAAGTGTATTCTTTCATCCAAAGCTATTCGATGTCCAGGGGTATCCAAAGGGATGCCAGGCTGTTCGACATCTCAGGGAGGCAAGTGGAGCGGCATCTTAATAAGGTGTTTACGAAGATGGGGCTGCCATTGAAGCAGGCAGGCTCGCATTCATTTAGGAAGATGTTTGCGACAAGGGTATACCAGGACAATGGTTATAACATCGAATTGGTGAGGCTGCTGTTGCAGCATTCGAGTGTGCAGGTCACGCAGAGGTATTTATGCATTTCCCCAAAAGATGTTGAAGATGCCATTGCCAAGACAGCGGAGCTTGTCATTTAGGTAGGAGGTGTAGTATGGCTAGAGCCCCAGAAAGGATTGGGCTGATGTTGGAAGTATTGAAAGAGGCTTGGGAGTTATAGCCTGATATGCGCCTTGGGCAGCTGTTGTGTGTATGCAGCAAGTCGGCAATGATAAGCGGGGTTGAGGATGATGAGCTGCTTGCAGGCTTAAGGAAGTACCTTGTCAGCATGAGGGCATCGCTTTTCCAAGCAGGGTAGAGAAAAGGCATTTTAATGATGGTATCGTGAGCGAGAGTAAGCTGGAGAAATTTAATGTGAATTTTATTGTAAACATAGACAATTTTTTGTATAATTAAAGTGTGGCAGTGGCAATCCGCCACAAACTTTGGAAAGTTGAGGTGATAAGGTGCAGCCCACGGCAAAGCGTACTGCAAAAAACAGTGTATTCTTAGACCTTTTTCAGGATAAAAAGAACCTGCTTGCGCTGTATAAGACATTACATCCTGAAGATGCAGACGCAACAGAGGATACGCTGGATATTATTACAATAGAGAATATACTTACAGATAATTTGTACAATGACTTAGGGATCATGGCGGGTGATGATAAGTTACTGCTGTTGTTAGAGGCGCAGTCGAGCTGGACGATAAATATCTTAATCAGGATATTATTGTATCTGGCACAGAGTTACCATGAATATTTTGATAGGACATCACAAAGCCTATATAAAAGCACAAAGGTCAAAATGCCCAAACCGGAGTTGTATGTCATCTATACTGGCAACAGGGGCAGGAAACCTGATATGATATCTTTGTCTAAGGAGTTTTTTGATGGTGCTGATATAGACATTGAGGTAAAAGCCAAAGTAATCTATGAGAGTGACGACGATAATATCATCAATGAGTACATTGTTTTCTGCAAAGTTTTTAATGAGCAGGTCAAAAAGCAAGGGATGACGAAACAGGCGGTTACAGAAACGATCCGTATCTGCAAGGATAGAAACATTTTAAGGCAGTATCTAAGCAGTAAAGAAGTGGAGGTAGTGACGATCATGATGAGTTTATTTGATGAAGAGCAGATCATGAAATCATTTATCAGAAGTGAAAGGCATGACGAAGCAAGAGAAACAGCGGCGAGAATGATTCAGGATGGAGAACTTTCTCTTGAAAAAATCGCTAAGTATGTTCCGTCATTGTCCTTAGAGGAGTTGAAGGAACTTGAGGCTGAAATTATGCAGTTGGCTTAGTGGGTAAGGGTTTTTTGTTTCTGGCAGAGCTACCAACCGAGACATCAAAAGGGGCTGCTGATTTGGTCTTTGAAAATAGAAATAAGGTTTCTGCCTGATGAGTAGGGAAAGGGCTTTCTGCCAATGGCGATATTTTGGCGGAGCAGTCTTTTTAGCGGGAAAGAGCCTGCATTTACAAGACTATTACAAGCTTCAAATGGATAAAAGTGATATAGTCAGTTTCCTATTGAAAAACAATATGTAAAAAAGTTCGGTATAACAGACTTTTGGTTTGGAAGTGTTTTATGTTACACTCATGTTACACCAGAAAGCCAAATACCCTATAACTCCTTTCTGGATGCGGTTTCCGGGGCGTAAAAGGTTAGCTTCGAATCCTCTAACGCACGTTGCTTAGTGCGTTTATGCACGTTGTGTTTGTGAGTGGCGGGAAGTCTTGAAAAATGGGCATTCCCGCCATTTCCCTTTTGTTTTTCTCTGGAAAGTGTAACATTTTTCGTGTTACACTTTGTTACACCCCTTGTGGTTTCGATATCCTCCAGAATCTGTGCCAGTTCTTCCTGCGAGTGTCTTCCACGGCAATACTGCATGGTCATTTCGATATTCTCGTGCCCGGCCAGCCGGCGGATTTCGTCAGGGTCCATCCCGTTGTCGAACAGCATGGAAATACATCCGATGGGGCAGCTAACCTGCTGTCCCTTTTTGGGACTTGCATTTTCGGTTTTTTTGGAGTAAAATTGCAGATAGGAAAACAAATATAAGCACCTGAAGGTTCAGGTGCTTTTAAAAATTCTGAAAATTTTCAGCTTGGAGATTGGCATGATCAAATTGACGGTTAAGATAGAGGCTGGCGACTTGTACGATTATATGTTGAGGCATTCTTATAATAGTCCTGCAGGTATTCTTGGAAGTGCTTTTGGCGCTGTCCTTATCATTTTTGCACTGGCGTCGCAGCATTGGGTAGTCCTTGTGCTTGGGGCTTTGATGCTGCTTTACCTGCCCTGGACGCTTTTTATCAGGAGCAGGAAGCAGATCCTGAGCAATCCCAGCTTTCAGGAGCCGCTGCAGTATGTTTTGGATCAAACGGGGCTTACCATATCCCAGGGGGAGGAGGAGGCCGGGATGGCGTGGGAAGACATGTATAAGGCGGTTTCCACCAGCAGAAGCATTATTCTCTATACCTCGCGGGTCAACGCCACTATTTTTCCCAAAAGAGAGCTGGGAGATCAGAAGGCGGCAGTGATAGAGATGATCTCGACGCACATGCCTCCCGGGAAGGTCAAGATCCGCAGCTGATGTGTGGGGGAGCCGCCGCCTGTGTACGGCAGCCGCATAGAGACAGAGAACTGGCGCAGGATTGGAATTACGGATGCCTTTGGTCCGACTTGAACGGCGGTCGGAGCTGTGTGGCAGGGGTGCTTGAGAAGTGCATATGAGCGTATGGAGTATAGGGGTATATGGATATATGTGCAGAAAAGATTTTGAAAAAGATTGATTCCGGAGAGGTTGTAGTGATAGAGACGACGCAGCCGGAGCATACTTTTGAGCTGGGGCGTCTGTTGGGGCAGTCGGGCTGCGCCGGGCAGGTTTATACACTGGTGGGGGATCTGGGGACGGGCAAGACCGTCTTTACCCAGGGGTTTGCGGCGGGACTGGGGATACAGGAGCCAGTGGGCAGCCCTACTTTTACGATACTGCAGGTGTACGAGGAGGGGCGTCTGCCTTTTTATCATTTTGATGTATATCGTATTGGCGATGTGAGTGAAATGGATGAGATTGGCTATGAGGACTGCATTTACGGCGGGGGAGTCTGCCTGATCGAGTGGGCAGACCTGATAGGGCCCATATTGCCGGAGCAGTATTTTGAGGTCCTGATAGAGAAGGATCTGGAGAGAGGGTTTGACTATCGGCGGATTATTATAAAAAGAATCAAAAACCCCGCAGCAAGCTGACGGGGTATTAAGCTTGATGCGCAGCAAGCTGCGGGGTTTTTGACCCTCGCGGCATTCGTCAAGGTCCCAGAGAAGTAAACTTTAAGGAAGTTTACTTCCTTGGACTTATGACTCATTGCCCGCGGGAATAAATCGTGAGGGATAAGGTGGAAAAGAGAGTTGTGCAGGCGGAGGGGGAGTTCATGTGAAGATATTGGGGCTGGACAGTTCAGGGCTGGTAGCGGGTGTCGCCGTCGTGGAGGACGATGTACTGCTCGCCGAGTATACGACAAATTATAAGAAGACACATTCGCAGACGCTGCTTCCCATGCTGGAAGAGCTGCGGAGGATGATCGAGCTGGATATGGATACGCTGGATGCCATTGCCATTTCTTCCGGGCCGGGCTCCTTTACGGGGCTTCGGATCGGTTCGGCGACGGCGAAGGGGCTGGGGCTTGCCCTGGGCAAGCCTTTGGTGGAGGTGCCTACGTTGGAGGGGCTTGCCTGGAACCTGTGCGGAACGGACAGGCTTGTCTGTCCGCTGATGGATGCCAGGCGGAACCAGGTATATGCGGCTGCGTATGAATTTGAGCGCAGCGGGGAAGGTTTTGCCCTGGCAGGCGTGATAGAGCAGGCGCCTGTGGATATTGTGGAGATGTTGGAGAAACTGAACACGCTTTCCAGAGAGGTGATTTTCCTGGGGGACGGTGTGCCGGTATATCGTGAGCTGATAAGGCAGCGGTGCAGGGTGCCATATGCATTTGCACCCGCTGGCAGCAGCCGCCAGCGGGCGGCAAGCGTGGCGGCGCTGGGCGCTGTATATATGAGGCAGGGAAAGACGGTTTCTGCTGCGCAGCATCGGCCGGAATACCTCCGCAGGAGCCAGGCGGAGCAGGAGGAACTGCAAAATGAACATAAGGATCAGAGAACTCTGTAACGAAGATACCGGTACTCTGGCGGAGATCGAAGCAAAGTCCTTTTCCATGCCCTGGTCAAAGGATGATTTTGATAATTTGTTAAAGCATGATTATTGTTTTTATCTGGTTGCCCTGGCAGATGAAAAAATTGCCGGCTGCTGCGGTTATACGGAAAGCTGTAAAGAGGCAACGATAGACAATGTGGTGGTGGATGAGCGGTATCGCGGCATGGGGATCGCTCAGAGGATGCTTGGCGAGCTGATCAGGCGTGGCGAGGAGAAAGGCGTGCAGGCTTTCACACTGGAAGTCCGGGCCGGCAATGCGGCGGCAATCCATGTATATGAGAAGCTGGGCTTTGCCTCGGAGGGTATCCGTCCCGGTTTTTACGAGAAGCCGGCGGAGGATGCTGTGATCATGTGGCGCAGGAAATAAAAGAGGCTGTCTTAAAACGGCAACAATTACCACGTGCAGACCGAAATCTTTTTGGTACAATGTGTGTAGCACAGGATTAGTCAAAAATTTTTCTACCTGTGCGGTTGCAATCCAATGACCTGTCTGCATGCCATTAATGGCAATGCAGACGGGGCGTTGGATTGCAACTCACTCCCAAATGGGCAAAACGCAGATGCGAAAGCAGACGCATGAGCGCGTAAGCGCGAGTTTTGTGAATGTGGGAGTCAGGTTGGATGTTCCTTGGAATGTCCAACCGCACAGGTGGAGATTTTTTGAAACGGTCCTGTGAGGGCATATTTTGCAGCAATGTAAACAACTCTGCTGCAGCGACAGGGCGTCGCTTCTGCAGTGCAGCCAGCGGCAGGCTTGCCGGTTCCGGCGGTATTCCGCAACTGTCCGTGCAGGCACGGCTGCCTGGATTATTGCATGCGGGGATCAACGGCTTGTCTGCAAAGGCAAGGGGCAACACAGCTACGAAAGGGATGAGGATATGCGTAAATACGAGGAAGGTCAGGATAAGAAGCTGACAGAGGTGGTCTGCAACAGGTGTGGGAGAAAGCTGAAGGTAGAAAACGGCTATCTGAGGGAGGAATGTGTAGCTGTGGACAAGACCTTTGGATATTTCAGCCGCAGGGATGGTGCCTCCATGCATTTTGACCTGTGTGAGGACTGCTGTGATGAACTGATGGCGCTTTTTGCAGTACCGGCAGAGACGGTGGAGGAGACAGAGCTTTTGTGATAATGACCCTCAGGCAGTGAGCCGGAAGTTCTGCCCATAGGGATATTTGACCCTGAAGACGGCCAGGCATGGACAGTAGGCTCCTGGGGGCGGAGATCAGGATACAAAAGAGGAAAGCTGCCAGCTACAAATAAAATAAACAGGGGTAAGGATTATGTTGGATGTAAGCTTGCTGGGCACAGGGGGAATGATGCCGCTGCCTTATCGGTGGCTCACAGCCCTGATGCTCCGATATAACGGAAAAAGCATACTGATTGATTGCGGGGAGGGGACACAGATTGCGCTTAGGGAGAAGGGGTGGAGCCCCAAGCCCATTGATATTATCTGTTTCACCCATTATCATGCGGATCATATCAGCGGGCTGCCCGGCATGCTGCTTACCATGGGCAATGCGGAGCGCACGGAGCCGCTTCTGCTGATAGGACCCAGGGGGCTGGGCAGGGTGGTGAATGCGCTGCGCACCATTGCGCCGGAGCTCCCTTTTGAGATAGAGTGCCGGGAAATCACAGAAGCGGAACAGACATTTTTTTTCGACGGATTTCAGATTAAGGCTTTCAAGGTGAACCATAGTGTGGTATGCTATGGATATAGTATGATGGTAAAACGTGGAGGGCGCTTTGACAGGGAGAGGGCTCTGGAGCAGCAGATTCCCCTGAAGCTCTGGAACAGGCTGCAGAAGGGGGAGACGATCACAGAGGGTGGTGTGACTTACACTCCCGACATGGTGCTTGGCAGCCCGCGCAGGGGCTTGAAGGTGACATATTGCACGGATACCAGGCCTACGGATGTGATCGCCGCCAATGCGGCGGAGGCGGACCTGCTGATCCTGGAGGGCATGTACGGTGAACAGGATAAGCTGTCGAAAGCGAAGGAAAATAAGCATATGACCATGTATGAGGCGGCGAAGATAGCGCGGGCGGCACAGGTGCCGGAGCTTTGGCTGACCCATTACAGCCCGTCGCTTCTGCATCCGGAGGAATATCTCGGCGAGGTGCGGAAGATTTTTTCCAACACGATCGCCGCGAAAGACGGAAGGACCGTCGAACTAAATTTTGACGAGGAGTAACAGCGTGCCGGGGGTATCCGCGGCTTTACGCTAAGTGGAACAGTATGAAGAAGAAAACCATTGTTATAACAATCATAATAACCCTGGTTATTGTAGGCGTGATAGGGGCGTACACTTATTTGTCGAGACGTGCTTATGGCAATGTGGATAATACGAAGCTTTCCAAGGTCCAGCTGGTACTTTCTTATGACCTGCAGAAGAATTATCCGGCATCCGTGAGAAAGGTGATCGAATTTTACATAGATATCCAAAAATGCTTTTACAATGAGGAATATACGGATGAGGAGCTGGAGGCGCTGGGCATGAAGGCGAGGGAGCTCTACGACGATGAGCTGCTTGACGCAAATGAGATCAGCACCTATATGCAGAAGCTGAGTGCGGATATCGGTGCTTTTAAGACAAACAACCGGCGCATGACAAATGCGGTGCCGGGCGCCAGTACAAGTGTTTTCTATTTTGAGGAAGACGGCTATGAGTTTGCCAGGATCCGCTGCGGCTATACCATCACGGAGAATTATACCAACAAAACTGTTCCCATTGTGTATGTGCTCAGGAAGGACAGCAACAAGCGGTGGAAGATATACGGGTGGCAGAATGATACAGGCGTGAGCACAGGCAACTGACGCATGCCTGACAGGATCGGAGGCTTTGGGCTTATGGATGATTGCCCGCTGTGGCGGGCAGGGGGTATGAAGGTGGAACAACAGAACAAGGGGGATGTCCTGATACTGGCTGTCGAGACGTCCTGTGACGAGACAGCGGCTTCCGTGGTAAAGAATGGCAGGGAGGTGCTGTCGAACGTTATTTATACGCAGATTGCATTGCACACCCGCTATGGGGGTGTTGTGCCGGAGATCGCATCCCGGAAGCATATTGAAAAAATAAATCAGGTAATAGAAGAAGCCCTGGGACAGGCGGCGGTGACGCTGCAGGACATTACGGCGATCGCGGTCACTTATGGGCCGGGGCTGGTAGGAGCGCTTTTGGTGGGGGTAGCGGAGGCAAAGGCGATCAGTTTTGCGTCGGGAATACCGCTGGTGGGAGTCCACCATATCAGTGGGCACATCAGTGCAAATTATATAGAATATCCGGAGCTGGAACCGCCCTTTGTCTGTTTGGTCGCTTCCGGCGGGCATTCCCATCTGGTGGTGGTGAAGGATTATGGCGTATATGAGATCATCGGAAGGACCAGGGATGATGCGGCGGGAGAGGCTTTTGACAAGGTGGCGCGGGCTATCGGCCTGGGCTATCCGGGCGGTCCCAAGATAGACAGGCTCTCCAGAGAGGGAAATCCCGAAGCAGTCTCCTTCCCCAGGGCAAGGGTGGCGGAAAACCAGTATGATTTCAGCTTCAGCGGTTTGAAATCGGCGGTGCTTAATTATCTGAATTCCTGTCGGATGAAGGGGGAGGAGATCAATCAGGCAGATGTTGCCGCTTCGTTTCAGAAGGCGGTGATTGATGTGCTGGTAGAGCATTCGCTTCATGCGGTGAAGGAGTTTGGCTATGACAGATTTGCCATTGCCGGCGGGGTTGCCTCCAATTCTTCCCTGCGCGCCGCCTTAGAAGAACAATGCGCCGCAGCCGGGATTCGCTTTTACCATCCCTCACCGGCGCTCTGTACGGATAATGCGGCCATGATCGGAGCCGCGGGATATTATGAGTTCAAAAAAGGCGTGCGTCACGGCTATGATCTGAACGCAGTTCCCAATCTCAGGCTGGGGGAATGAGCAAAAGAGGCTGTATTGGGGTATCAGTTCAGGCAGGTCACTGAACTGTTAGTGTGCCTGTTCCGAAGATCTGCTGAAATCGTTACGCACGGATGGGAACGCGAAGAAAGTTTCTGACATGAAAATGCCGGAGGCGATACAGATGGAAAAGCAGGCCGGATACAAATGTCTGTGCAGGAAATCATGGCACGCGTTTTTTGTGCGGCGGGCGAAGAAGGGGATGATAAATATGCCGGAAAAAGAAAAGCGCTGCACAGCCATTGTGCTTGCGGCGGGCCGCGGGAAGCGCATGGGGAGTGATATGCCCAAACAGTTCATGGAGCTGGGGGGCCGGCCGCTCATCTGTTATTCCCTGCAGGTGATGGAGCAGTCAAAAATCATTGATGACTGTATCCTGGTAACGGGAAAAGAGGATATTGCTTATGCTGAGTCGGAGATTGTGGGCAGACATGGCTTTCGTAAAGTGCAAAGCGTTATTGCCGGCGGGGCCGAGAGATATGAGACTGTATTCAGAGGGCTGCAGGCGCTGAAAAACAGGGACGGTTATACTTTTATTCATGACGGGGCGCGTCCTTTTCTGACGGAGGATATCCTGCGGCGGACTTATGAGGCAGTCCAAAAGTATGATGCATGCGTGGCGGCGATGCCGGTGAAGGATACAGTCAAAATTGCGGACGCGGAGGACTTTGCGGTGCAGACGCCGAGGCGTGACCTTGTGTGGGCGGTGCAGACGCCGCAGGTTTTTGCCACTGAGCTGATCTGCAGGGCTTACCAGATGTTGTTTGACCGGCTGGAAGATCTTAAGGGTGAAGGCGTTCCGGTGACGGATGACGCAATGGTGGCAGAGGCAATGCTTGGGGTCCGGGTCAAGCTTGTAAGGGCTTCCTATGAAAATATTAAGATTACCACCCCGGAGGATATGAAAACAGCCCAGGGCTTCCTGCCCCAGGGATAAGCCGGTCAAAAACAGGGTAAAAAACAGCGGCAAAAAAAATTGAAAAAAATTGAAAAAAGCTGTTGACATTATCAAAACTTTTTGGTAGAATAACTTTTGCCGTCGAACGAACGGCTCGCTTGGAGAGATATCGAAGTGGTCATAACGAGGCGGTCTTGAAAACCGT
>CAOKQK010000118.1 GCA_948470905.1 uncultured Lachnospiraceae bacterium | reverse complement strand
TTTGTATTGGGGACGACGTCAGTCCTGTTGATCGACACCTTTATCATTGTTATGGTCATTGCGTTGAACCTGATCAAAACCATTAAGAGTTGCGTGCATTCTGTTGTCACCATGGAGTCCGGCAACCTGAACGTAAGGGCTGAGGCTGGTTTTTTTGACAAGGGCGACGAGCTTGGGATGCTTGCTGACAGCATCAACCGCATGGCGGAGCATTTCAGGAAGATAATAGGGAATATCAGGAGCAGTTCTGATGTTATGAAGGGGAATGCGGATACGCTGGCAGGCATTGCAGTGAGTACCCATTCTTCCATCAACGAGGTTTCCAAGGCAATCGAGGATGTGGCCAACGGCGCAACTTCCCAGGCCAGCGACACCCAGGATGCCGCTCTCAACATTGAAGCAATGAGCACGTCCATTGAGAGCATCGTGGATGGGATTAATAATCTTGCGACTGCGGCGGACAGTGCCCAGAACACCAGCGAGAATGCTGAAAAGGCAATGCTGGACCTGATACGTATCAATGAAGAGACCAAGGATTCTGTGGAGAAGATTGTCGGGCAGTCTGAGGTCAACGTGACTGCGGCGGCAAGGATACAGGAGGTTGTGAATGTCATCAGCGATATTGCTTCGCAGACTAATCTGCTGTCTCTGAACGCCAGCATTGAGGCGGCAAGAGCGGGAGAGCAGGGGAAGGGATTCAGCGTTGTTGCGCTTGAGGTGGGCAAGCTGGCGGACAGCAGCTCCAAATCTGCTGCGGAGATTGAGGAGATCATCAAGGAGCTGGTACAGAATATTTCCGAGACTTCCGACCTGACCACAGTGCTCAGCCAGAATACCAGAGAGCAGATAGATAAGCTTGAGAGTACCAGAAAGGATTTTGACGGTGTGCTCAAGGATGTAAATCTTATGTTTGACAAGACTATGGTAGTGCAGAATGAGATTGCCAAGATCAATGAGATCCGCAGGAAGATTGAGGAAATCATCGAGAACCTGTCGGCGCTTTCAGAAGAGAATGCAGCCTCCAGCGAGGAGACTACAGCTTCCGCCAGCATGGTGGTGCAGTCCATGCAGCAGCTGAACGCCTCCACCCAGGAGATCAGCGAGCTTGCTTCGGAGCTGGCGACAACGATTTCCTATTTCCACGATTGAGGTTTATGGAAGGCGGGGGATTGTCTGTGAAAAGGACAGAGAAATTATAAATTTTTTCTGCCTTTTTCTTAAAATTTTTGTTAAAACATCTTGCGTAATGAAGAATGATGTTGTATAATGACAGATGTACCAGGTTTTTGTATCCTGTGATATGTATGGAATCAGAGAGCAGTGTTGCGGCTTCTGCATCGCTGTTGCAGCGGGCTGGTTGTGCTGCAGGAAGCGGGGCAATGCCCAGGCGGGAAAGTGGATTATGTATAATCTGCTGCCTGGTATCATAATATTATGCAGGGATTAAAATGAATGTTATGCTCATGAAGCGGCTTATGTCATGGAAAGCGGAAATGGCAGATTAAGACAAGATGATGGGCAGAATCAAAATGCTGGTCAGGGAAAAAGCAGATTGGAAGCAAAGCAACGACCAGGAATAAAAATTGCTTCCTGATAAAAGCTTTGTGAGAAAATGGTATTTTGTATATGATACATAGGAATGACAGGGAGAGGGAAGATGGACGGAAATAATTTTGGCAACAATTATGACAAAAGCGGTAATAATGGGAATGGGCAGGATAACGGGCAGGTCAATGGCTACCAGCAGCCCGCAGGTCAGTACAACAACTATCAGGACAATACCGGCAATAACATGTATTACCAGGCGCCTCCGAACAATGGCATGGAAAATAAGGCAAACGGGAAACAGATTGCAGGCCTTGTGTTTGGTATCCTTGCAATATGTTCCAGCTGCTGCTACGGTGTCCCGGGAGTTATTTTTGGTATAGTAGGTCTTGTGCTGTCGATTCTGGGTAACAAGGAGAATAAGCACGGCGTCGGCATTGCCGGTCTGGTGTGCTCCATCATTGGTTTACTTTGCGGAATTGCCATGACGATTTATTTTGCCGCTATCTTCGCCGTAGTGTTTGAAATGATCGAGTCCGGCGAGTTTGAAAACTTTATGGATGTGATGGAAATGTATGGCTATTAAGCCGGATGAGGACAAAAGCGCAGTGCTGTGAGGTAGGACGCGGATTTGTTACATAGAAAGAAGGAAGTGCCTGAAACAAAGAATAAAATAAGAAACAGGAGCTGTGAGGATGAGCTTTTTCTGATAGGGCTTATTTCTCTGGCAGTTGGTACGGCAGTAGGGTTACTATATTATTTTCGGCTTCGGTATTTCCTGCCGAGGATACCTTGTTTCTTTTCCAATGTACTTGGAATTTACTGTCCCGGCTGTGGCGGGACAAGGGCGGTGTATGCGCTGCTTCACGGTGAATTCATGAAAGCTGTCTGGTATCACCCGCTGGTGCCCTATGGCGCGGTGACGGGCGGAGGGTTTATGCTGACCCAGGGATTTTACAGACTGGGATTCCGGCATATAAAGCCATGGAAATATCATAATTGGTACTTATATGGGGCAATGTCAGTTCTTGTTTGTAATTTCCTTATAAAGAACCTTCTCAGGTTGGTATGGGGGATTACGATATAATTTTTAGCGCAGTCATGTGCGGAAAGGAGAAGGCAAATGTCAAAGAAGACAACAGATATTGTAGCTTACATTACTTGGATAGGATGGATTGTCGCATTTTTTGCGGGAACCAAGCAGGAGAGCAAGTTCCACTTGAATCAGGCGCTGGTTATCTGGCTTATTAACATTGTTGTTGTAGTACTTTCTTATATTCCCATTGTTAATATTGTGGCAGGAATTCTTTCCCTTGTCATGTTTGTATTCTGGATCATGGGTCTTGTAAGTGCATGTCAGGGTACCGAGAAGGAAGTTCCTCTCATCGGAAGCATCAAAATCTTAAAGTAATGGTGTAAGCGGCTCAAAAACTGAGTTTAAATGACACCTGCAAAACAAGCCTGCCAGAAACGGCAGGCTTGTTTTGGCAATCAGCATAGGGAGGACTTTTAGACCCTCATGGAATGGAATATTCGCAGCTGTTCAGGACATTGTCACGGAACCGTTACGAATATTCAATAGTCAGGTCTGCATCACTGGGAATTTCTCCGTGAAGGAAGGTAATGATGATCTGGATCCTCTTATAGGCTTTAATATAATATTGTTTGGCATATTCGGCCACAGCGGCATTGTAGGAGCCGCTGCCATAGGCTTCATGATAATTTTTTACTGCTTCTGTCATAAACTGGCTGGATTCGTCGGCAAGGCTTTCAAGATAATCAAATTCTTCCGGAAAGTCCAATCTGGCAAAGCCCTGGAAGACAATATCCAGTTCATCCAGGCAGTCAAGCAGTTCAGCGGTGGCATTATCCGCAGAGGCATCAATGCTGTTGATGGCGGTATCTATTTCGGAAATCTTTGTGCAGAAAGCGTCCATGTCCTTCCTGAATTGCGCCAGCACAGGATCTTTGCCGCATGCAGTCAGCAGGATGGCTGTGAGGATCGCAGTGACAGGGATCAGGCTGCGCTTTCTTACAGCTTTCCTTTTTTTCTTATTCTTTTCCAATGTTTATTTTTATACCTCCCTGCGTGCTCTCTAATAGGGCGTGCAGATACCCTTTGGCTCCAGCGGGCGATTCCAGACGATAACTTCGGATGTCACCCTCTGATCCGCTCATCCAGGATGATTGATTCCCGCGGGGGTGTTGATTGCTGCTGATGCCCAATGGGGACGAACGGGAACAGTTATAATTTACCATAATATGAGTTTTTTCGCAACATATTTCAGCATTTGGACAATTCTCCCCTTTACGATTAAAATAGGTGTGTGTTAAAATAGTCACAATGTTACCCAAGGAAGTAAACTTCCGAAAATGGAATGGATGTCAAGGAGGGGGTTATCATACCCTTTTGCAAGGCGGACAGGAAGGTGTGAGTTTGGAAATAAATTTCCAAATATTGATTGGTATGCGCGAGGAGGGGTGTAAGGATGACAAAGGAAGAATTTAGAGATATTGCCCAAAATTATCTATATCTGGACGGGGCTACCGGTTCTAATCTGGTGAAGGCAGGAATGCCTTCCGGAGTCTGCCCGGAGCAGTGGATGCTGGAGCATTCCGAGGTGTTGTTCCGGCTGCAGAAGGCTTATGTGGAGGCGGGCACAAATATTTTGTATGCGCCCACCTTTACGGCGAACAGGGTGAAGCTCTCGGAATATGGCATGCAGGACCGGATGCGTGAGATCACAGGCAGGCTGGTGGCTGTTTCCCGGGAAGCCGCCAAGGGGGCGGCACAGCCTGTCTATGTGGCAGGGGACCTGACCATGACAGGAGAACAGCTGAAACCCATAGGGAAGATGGAGCTGGAGGACCTGATCGACATCTATAAAGAACAGATCCTTCTATTGCAGGAGGCGGGGGCGGATCTGCTCGTGGTGGAGACCATGATGAGCCTGGGGGAGGCGAGAGCGGCGCTGATAGCGGCGAAGGAGGTCTGTGACCTCCCGGTGATGGTGACGATGACCTTCGAGCCAAACGGCCGGACCCTTTACGGGACGGACGCAAGGACTGCCGCAGTCGTGCTGGAAAGCCTGGGTGCCGACGCGATGGGGGTGAACTGTTCCACAGGTCCCGGTCATATGAGGCCCGTTGTGGAGGAAATGGTAAAATATACGAAAATTCCCGTCATTGCGAAGCCCAATGCGGGGCTGCCCTATCTGGACGAGCATGGAGATACCTGTTATGATATGGATGCAGAGGAATTTGCGGAGGAAATGAAGGGGCTGGTGGATGCCGGGGCGTCCATACTGGGCGGCTGCTGCGGAACCACCCCGGAATATATAGAGAGGATCCGCAAGAGGTTTGGAACAGGCGCCGTGGATGTAAAGGAGCGGAGGAAACCTGGCGTCAGGCTGCTTGCCTCCGAGCGCATGACGGTGGAGTTTGGCCTGGACGGAGGCTTTATCATAGTAGGGGAGAGGATCAATCCCACAGGCAAGAAGCTTCTGCAGGCACAGCTGCGGGAGGGGGTCTTTGACAGGGTGGTGCAGTTTGCGGAGGAACAGGAGAAGGCCGGCGCCCAGATCCTTGACATCAATATGGGCATGAGCGGGATTGACGAGAAGGCAATGATGCTGCGGGCTGTGGAGGAGGTGTCAGGTGTCACGAACCTTCCCCTTTCGCTGGATTCCAGCCATGTGGACGTGCTGGAGGCGGCTTTGAGGCATTACCCCGGCAGGGCGCTGATCAACTCCATCTCTTTGGAAAAGGAAAAATTTGAAAAGCTGCTGCCCATTGCGAAAAAATATGGCGCCATGTTCATCCTGCTGCCCCTGTCCGACAAGGGGCTTCCGGAAAATATCCAGGAAAAGCAGCTCATCATAGAGACAATCCTGACGCGTGCCTTCTCTCTGGGGCTGGACAGGGAGGACTGCATTGTGGACGGGCTGGTGACTACAGTGGGCGCAAATAAGCGTGCTGCCCTGGAAACTCTGGAAACCATCCGCTATTGCCGGGAGAAGGGGCTGGCCACCATCTGCGGACTGTCCAATATTTCTTTCGGAATGCCGGAGAGAAGCTATGTAAACACTGCCTTTCTCACGCTGGCAATCCGCGAGGGGCTCACCATGGCGATCGCCAATCCCTCCCAGGAGCTCCTGGTCAGCTGCGCCCTTGCCGCAGACCTGCTCCTGGCAAAGGAGGAAGGGGATATCCGATATATTGAATATGCGGGCACGATGGCGGAGAACCGGGCAAAGAAGGAGGCGTCGCAGGCAGTCAGCCCGCCGCAGGTGCAGAACGGCGCAGGTGTGCAGGGAGGAGGCTCGGCGCAGGTACAGAATGCCGCAGACGCGCAGGGAAGCGGTCCGTTGCAGGCGCAGAATGCTGTAGGCGCACAGGGAGGCGGCTCGGCACAGGACAGCGGGGCACATCCGAGAGGGAACGTGCAGGCGGCGCAGGCTCCTCCCACGAGTGAGACGCTGGCAGCCCTGCGAAATGCCGTCATGAAGGGAAACAGGAACGGGATAGCAGCTGTCACAAGACAGGCGCTGGCAGAGGGGGAAGATCCGGCGTCCCTGCTGAATAACGTGCTGCTTCCGGCGATCAATGACGTTGGGGAACTGTTTGACAGGGGAAAGTATTTTCTGCCCCAGCTCATCGGCAGCGCGGAAGCCATGAAGAATTCCATTGAGATTCTGGAGCCGCTGCTTTTGAGGGAGTCTGACGCCTCTGACATGCCTACGGTGGTGATTGCCACTGTGGAGGGAGACATTCACGACATTGGCAAGAATCTGGTAGCGCTGATGCTGAAAAATTATGGCTTTCATGTCATCGACCTGGGGAAGGATGTCCCCAAGGAGGAGATTATCCGGGCGGCAAAGGAGAATCAGGCGCAGATCATTGCGCTGTCGGCGCTGATGACCACCACCATGCAGCGCATGAAAGAGGTCATCGACTATGCCAAGGAACAAAAGGTGGATGCCAGGGTCATGATAGGCGGCGCGGTCATCACACAGGACTACGCCGACGAGATCGGCGCGGACGGCTATTCCGCAGACGCCGCGGAGGCGGTGCGGCTGGCGCAGAGGCTGCTGAAAAAATAATTACTCGGTCCTCGCGGCATTGGTCAAGGTCCCAGAGCGGACCTGTGGCTCATTGCCCGCGGGAATGAAGATGATAAAGGAGGATAAGATAGAATGATAGGAGCAGATGCAATCATTAAATGTCTGGAGGCGGAGGGCGTCACTACGGTGTTTGGTTATCCCGGCGTCGCCATCACGCCCTTTTACAACAGTATACTGGATTCCCATATCAGGACCATCTTAATCCGCACGGAGCAGAACGCCGCCCATGCGGCAAGCGGTGTCTCCAGGCTGACGGGCAAACCTGGAGTGTGTGCTGTCACCAGTGGTCCCGGCGCAACCAATGTCATCACGGGGATTGCAACCGCCTTTGCGGACAGCATTCCTCTGATCTGCATTACCGGTCAGGTAAACAGCGAGCTTCTGGGCAGTGATGTGTTCCAGGAGGCGGACATCACCGGAGCGGTGGAATCCTTTGTAAAATACAGTTACCTGGTGAAGGATGCCGCCGAGATCCCCAGGATTTTCAAGGAGGCATTTTATATTGCCAATTCCGGGCGTAAGGGGCCGGTGCTGATCGATATTCCCATCGACGTCCAGAATGCTCCTGTGACGAAATTTAAGTATCCGGAAGAAGTGGCACTGCGCACCTACAAGCCCACAGTCAAGGGACATGCGGTACAGATCAAGAAAGTCATCAGCGAATTGAAAAAAGCCAAAAGGCCCCTCATCTGTGCAGGGGGCGGCGTGCTTTTAAGTGAGGCGGAGGGAGAACTGAGGGCTTTTGCGGAAAGGCACAGGATTCCCGTGGTCTCTACCATGATGGGGATAGGCGTCATGCCCACGGATCATCCTCTGTATTTCAGGATGGTGGGAAATAACGGCAAGGCATACGCCAACCGTGCCATGAATGAGTCGGATGTGCTGGTCATGGTGGGCGCCAGGGTGGCGGACAGGGCGGTGAACCAGCCCGACCTGATCACAAAGGACAAGGTTCTGATCCACATGGATGTGGACCCGGCGGAAATCGGCAAAAACGCCGGCCCCACGATCCCCCTGGTAGGGGACGCAAAGCATATTTTCGGCGATCTGGAAAAAGAAGATTTTACCTGCAGCTGCGAGGAATGGCTGGAGACCCTGAACACTTACCGCAGGGAGCTGAAGCGCAGGCGCAGCCCCAATCCTGACTATGTAGATCCGGCGGAGTTTATTGAGAGGCTCACTGACAGGATGCAGGAAGATTCCGTCTATGTGGCGGATGTGGGGCAGAACCAGATATGGTCCTGCGGCTATGCCAAGGTGAAGGAGCGCGCCAAATTCCTGACCTCCGGCGGCATGGGGACCATGGGCTATTCCATCCCGGCGGCAATGGGGGCAAAGATCGCTGCGCCGGAGAGACAGGTGGTTGCCGTCTGCGGAGACGGTTCCTTCCAGATGTCCATGATGGAGCTTGCCACTATGCGCCAGCACGATGTCCCGGTGAAAATCGTGGTCCTGAAGAACAATTATCTGGGCATGGTGCGCCAATACCAGCACTTTACCTATAAGGACAATTATTCCGTGGTGGACCTGTCCGGCAGCCCTGACCTGGAGAAGCTGGCATCGGCGTATGACCTGCCGTTCCTTCGCCTGGAAAATATGGATAAGTGTGATGAGGTGATAGATGCCTTTTTGAAGGATGATGCTTCCGTGCTCATGGAATGCCTGATAGATCCCATGGACCTGGTGTAAAATGGACAGGACCAGTTCGGGGCAGGATCCTGCTGTAAGGAATGGCAAATTTAATGTCCGCTGAGGCGGACAGAGAGGAGTTAGCTTGAAACTATGAAAACTGAAGCAAAACCATCAAAAGATAAAAGAATATATTCCGTCCTGGTGGAGAACCGCTCCGGCGTGCTCTGCAAGGTGGCGGGCCTGTTTTCCCGGAGATGCTTCAACATTGACAGCCTTGCCGTGGGAGAGACAGACGATGCAGCCGTGTCCTGTATGACCATTGTAAGCGGCGGGGACGCCCATACCATTGAGCAGATTGAGAAGCAGCTGAACAAGAAGCTGGATGTCATTAAGGTCAAGACCTTTGAGGAGCAGCAGTGCATCACCAGGGAACTCATGCTGATCAAGGTGAAATATAACAAGAACAACCGCCGGGAGATCATGGAAATCTGTGAAATCATGAAGTCGGAGATTGTGGACATGTCCAAGCATTTTATGATGATCCAGATATGTGACACGCCGGAGAGGGTAAAGCTTCTGATTGACTCCCTGCAGACCGTCAGCATCGTGGAGGTAGCGCGCACAGGGACCCTTGCCCTGTCAAAGTGCATGGAGAATGACGAGTGAACAGTTTCCATTCCAATGAAACGAAAAACGCTGGTTGACATTATCGCTTTAACTTGGTATAGTGTAAATGTTCAGAGTATCCCAGAGGAAATTTTACAGATGGCTTTGAAATAGAATTATCAGGAAGGATTACAGGATTACGGATATGCAGAAAAAAGTATTTCAGTTGTTGACGAACAATACCTCCGGTGTGCTGAGCCGCATCACCGGGCTGTTTTCCAGGAGAGGCTATAACATTGAAAGTATTACCGCCGGAGTGACTTCCAACCCTGAGTATTCCAGGATAACGATCGTTACTTCCGGGGATGACGAGATATTGGAGCAGATAGAGAAGCAGCTGGCAAAGCTTGAGGACGTCCGAAATATCAAGGAGCTGAGGCCGGAGGAGAGCGTGTACAGGGAATTGATCATGATCAAGGTGCGCGCCGCCGCTGAGCAGAGACAGAGCATTATCGCTGTGGCGGATATATTCCGCGCCAAGATCGTGGATGTGGCGCCTGACAGCCTGATTATCGAGCTCACGGGCAACCAGCAGAAGATAGACGCCTTTATCGGGCTGTTGGACGGCTATGACGTCCTGGAGCAGGCAAGGACAGGCATTGCGGGCCTGGGCAGGGGAACGGAACATATCGCGTATGTTGAGGATACGGAATAAGGGCATTTCATGAAAGAAGATCATTTCAGGAAAGAAGATCAGTTCATGAAAGAAAGGCATTTCAGGAAAACAGTCCAGGGATGTCCGGATTGCCGCGGAATTAGGTTAGCTCCAGGGAAAACCTGTCAGTTATAGATTATACAAACATACTTTATTTAAAATGGAGGAAGAAAAAATGGCAAAGATTTTTTATCAGGAGGATTGTAATCTGTCCCTGCTGGAGGGCAAGACCATTGCGATCATCGGCTACGGCAGCCAGGGACATGCGCATGCGCTGAATCTGAAGGATTCCGGCTGCCATGTGATCATCGGCCTGTACGAGGGCTCCAAGTCCTGGGACAAGG
>CAOKQK010000117.1 GCA_948470905.1 uncultured Lachnospiraceae bacterium | reverse complement strand
AGGTCCTATGCGGCCTGCAAGGTGATTTTTATATCCTTAACTGTCAAACTCCCGTTTAATTGGGGTTTAAAACTAACAACAGATTTCGCTGCCATATTATAAAATACTCAGAATTGTTTGACTTACATACAATAGCCCTGTATAATTTGTGTATGTCATTTGGATATGGGAAGCAGTCCAGTGTTCTGTTTGGACTATTGCAGATATGCTTTTGGGATACTTATATAAGGGCAGGAAGCCGACAGGGGAGGGATGGGCATGGCAAGGACGGTAGGGATAGGGATTCAGGATTTTGCAAAGGTGATCGAGAACGATTATTTTTATGTGGACAAGACGGATTTTATCCGGGAATGGTGGGAAAGCGGGGATGATGTAACCCTGATCACCCGGCCGCGCCGGTTTGGCAAGACCTTGAACATGAGCATGGTGGAACATTTTTTTTCGGTGGATCATGCGGGGCAGGGCGGATTATTTGAAGGGCTTTCCGTCTGGCGGGATGAGAAGTACAGAAAGCTGCAGGGGACTTATCCGGTGATTAGCCTGTCCTTTGCCAGGGTGAAGGAAGTGAATTATCAGGATACCAGGGCAAAAATCTGTGAGATATTGAGAAATCTTTATACCAAATATCTTTTTCTCAGGGAGAGCCCGGTGCTGTCGGGTGCAGACAGGGCTTATTTTGACAGGATGCTGGAACAGGAGATCAGTAATACCGATGCCACTTCCGCGCTGTATCAGATGTCGGATTATCTGTATCGTTATTATGGCAGGAAGGTCATCATTCTTCTGGACGAATATGATACTCCCATGCAGGAAGCATACGTGCATGGTTTCTGGGATGAGATTGTCGCTTTTTCCAGGAGCTTGTTCAATTCGGCCTTCAAGACCAACCCGTGGCTGGAGCGTGCCATTATGACAGGGATCACCAGGGTAAGTAAGGAATCTATTTTTTCCGATTTAAATAATTTGAAGGTTGTGACAGCTACATCGGATGAATATGCCATATCCTTTGGCTTCACGGAGCAGGAAGTGTTTGCCGCGCTGGAAGAATGCGGATTATCTGAGCAGAAGGAGCAGGTGAAGCATTGGTATGACGGCTTTATTTTTGGACAGCACAGGGATATCTATAATCCATGGTCTATCTTAAATTTTCTGGACACAGGGAAATTTGCCGCTTATTGGGCAAATACCAGTTCCAACAGCCTGGCGGGGAAGCTGATCCGGGAGGGCAGCCGTGCAATTAAGGAGAAATTTGAGGCGATGATCAAGGGCGAAGCCATCCTGTCGCCTATAGATGAACAGATCGTATACAGCCAGCTGGGCGGGAATGAGGGCGCGGTTTGGAGCCTTCTGCTGGCCAGCGGGTATCTGAAGGTGCTTTCCAGCGAGAGCTATCTGGATATCGAGGAGGGGGAGGAGCCGAAGTATGAGCTTGCGCTCACGAACCTGGAGGTAAAGCTGATGTTCCAGAGCATGATCCGTGAATGGTTTAAGTGTGATGAGACGAATTATAATGATTTTATAAAGGCTCTGCTGCTGGGCGACAGGAAAGCGATGAATGTCTACATGAATCGTGTGGCGCTGAATACGTTCAGTTATTTTGACACTGGAAATAAGCCTTCTGAGGAGGAGCCGGAGCGTTTCTATCATGGCTTTGTGCTGGGGCTGATCGTGGACCTGCAGAGAAAATATGTGATCACATCTAACCGGGAAAGCGGGTTTGGCAGGTATGATGTGATGCTGGAGCCAAAGAATCCCAAAGAGGATGACGGCATTATTCTGGAATTTAAGGTACGGGATCTGGAGGATGAGGCAACGCTGCAGGATACAGTACAGGCGGCGCTGAGACAGATTGAGGAAAAGCGGTATGCGGAGCAGCTTTTGGGAAAGGGCGTTCCCGGTGGGCGCATCCGCTGTTATGGTTTTGCCTTCCAGGGCAAAAAAGTACTGATCGGATGAAAGTCTTCATTATGGGAAATATGCAGGATTTGAGAGGAGAAGGTGATAATGGAACAAAAGAAGCTGATTGAATTTCGTGACATTGTGAAAAGCTTTGACGGACAGGTGGTGCTCAAGGGCGTCAACCTTGATATTTATGAGAATGAATTTGTCACTCTGCTGGGGCCCAGCGGCTGCGGCAAGACAACGCTCTTAAGGATCCTCGGGGGCTTTATTGACGCCGACGAGGGCAAGATCATTTTCAGGGGCGAGGAGATCAATCATATACCTCCCTATAAGCGGGAGTTAAATACCGTGTTCCAGAAATATGCGCTGTTCCCTCATCTGAACGTGTATGAAAATATCGCCTTTGGGCTGAAGATCAACAAGATCAGCAAGGATGTCATAGACCAGAAGGTCATGAAAATGTTAAAGCTGATCGGGCTGGAGGGCTTTGAGGGCAAGAATATCACTCTGCTGTCCGGCGGTCAGCAGCAGCGGGTTGCCATCGCCCGGGCGCTGGTAAATGAGCCCAAGGTGCTTTTGTTGGATGAACCCCTTGCCGCACTGGATTTAAAGCTGCGGCAGGAGATGCAGTACGAGCTGAAGCGCATCCAGCAGGAGGTAGGCATCACTTTTATCTTTGTCACCCATGACCAGGAAGAAGCGCTGACTATGTCTGACAAGATTGTGGTAATGAAAAACGGCGAGATCCAGCAGGTAGGGACGCCTCAGGAGATCTACAACGAGCCGGCGAACCGCTATGTGGCCAGCTTTATCGGGGAGAGCAATATCATCCCCGGCGTGATGCTGGAGGATTATAAGGTCATGTTCGACGACATTATCTTTGACTGTGTGGACTTTGGCTTTAAGAAGAATGAGCAGGTGGAGGTTGTCATACGTCCTGAAGACATTGATATTGTGAATGTCAGGGACGGCAAGATGACAGGCGAGGTGCTCAGTGTGCTGTTTAAGGGGGTGCATTATGAGATCATGGTGGAGACCATCCCCGGCACACAGGTGACGGTGGATATGCAGGTGCTTCACAGCAGGGATGTGGCCAGTGAGGACGGGAAAGAGAAGATAAGCGCCACGGACTTTTATGTGGATCTGGAAGATGTGAAGAAGCTGGATGACAAGGAAGTGGTAGCACGATCCAACGCACAGGCTTGGAATCCGGAGACCGATGAGTATATTTCCATTGCCAGAATTGAATATGATATCAGGGAGGAAGAGGGACAGTATCCCGTCAGGTTCTCCACTTCCGGCGGCACCAGCATTGAGCGGACGATCTATGTGGTGAATCAGCCCTTTGTGAGCAATGAGAAGGCAAACGAGGCGGTCATGGCGTTTAATTTCAAGACCACGGTGGAGGAGATTGCGGAGTCCCAGGCGCTGGATACGGATATTAAGACCTGGGCGAATGCCCAGGGGTGGAAGCTGAGTGATGAGAGCCAGAGCGTGGATATCAGCGTGGACTATGATTTTGAGCCCAAAAATATCACGGAAGGGACTTATCAGATCACCTTTTCCACTATGGGAAGGGAGTTCAAGATCCATACCACCGATTATGTGGAGGAAGGGCAGGAGGTCGGGCTGACGTTCTTCCCGGAAGATATACATGTGATGTCAAGGATGGTGTTTTAGATGAAAAAATTTTCGCAGATGGCAATTCCTTATATTATATGGGCGGTACTTATGCTGGTGCTGCCTATGGCGCTGATCGCGTTCTATTCTTTTACACAGCCCGGGAACAGTATTTTTTCTTTTTCCGTCACACTGGAGCATTATATTAAATTTTTTACGGATGCGGACTTTCTGATCATCCTCTGGCGCTCCATCTGGATTGCGGTGAAGACCACGGTGATCTGCCTGTTTATAGGTTATCCTGTGGCGTATTTCATCGCCCGCTGTGAGGAGAGGATACAGAATATCCTGGTACTCTGCGTCACGATCCCCATGTGGATCAATATGCTGGTAAGGACTTATGCGTGGATCGGGCTTTTGAGCGAGGGCGGTCCGGCGCAGAGGATCCTGGGGCTGATCGGGCTGGGGGATACGGAGCTTCTGTATACGGAGGGCGCCGTGCTCCTGGGAATGGTGTATAATTTCCTGCCGTTTATGATCCTGCAGATCAATACGACTCTGTGCAAGATGGATGAATCCCTTCTGGCGGCTGCTGCGGATCTGGGGGCGACGCCGGTGCAGACTTTCCGGCGGGTTACGCTGCCCCTTTCGCTTCCGGGGATCATCAACGGGATCACGCTGGTATTCCTGCCGGCGGTAAGTTCTTTCTTTATCCCCAAGCTTCTTGGCGGGGGAAAATATTTCCTCATCGGTAATATGATTGAGAACCAGTTCATTACCGTGGGCGAATGGAACTTTGGAAGCGCCATATCCATGATCATGGCGGTGATCATGATGCTTCTCATGATGTGCGTGCATAAGGTGGAAGTGCGCGGTTAGGAATAGGAGTATAAACCACTATGAAAAAAGGCAAACGTCCCATAGGGAAGATACTGATGGTCCTGATGATCATTTTTTTCTATCTTCCCATTCTCTATATGATCGTGTTTTCGTTTAACGATGGGAAGTCTCTGACGAATTTTACGGGCTTTTCCCTGCGCTGGTATAAGCATATGCTGGAGACAGGCGGCATGTTGGAGGCATTGTACACTACTTTCAGCATAGCCCTGTTGGCGGCGTTCATCTCTACGGTGGTCGGGACATTTTCCGCCATTGGGCTCAGCAAGTCCAGGAAGCTGGTGCGCGACCTGATGGAACAGGTGAATAACCTGCCGATGATGAATCCGGATATTGTGACAGCCATAGGCTTTATGCTGCTGTTTATTACCTTTCGGGTGAACAAGGGCTATATGACCATGCTGCTGGCGCACATTGCGTTCTGCATCCCCTATGTGATCCTCTCCGTCATGCCAAAGATCCGTTCTCTGGATCCGAATCTGGCGGATGCGGCCATGGACCTGGGGGCGACTCCCTGGCAGGCTCTGGTCAAGGTCATCATACCCCAGATCACGCCGGGGATCCTGTCAGGAGCCCTGATTGCATTCACCATGTCGGTAGACGACTTCATCATTTCCTACTTTGTCACCGGCGGCGGGGTCAAGAACCTGAGCATCATGGTCTATACCATGAGCAGGAGGGTGAATCCCAGCATCAATGCGGCGTCTACTTTGATGATCCTGATCATTACAATCGTGCTTGTGACAATTAATGTGGTACCTGTCCTGGTGTCGAAAAGGCAGAAGAAAGAGGAAAGGAGCGGGAGGAAAGTGCCGGGAGCGCTGATCCCGCTGGCGGCGGCTGTGGTCTGTGCAGCCGGGCTGATCGTATTTTTCCGGTTTAACGGCGCCCAGGGGGGACGTCCCTTTGAAGGACAGGTGCTTCATATTTATAATTGGGGGGAGTATACCGGCGAAAATATTATTGGTGACTTTGAGGAATACACGGGCGCGAAGGTAGTCATGGAAAATTATGATTCAAATGAGCAGATGTATATCAAGATTGCCAACGGGGAGGCTTATGACATTCTGGTGCCCAGCGATTACATGATCCAGAGACTGATCCAGGAGGGGTATCTGCAGAAGCTGGATCAGTCCAGGCTGGACTGCCTGGATAAGCTGGCTGATGCGGTGAAAGGGCTTCCCTATGATCCGGAAAACGAGTATTCGGTGCCGTACTTCTGGGGGACAGTGGGCATTGTCTATGACAAGACCAAGGTGGATCTGGAGACTCTGGAGCGGGAGGGCTTTAACATTTTCCTGAACCAGAAATACAGGGGGGATGTATACCTGTATGATTCGGAGCGGGACAGCTTCATGATGGCGCTGAAGGCTCTGGGATATTCCATGAATACAGAGGATCCAGGCGAGATCAACGAGGCGTTTGAATGGCTGATACGCTGTGTGGAAACCATGGATACGGAGACTGTCACAGATGAGATCATCGACAATATGGCCCAGGGAAGAAGGGCGCTGGGGCTGATCTATTCCGGCGACGCGGCATATGTGATGTCCGAAAATGAGAATATGGGTTTCTATCTTCCGCTCTCAGGGACAAATCTGTGGTCCGACGCCATGGTGATCCCTAAAAATGCAAAAAATCCGGAGCTGGCACATGAATTCATCAACTTTGCTGCCAGCTTCGACGGGGCTTATGATAATTCCAGCTTTGTGGGCTACACCTCGGCCAATCAGGAAGTGATGGAAGTGCTTTCCGGCGAGGGCGGCGAATATGAAGGGATTGACGCTTATATTCCCCGGAGCGGCTATGGGCTGGATGAGGTCTTCGTATATAACGAGAAGACCAGAAAGCTGATCAGCAACCTGTGGAGTAAGGTGAGGATTGCGGAGAGCAATGCGAATTAGAGTGTGCGGAACTTACACTTTGCAAAATGAAGGGTACAATACATGGGGAGGACAGCCCGCTCAGCGCCGGACCGGCAGAGGAGTATGCGGACTGCTTGTATGAGTGTGTAATGATAAAAGGGAGATTACATTCTGAATTATGGTAAATAAAATTGATGGAAACAATTATTACACATATCCAAAGCCTCAGAGGGTGAATATCCCGGATACCGGTGAAAAGTTCAGCCTGGGCAATGAAAAGGAGGGTCTGCAGACCGGGTTAAAGGACAGGGAACAGGTATCCGATCAGGAGAAACAGCAGGCCCCAGAGCGTGACGGCGTCAGGATAGAACTATCAAGCAGAGGTGTGGAGAAGCAGAAGCAGGAGGAGGCGGCGGGGAAACAGTCAAATGAGTCCGGGCTGAATTTCCTGCTTGATTCCATACGGACATTTTTCACGGCAGCAATTGCGGCAGTCAAGGATATTTTCGGCAAAATCTGGAATGACCCTCAGCAGGAAGCTGCTGCTGATTCTCTGGAACAACCGGATGTGATAGACATCACAGGAGAGGAAAGAGCGGAGGCAATTGATGTTATAGGGGACCCCGACGGCACAGAGGCGGTGGGCGCAGCAGGAAGCGAGGGAGTCATCCGAGTGGAGGCGGTCAGGGAAGCAGCGGGCTTAACGGATGTTGAGAAGGAAGCAGCTGCCGCCCGTGTGGATGCGGAGAGTTCTGACCGTGAGATCCGAAGGCATTTGAAAAACGGCGATGTGGAGCAGGTCATCAGGCTTTTGACAGACAACGGAAGGAAGACGGCGGCACGGAATACAACGCTGCTTACTTTTTATGACAAGAACGGCAGAGTGGTAAAGCCGGATGCCTCCGTCCAGCAGCGGACCCTCTATGGGGACAAGAATACAAGGAAGCTGTGAAGGGGAGGCGGACAAAGCCGGGGAATTATCCGCCGCCCGAATTTTACAGGAAGCAATAAAAGTCGTTTCCATTTGCAGAGTTGTCAGATATGGTTCAGAAGTATTTTGAGCTGTTCATAGGCTGATTCGTCCTCTTTTTTTGCCAGAACGGTCAACCTGCCAAGCTCCTCCCTGACAGTACGGCTGCCGAAATTCTGCAGCATCTTATCCGTGTCGCGCCAATCCCCGATCAGGGAGCTCATTTTGTCTGTGGTGCCGCTGACCTTGAGGAAGGCTTCGGCAATATGGCGGCAGACGGAAGCTTCCGCCTCTCCCAATGCCAATGCTGTTTCCCGAAGGTATTCTGCCGCCCATTTCCTGCCGTCGCTGATGCATTTCATGGCATCGTTTTGAACCAGCAGCATGGAAAATAAAGAATCAAAGCCGGCACTGTTCTCAAACCACTTTTCGTCCAAAAGCATTTCTTTCCAGGCATCATAAGCCAGAAGCCCTTTGGCATAGGAGGTTTCCTGCCTTGGTTCCATGATGGCAGCAGCCATTTTGAGGATATCTTTATGGCTGCAAGAGCGGCCTGTGGGAGAACCGATGCACATAACGGCCTGGGTATCCGTATTTTCCCACCATGAGGCACAGCGGAAATAGCCGTTTTCCATAGTGGTCACGGCGGATGCGAATTCAGGATCATGCTGGAAGAAATTCCAGCCCATGACCGCATCCTGGTCAGCGTCATATCCGGCGATGATGCAGGGCTCCGGAGGACCGATGATGCCAAGGGCGATCACGGGACTGCCCTTTGCCAGATTTGATCTTATATATGCTGCGAAATCCTCCTTCGCAGTGTCTGCGTCCCTGCCGAGAAAAGAAAATTCCCTTCCCAGGACTTTTGCACCATAGGCGTATACTTCATTGGATTCTCTTAAGGTGTGGTAGATGTCAACATTGCTCAGGTCCCATTCACTCCGATTCCATACCAAGCGGAATGCGGCTCCTGTAGCCGCCATTATGCGGGCGTAGGAGACGTCGTCACCCAGGTATTCGGATACTGCCTTGACACAGATGGGAAACATGGTATTGCTCTTGTAGGTCCCTAATTTGATCTCGGGCATACCATACAAAATTGTGTGGTTGCTGTCTTGTGTTGTCATAGATTCATCGCTCCTGTCTTTCTTTGTGCCGGGCTGTTTCAACGCATGTACACATGTATCCGAATGCTTGGCCGGACTATTCCGGTTCCTTCGCTTCACTGCAGCTCCCTTTACGGGGGAGAAACTTTCAGCTGCAAATGGAGCATCTGAAAATCCTCCCGGAGTTTTTGGTCCCGGGGCTGTATCAAGTTTTGGCTTGACAGTTCTCAGCGGGGCTGTCAGTGGTCTGCGTGCCCGAAATTGGCTGGGTGACATGCCGAAACACTTCCGAAAGGCTCTGCTGTAGGATTCGTGGCTGGAAAATCCGCTTTCCAATGCAATGCTCATGATTGTCTTGTCGGAGTGCAGCAGTTCATAAGCCGAAACCAGGAGGCGCTGCCTTCGGTAATACTGCATGACAGGCATATTTACATTTTTCAGAAACAGTTCCCGGAGATAAATTTCTGAAAAACCAAAGCATTTGGACATTTCAGGCAGGCTGAAATGCTCCAGATGGCTTTCCACATAGTTGGTCAATGCATGTGCCATAGCTGAATAGCTCATTTTGATTCCTTCCCATGCAGCGGCTGCCTTAAGGTGCAGGCAGTCACTGCTTTAAAAGCTGTTTTCATCGCGATGTAATGTCAGTATATCATTAAAAAAGAGCCGAGGCTTGACTTTTTTATGGAAATTTCCGCGGTCAAAGGGGAGTCTGTACAAAGCGATGGAAAATGGTAGAATGAAAGCGTGCAAGGGAAATATTGAAATTGGCAGGTAAGACAAAGATTTGGGGAAATGCCGCAGATCATACCGGATCAGATGGCATATTTCCTGCTTGATAAAACAATCAGAATTGTCCTCTAACCTAATTTTTTTGACAGATAAACGATCAAATTATCATCATTGCAGTATTCTTTGTATGGTGCTGCAATACTTTCACCGTACCATACCCCTGTACCGTCAGGAACATAGCCTCTCTTAACATACATTCTCTGTGCAGAGCCGTACCCGCTGTGTAATCCTACACCAAGATAAACGGTATCGGAATATTCTGCGGCAATTTTCTCTGCTGTATCCATTAGTTTTGTTCCTATACCGTTTTTGCGGAATTTTTCAAGTACCCCAAAATCAACGATTTCGCTGTATCCCCTGTGTGCAAATGCACCCCATGCGGAGTTTGGATAAATATTGATATAACCTGCGACAGCTCCCTTATATTCGGCAATTAAGGAAATACATTTCCCACTGTTAAAGTCATTAATTCTGCTGAGATATTTATCTACAGTCTGCGCCCATCCCTGTGCTTTTTCTTCGTCACAAATTATTTGTGCATCTTCAGGCAGTATGGTTCTTATCAAAATATTTTCGTCTCTGAAATATTCCATTTTTATAGATTCCTCCACTTGAGATGTCTCCGTTTCGAGACTAATAATACCATCGTGTCTAAGGACCTGTCAATAAATAATCTTTCAATATTGACTTGTCTAAATCCACATAGAACTGCGTCGGTCCACGCTCCGCTTCGGTCCGTGCCGGACGTGTGCCACCGGCACACAGCACCATCAGTCAGCTACCCTAGAGCGTGTTTGAAAAATGCTTTCTGCCAGATGTGCGTCACAGTTTGTGGGAGATTAAATT
>CAOKQK010000116.1 GCA_948470905.1 uncultured Lachnospiraceae bacterium | reverse complement strand
GAAAAAGCTTAAAAAGTTTTATAAGATTGACAAGGCGGTATGGGATTATTATAATATACACAGTATAAGTTGCCTTCATCAAAAAAATTCCAAGGGTGATCGAAAAGCGTGCCATGGCGCGCAGAAGGATATGTGATGAGAAGTAAGTACAGTTTTCAAAAGCCCGGCAGGGGAGTGCTGTTTTGCCTGCTCCTGTCTCTGGCGGCGTTTACAGCTTGCGGCAGGAGACCCCAGGGGGATGAGCAGAGGACTGCGGATTCGCTCATAGTGCTGTCTGCAGCGACGCCATTACCATCTTCGGAATCGGAAGATCCGGCTGCAGAGTCGGGAACGGCTGCGGCGGCGACGGTTTCAAGCATGGTACCGCCGGTCACGTCACCTCCCGCCCCGACTCTTGCCCCGACTCCGGAGCCGACGCCTGTGCCGGAGATCAGGCTTGTGATGGTGGGGGATATCCTGCTGCACACGCCTCTGGCGGCAAGCGGGAAAAAACCGGAGGGAGGCTATGATTTCAGCGCCGTGTTTGAGAATCTGAAGCAGGAGATTGAAAAGGCGGATGTGGCGTTGGTGAACCAGGAGGTGATCATCGGCGGTGCGGAGCTCGGGGTTTCCGGCTATCCTTCTTTTAATGCGCCTTATGAGCTGGGGGATGCTCTTGTGGATACAGGCTTTGACGTGGTGCTGCATGCCACCAACCACGCGTTGGACAAGAGGAAGCAGGGGATTCTGAACTGCCTGTCCTTTTGGCAGGAAAATTATCCTGATACGGCGGTGCTGGGAATCCACGACAGTCAGGAATCGCAGCAGGAGATTTATGTGTATGAGCAGCAGGGGATACGCATTGCCGTGCTGAATTATACATATGGCACAAACGGGGTGCCGTTGCCTGAGGACATGCCTTATGCGGTGGACCTGCTGGAGGAGGACAGGGTGAAAGCAGATCTGCAGCGGGCGGGAGAGCTTGCTGATTTTGTGGTTGTCTGCCCTCATTGGGGAAAAGAATATGTGCTGGAGCAGACAAAAGAGCAGGAGAAATGGGCGAAGCTTTTTGCGGAGAACGGTGCGGACCTGGTCCTGGGAACCCATCCTCATGTAATAGAACCAATAGAGCAGGTGACAGCCGACAATGGCGGGCAGGCATTGGTGTACTATTCTCTTGGCAATTTTGTCAACTGGACCGCCGGGACTGGCGCAGGGGTTGCAAACCGCATGGTTGGAGGAATGGCGCAGGTGACGGTCAGCCTTGATGACAGCGGGGAGGCGGTGATAACGGAGTACGGGGTACTGCCTGTGGTCTGTCATGTGGAGGGCGGCTTCGGCGGAGTGACGGTTTATCCGCTGTGGGAATACACGGAGGAGCTTGCCGTCCGCAATGAGATTGTGAGACAGGACGGGAGCTTTTCGTTAAGGTATTGCCAGGAGTTGGCAGAGCGTGTGTTTGGAGATGATATTATTTCGGAGTGAATTTTTTTAAGGCGCGGGAGATTTTACAGTAAGCCTTCAAAATCACGGGGGTATGACAATGGAAGCTTTTTCGAGGACGGAGCTGCTTCTGGGCGCTGCAAATATGGAAAAGTTGAGACAGGCCAGGGTTGCGGTCTTCGGCGTGGGCGGTGTGGGCGGCTATGTGGTGGAGGCCCTGGCCAGAAGTGGTGTGGGAAGGCTTGACCTTATTGACAGGGACGTAGTGAGCCTCACCAACATCAACCGCCAGATCATTGCCCTGCACAGCACGGTAGGTAGATATAAGGTGGATGTGGCGAAGGAAAGGGTCCTGGATATCAATCCAGAAGCTGCCGTCAATGTCTATAGGATATTTTATCTGCCGGAGACTGCGGGACAGTTTGATTTTACGGAATATGACTATGTTGTGGATGCCATCGACACGGTGACTGGGAAGCTGATGCTGGCGGAACAGGCGGAAAGGGCGGGAACGCCCATCATCAGCTCCATGGGCGCAGGCAACAAGCTGGATGCGGCTGCCTTTGAGGTGGCGGATATTTACGAGACTTCAGTCTGTCCCCTTGCGAAGGTGATGCGCCGTGAATTGAAAAGGAGAGGCATCCACCGGCTTAAGGTGGTCTATTCCAGAGAAATCCCGATTTCACCCACCAGCGATGGAGCCGGGGAACCTTCGGGAAAGCGGACTCCGGGCAGCGTCGCTTTCGTCCCTTCCTCTGCAGGGCTGTTGATCGCGGGGGAGGTCATTCAGGATCTAACAGTGAGAATGCGTGAGAAAGTTTAGGTATATACAAAGAGCCAGCTGCAGAGACAAATTTGGATTAATGCCAAAGAGGAGTGTTTATCCATCTTCTTGCAAGGCGCAGATAGTGTCAAGTAAGTTATGAAAAGGTTAAGGCGGACAGGGAGGTATAGAGATGGAAATGAATTCAGATTATGCAAACAAAACCATTAAAAACCTGCAGGCGGAGATTGATTCCCTGCTGCAGACGGAGAGCCTGAACAGGACATATTCGTATGGCGTCTCGGAGCAGCCGGAGATCCCGGAATACAGCTTTACGGATACACAGGCAAGGCTGGGGATACTTCGGAAGAAAATAGCCCTCCTCCGTCATGCAATCAACCGATTTAATGTCACTACAAAGGTGCAGGATTTTGATATGACAGTGGATGAGGCGCTGGGATATATGTCCATGCTGAATACAGAAAAGAAGCGGCTGTATGACATGCTGCGCATTCCCGAAAAGGCCCGTGAACGGACCTATGGAAGCAGGGAAGCCGACTTCGTCTGCCGCAATTTTGATGTTGCCCAGGTGCAGGAGGAATATGACAGGGTCAGTGAGGAGCTCCTCCGTATCCAGCAGGCGATCAACATAGCGAACCTTACAGTAAATTTTGAAGTAGATATTTAAATATTTTCCATTTGTGCTAACCCAACACCCCGTCTGCATTGCCATTAATGGCATGCAGACAGGTCATTGAATTGCAACCGCACAGGTGGGAAATTTTTCCGTCGGTATGCATCACATCCTTGATGTTCTTCGGAGCATTGCTCAATTGAAAATAAGGGAAGTTGTCCTTGTTGCAGGGTTGTTTTTTTATTTAGTGTTAGTCGTAGGGAAGTTGACTGAACAGCTTAAAATAGCCGATTTGGTGATGCGGCTGAGAAAGCCTGCTCCGGGTGTCAGGCACGGTTTCGGCCCGGAGACCTTAAAATATTTCACACAAAGAAAATGGAGGTACGAAGAAATGGCAGCAGACAGACGTCCGGAAGATATGACAAGGATTACCACATCAGAGCTGGCAGATGCATTTATTAAAGAGCAGGTGGAAGAAATCCGTACACAGGTAGGCGACAGGAAGGTCCTGCTCGCACTGTCCGGCGGAGTGGATTCTTCTGTGGTCGCAGCGCTCCTGATCAGGGCAATCGGCCAGCAGCTGGTGTGCGTGCATGTAAATCATGGCCTCCTGCGAAAGGGAGAGCCGGAGCAGGTGATCGAGGTATTCCGCAATCAGATGAACGCAAACCTGATCTATGTGGATGCCGCGGACCGTTTCCTGGATAAACTGGCAGGGGTTTCCGATCCTGAGCAGAAACGTATGATCATCGGCGGCGAGTTCATTGAGGTATTTGCAGAGGAGGCACGTAAGCTGGACGGAATCCATTTCCTGGCGCAGGGCACTATCTGGCCGGATATCCTGGAGAGTGAGAAAGGCATCAAGGCGCATCACAATGCGGGCGGACTGCCTGAGGACATGAAGTTTGAGCTGGTGGAGCCGGTGAAGATCCTGTTCAAGGACGAGGTGCGCGTGGTAGGCAGGCAGCTGGGACTGCCCGACAGCATGGTGTACCGCCAGCCCTTCCCCGGCCCCGGTCTGGGAGTCCGCTGCCCTGGCGCCATCACCCGCGACAGGCTGGAGGCAGTCCGCGAGTCTGACGCAATCCTGCGGGAGGAGTTTGCAAAGAATGGACTGGAAGGAAAGGTCTGGCAATATTTCACAGTGGTGCCCGACTTTAAATCCACTGGAATCAAGGACGGTAAGCGCGCCTTTGAGTGGTCGGTCATCATCCGTGCGGTGAACACCACAGACGCAATGTCCGCAACCGTGGAGAACATTCCTTTTGAACTTATGAGCCGCCTGGTGGACAGGATCACCCATGAGGTGCCTGGAGTGAACCGTGTCCTCTATGATTTTACGCCCAAGCCCACCGGGACTATAGAATTTGAGTGATGAAATGGATTTTAGAAATCCGGCGTTTATGCGGATTGCAAGCAAATTTGTTTAAACGTTGGCAACGATTTGGCAACATTTTAGGCATCACTCGCTAAATAATTACATCAATGGCATAAGAAAAACCTTGCTGATTTTGCGCGGGCAATGAGTCAAGAGGAAATGCTTGCATTTCCATTTGACGAATGCCGGGACAACCGCACAATAGTGCGGTTGCAGTTGGAAACTGAATATCGGCAAGGTCTTTTTATGCTTATTTCTGTTTTTCTTTTTAGCTGTTTTCTTTTCTCCTTTTTCTATCTTTGCTAATTCTTCCATGGATGCGATTGCGCATCCATTAAGCATAGAATCACTGACCGCCTGTGAGGGGATTTTCGCCCAATGTTTCGAGGTGTCCAGTTCCGGGTACTTGTACCGCCAATGGTCGTATTTCTCTTTGGTAAGCTCGCCCTGCGCTAATTTGGCGGCTTGTTCCTGCCGTGCGTGTAACATATCGAACATGGACACATAAGTGGAATAGTCGGATTTGTCAAGGCGAAGGCAGATTTCCCCGTCATTTTTCCCAATTTTCAGCTCATACATATCTTCCAAAGCAAAGAGTGTGTTCATAAGCCCGATATAGGTGTCAATGTCCGGCACAGTGAGGGCATGGGTGCTTATATCAAAGATATGCGCCATTTCTTTTACAACTGCGTGTGTTAAAGTCAAAAGCCTATCAGATTGTGAGGGAACTGAACGCAGAAATACAGAAACAGGGCTATCTGACAGTGGCAGGGCGTGTAAACGCTACACTTTTTTATAAAAACTACTGGAAATTAAAGTTCACCTTGTGCGAACAGGTTATCTTTTCCCATGCCGCATACAAACGGATTAGAATCATAACAATGGCAAAAATCCAGAAAGTCGGAACGCTGCCCTGGGTCCTTCATGATTTTGACAAGCAGCTCATTTGGAAGAGTTCTTGCGTATGCGCCGGGACCTGCTAATTCAATATTCTTTACTCCATGACGTTCCAATATATCTTTTAATTCATCCGGCATAAAAGTGTATGTGATGCACCAGGGTACACCTCCGTTTTCGTATTCGGCAATTTCATCTTCACCGCCCATAAGCCCTTCATCCCACAGCTTTATAACGGCATCTTTACTGAAATGAAAAGATGCAATGGCATTTATTTTATTACTAATGCACCATTTGACAAATGGATCATTACAATCTGCATCTAATATAAACTGGTTTTTTTGTATCGGATTTGCCAAATATGGAAGATACCCTAAGCGGCTTGACACACTAATCATAATTCGTTTGCGGCATATACGTATGAGTTCCCCGATAACCTGTTCCTGATTGGGGTAGGTATATGAAATGGGAGCGTCAAAGGAAATAACCATATCAAATGATTTATTTTTGAAATCACTCAGATTTTCCAATGCTCCATTCACAAAGGTTATTTTGTCAAGAACTCCTTCTTTCTCTGCCAGTTCTTTTGCTTTATTTATCATAGGCTGTGAAATATCGAAATGTGTGACTTCACAGCCATGCTTCGCGAGAAGAATGGAAAACCTGCCGCAGCCTGCGCCACCGTCGAACACAGTTTTTATCCCATCCAAATGGGAGAGTAATTCTTTTTCAATATGACTTTTTTGAATAATATCATCAATAAAGGTCTCCTCGCGATGGCTTTCCAGTTCCCCTTTCTCCGGTCTATTCCACAAACGTTCAGATATTTTTTGACTATAGTCCATAGTTCTTGCTTCCTTTTTTGACTGTAATTATTGTCACTTCATCAGGGTTGTCAGATATTTTTTCAATGATGAATCCGGCATTCTGCAATAATCTGCTCTCGTGTTCCAAGGTCAGCGGAATGTCAAAATGAACAAAATGATTATCGGGTATCAGAGACTGTTTTCGCTTTTTAAGGTATACGTTTCGCAGAAGTTCTTCCTCCTCATCACAGCAGGCAATGTAATCCCCCAAAAGGAACACGCCGTCTTTTTTCAACCCATGATAGATTTTCCGGTACAGTTCTCCTTTGCGCTCCGGCAGAAAATGGTGCAGGCTTTCAAAAGAAATGACGGCATCCCATTTCTCACAACCAATATCATATCGAAAATAATCCTGACATACTGTGACAAGATACTTGTCGGAATGTTTTTCCGAAAGCTTGTCCAGCATACTGTGGCATAAGTCTACGCCTGTCACTTCTGCCGCAGGATTTTTTTCCAAAATATAATCCAGCTCCAAACCGGTTCCGCATCCCAAATCTAAAATTTTCCGGCACCTGAGAGGTAATAATTCGGCAAATAGCTTGTATGATTTCTTCCAAACAGACATATGTTCTTCGTAACCGTCCAGCCGCTTTGAAAAAAAGTCAGACATCTCCTCCAGTGGGGAATCCGATGTGTCGTGAAGCCATTTCCTTAAATCCTGTAAATATTTTTCTTGTGATTTCATGCTTGTTTTCCACCTTATCTGCAGTTTTATTGTTTTTTCTCTGCAGCTTAGGATAACATATCCTAATACCATATGCCACCTCACGCATTTTTATAAAAAAATTTGAGCCAATACCATATATAGTATCAACTCATAATTTTACTCACTCACTTTTCCCAGGAATTGCCCACGCTTTTGGGACAATTCCTTATGATGCGTTGTATGCTTTTCTCAGACAAATAATACTTAGATGCTAATTCTGAAATTTTATTTCCGGCAAGATGATCCTTGTAAATTTGCTGGTTACGTATCAGAAGTTCCTGCTTAATCTGTGTGCCTGCGCCCCATGCCTGTCTTTTTGCCGGTTTGCGTGGAATATAAATATTTTTCCCGTCAACATACTGCTGTATCAATTCGATTACTTCCATGGGCAGAATTTCTTCTGCTCTTATATAGCCCATGTCTGCCTCCTAAACATATATTTTTCAGGAATAGCATTGGCTATAACAATCTAAGTAAGATAAAGATGAACCATTAGGTGGCAACATCTGTTGTCTTTTATTGCAATAGCCAGTGCTATGCAGACATAACATATCTTCTCATATACAAATCCCCTTTCTTTCTGAAATTTCTTTTACATAATACCAGTATTCTCATTTAAAATCAACCTTTTTACTTTCCAAAATGAATAATTGGTATTTTTCTAAAACTGTGTAATTACCGCATTCCTCGGTTTTTGCCCTTGAGCGTCTTTTATGGTTAATACTCTGTTGTATCTCTGTTTTTGCCATGTCGCTGAGCATCGCCTCCTTCCGCCGCCTTGCGCTGACGCAAGCATCAAGCACTGATTACTTCAAGATTAACGCAACGATGTACTGGAGCATAGAAAAGCGACTTACACAACGCTTTTGACCAGCGGCAACCTCAACACTTATCTCGCCGATATTGACAGGCAGGCACAGGAACGCTTAGAAAGGCTCACAGAGCAGATGAAACAGGTACAGGGTATCGCGGAACAGTTAAAGACGGAAAATGCCTTAGAATGGACTGGACGAATGAATAACATTCGGGCGTGTGCTATGGAGATTGTAAATAACAAGATAATCTACACATAACAATTTTGGAGGCAGGGCTTTACTTCCTGCCTCTTTTTATATCTATTGACATCGTTAGAAAAATTGAATATAATAGTAATGTATAGGATAGGAGTATGGATAATATTATACTTGGTATTTTACTGTTGAGCAGCAGAACAATTTATCAGTTGCGTGAAAGGATAGGTAAAGGGTTTAATATGATGTATAGCAGCAGTATGGGAAGTATACAGGCTGCCATAAAGAAATTGGTTAATTGTGGATATATTCAGTATGAAGAAACTGTTGAGAATGGAAAATATAAAAAAATTTATTCCCGCGGGCAATGAGTCATAAGTCCATGGAAGTGAACTTCCTTAAAGTTTACTTCTCTGGGACCTTGACGAATGCCGCGAGGGTCAAAAACCCCGTCAGCTTGCTGCGGGGTTTTTGATTCCATAACGGATAGTGGGAAACAGAAATTTATTGGGTGGGTATCCTCTCCAATGGAAATGCAGAGTAGTAAAAATCCTGAATTGGTCCAATTGTATTTTATGGGTTTTTCAACAAAATCTCCGTTATCAGCTTACCGCAGCCCGATATGGCAGAGATTTTATGAAATTCAATATCGAGTGGTACCAAAAACTGCTTGATGAAATGAGGAAGGAAAGACTATGAAACCAGTAAAGTTAGTTAATTCACCAATTACATATTTTGTTAGCCGAATGGAGCAAGCTGAATGGATACTGTTTATCCACGCTGCTTTTGTCAATCATAATATGTTCAAAGAACAATTTGAGTATTTTGAGAATAAATACAATATTCTGGCGATTGACATCATTGGTCACGGACAATCAACTGATACAAAAAAAGGTGATACGATAGATAAAATGTCAGAGTGGATATTTGACATCTTAAAGGAAGAAAATATTGAAAAAATGCATATTGTCGGTGTTTCATTAGGTGCAGTTTTAGCACAGGATTTTGCTAATCGTTATCCATATGCAGTAAGCTCACTTGCTTGTTTTGGTGGATATGACATCAATAATTTTGATAGTAAAATGCAGAAGAAAAATGGTGTGAAACAGATGCTGATGATGTTGAAAGCCCTCTTTTCGGTCAAATGGTTTGCAAAAGAAAATAAGAAAATTTCTGCCTATTCTTTACAGGCGCAAGATAAGTTTTTTGATATGAACATACTTTTCCCCAAAAAGTCATTTATGTTTCTGGCAACGCTCAACAGAATGGTAAACAAGTATAAGACGGAAAAACGAAATTATCCCTTATTGATTGGATGTGGAAGTTTTGATATTCCAATGGAGTTGGAAGCTGTAAAAAAATGGAAAAGTAGTGAACCCGATTGTACGGTAGTTATTTTTGAAAATGCCGGGCATTGTGTAAATATGGATGTGCCGCAGAAATTTAATAAAACAATGGAGGGATTTTGGGTAAGTGCAAATCAATCAAAAACCCCGCCGCAAGCTGACGGGTATCAAGCTTGATGCGCAGCAAGCTGCGGGGTATTTGACCCTTGCGGCATTCGTCAAGGTTCCAGAGAAGTAAACTTCTCGGACTTTGACTCATTGCCTGCGGGAATTTGTTTATTCCTTCAAAGGGGCATTTCACTGCCTTGCTTTTAACTCGGCGATTGCTCCATAATGTAATATCTCAAATTCCTCCGGCGCGATCTTATCTAACAAATACAAATGCTCTTTTTCCCACTCTGCAATTTCATTTGTGGATAAAGACGCTCCAATTCCCCGACACGCTTTTATTCTTCCGTTCCATGTTTCTTTGGTGAACGGAACCATTAAATTATATTCTTCGCGAGACACTATTTCAAAATGTTCAAGCACAGGCTCCGGAATAAATATCGGGTGTTTCGTTGCGCCTGCACCGCTCCATTTTGGATTGTATCTCAAAACAAGTTCCTCGCTTTTTTTGGCAATTTCATCTTCATGCGGCAGCCACGACATATAGAGAATTAACAGCCGTCCGTTTTCCTTTAGCATTTTTGCAAGCTTTGGAGCAATGACATCGTGGTCAAAATACACAAAACATTGACAAGCTGTGATTACATCAAAGGTATGATCGGGAAATGTGATTTTTTCTGTTGGCAATGCAATATAACGGATGTTCATATTCTGCTGTTCCGAAAGAATCCTTGCCTGTTCAATTTGATTTTCGGAAATATCGGCGCCAATCCACTCCGCGCCATATTGATACATATTTCTGGGTAACACACCTGTTCCTGTTCCCAGATCCAATACCTTTTGTCCTTTTATGCACAGGTTTCTTTCTATGATTTTGTCGTAGAATTTTTTCGGGTATATGTCTCGAAATCTGGCATAATCTTCCGATGTCCTTCCCCAATCAAAGGCTTTTCCGCCATCAATTCTTTTATCAATAATCTCCATGACATATACCTCTCAAAATCCCATTTGCCAGTTAGTCTGCCGGGTCAAGTATAACACATCTGCTGGTCGAAAACAATCCCTGTCTTATGTCTGTTCCGCCTGGTATAAGCCATTTATGATAATGTCTCAGTAGACCACAAATAAAAATGTCCCAAA
>CAOKQK010000115.1 GCA_948470905.1 uncultured Lachnospiraceae bacterium | reverse complement strand
GGAATGCCTTTCTTCCATGGAATGCCTTTCTTCCATGGAATGCCTTTCTTCCATTGCTATGCCTCCCCGGCAGACAGACCCGGGAATCCCTCACACCTTTCCCGCAGCCGTGGTCACGGCTATGGCTATCAAAAAGAGCACCATGGCAGTCCCTGTGGTCTTGAGAAGCAGCAGCCCCGCATCCCCCGTCCGGTCCGCACAGGCGGTAATCCTCTTGTCGCTGACGATACCCATGAACGCCGCCACACATTTCAGGATGCCCGCTATCAGGGCGATCTTAAAAAGCGGCGCCGCGCACATGAGCAAAAGCAGCAGCAAAAGCACTACGCCCACACTGTTCTTGATCACCATCGCCGACCCCAGGACCAGCTCTGCCACCCCGCTGGCCGCCCCGCCCACACCCGGGATTGCCGAGACAAATTTCTGCAGGGCGGAGGTGCGGGCAGAATCCACCACCGGCGCTATCAGCGCCTGAAAGATGCTGATCCCCGTCACAATCCCCAGCGCCCCTTTTAATACCCAGCCGATTGCCTTGCCGAGAAGGTCGATCAAAAGCGAGAGCTTCTCCTCCACCCAGATACCGTTGATCACCGCCAGCATGACATAGCTGTATATCAGAGGCAGCATTCCCGCAGACAAAATATGCTCCACCCCGTACACCGCAAAAAGCATCATCTGATAAGAGGCGCCCGCCGTCACGGCGCCGGCGGAAATACCCACAGTGATCAGGTACGCAGGCACCAGAAGCTGCACGAAAAGTATGATATTATCCAGCGTCTGCGCCGCCGCATCCGCCGCCTGGGCAAAACACTTTAACAATAATGCCGTAAAGAGCAGATACATAAAATAAAAGCCTATATCCGCAACATGATGCCTGTCAAAAATCTCCACGAAATGGGTCATCAGCGCAGACATGATCCCCAATACCAGCATCCAGACAAATATGTTTTTCATCCCGTCCAGCTGTCCCAGAAAACCCCCGACACTTCCCTGGAACAGTTCCCCAAGGGCCCCGAAAATATCTCCCGACACCACCCGCAGAAGGATGTCCTCCAGGTCGATCCCACCCTTGGGAAAAAGCTTCTCAATCCCCTCCGCCAGCCTGTCCAGCCCATAATCCTCCCAGATCAGATCAAAATCCGTCATGCAGCCACCTCCCAGCCATAAGCCTACATAAAATTCTGTATCTGCTCGATGACCGCAAAGAGTATGGGCAGCCCTGCAAACATCACCGTGAGCTTCCCCAGCACCTCAATCTGCCCTGCCACCGCCTGATAGCCTGCATCCTTGCAGATACCGGAACTGAATTCACAGATATATGTGATCCCGATGACCTTTAACAAAATGGAAAGATAGCCCTCCGCTCCGTTCAGATAGCTCTTCAGCCTGCCAAACTGTGCCGTCACCGCCTCCACCTGCCTTAGGCAAAAGCAGAAAATAATAACACTGACCGCCATCCCTATGTAAACTCCATATTCGGGCTTGCCTGTCTTGAACTGTACCGCCAGAAGCACTCCCGCAATCCCCAGAAAAACCACCTTTATAAGCTCTGTCATAAAAACTCCAACTCTCTACAGCGAAAACAGGGTCTGTATCGTCTCAAACAACTCATATATATATGGCACAATCCATGTAAGCACCAGAATCAGCCCTGCCAGACTGATCAGAAAGGCATGCTCCTCCCTGCCGCTGTGCTTTAACACCTGACCCAGTATCGTTATCAATATGCCTACCGCAGCTATTTTAAATATCAGACTTACTCCCATAACTCCTCGCATTCCGCATCGGTTTTGCCACTACCATAATATTAATATCAAAAGGATCCCGCTCATGGCGCCAAGTCCCACTGCCATCCTGCATTTTCCTGCATTTTCCCTCTCCAGCGCTCCCTCTGTCCTGCCAAGAAGCTCCATGCTCTGTTCCATGGCACGAAGCTGCATCTGGCTGTCCGCATGGCATGCCTGCCTGGTAAACTGCAGAAATGCTTCCCTGTCCTGGTTTTTCAGATGCGTACCCGCAAGCGCCCCTGAAAATTCCTTTTGAAAAGTCTCCCCGAAGGACAATCCGATATTATCACGCATGTTCTGTCCTACCCTTTCAAGGGCGCTTCCAAAAGGTTCCGCAAAGCTCCCCGCCGCATGGCTGCAGCATTCCGGCAGCGTGGACCTGCCATAGCGCACCTCGCCGGAAAGCAGCTCCAGTATCTCCCTCAATATGCGAATTGTCACAAGCCGCCTGTTAAACTGTACACGATACCACCAGCCCATGCCAAAACAGCCTGTCAGGATCATGCAGCCTCCCAAAAACCTAAACAAACGCCTCTCCCCCTTCCAGCACCTGCCTTACGACACACCTGCCGCCCTCCCTGCCAAGCACCAGGTACAGTCCGAAACACTCCCCCAGCCCTCTTTCCATATCAGGGCGGCCGTCCATGCCAAAGTGACTGCTGCCGAAACAGCCGTCGCGGAAATAACTCCCTCCAAAGCGGCATTGCACCTCCTCCAGGCTCTCCCCGTGGGCGGTAGCCAAGATCCTGCAGCCGCAGCTTGCCGCACGCCTGAGCGCATCCAGCTCCCCCAGGCTCCCCAGCTCGTCGATCGCCAGGACCTCCGGAGCCATGGAGCGCAGGAGCATCAGCATCCCCACCGCCTTGGGACATCCGTCCAGCACATCCGTGCGCATCCCCATATCATTCTGGGGCTTGCCCATAAAGGAACCTCCCAGCTCGGAGCGCTCGTCCACCACTCCCACCGTCATCCCCCTTGCAAAGGCATTTCCGTCGGACACCTGGCGTATGATGTCCCGAAGCAGCGTTGTCTTGCCGCATCCCGGAGGCGAGATGATCAGCGTGTTTTTCAGCCTGCCGCCCCGGTAGAGCCTGGGAAGCACCCCGTCCGCAGCACCCTTTACCTGATGAGCGACCCGGATATTCAAGAATGTTATGTTTTTGAGAGTCCTGACGCTACCGTCCGGCTCCAGCACTGCTTGTCCCGCCACGCCCACCCGGTGCCCTCCCTCCACTGTGAGAAATCCCTGCTTCAATTCTTCCTCAAAGGCATAGGGAGAATAATTGCAGATATGCTGGAAGATCCTGTCAAGCGTTCCGCCGTCCATGCGGTAAGCCAGACATCCGTCTTTGACTATCTCCCCCTCCCCTGTGAGGAAAAACTCCCTGCCGTCCATGTGCAGGATAACCTGCCTCCCGGCCCTTAGCCTGATCTCCTGTATGGATTCCTGCCGCCCTGCCGCCTGATGCCACAGCCCACGATACTCCAAGGGAAAAAGCTGTAAAATCGAATTTTTCAAACTTACACCCCCCTGCCTGTTTCCTTCAAACCTCCAGACATGCCGCTTAAGGCGGCACAAACAATACTTATGAAGAATGTCTGTCCCTGACATTCTTCTGTCCTCTCTCCAAATATATGAAGTTGTCCACGGGATATTCCATGTATCAAAAAAAGAACATCTTTTTTATGAAAAGCTATAGACAAACAAGAAAAAAAATGTTAGACTGAATCCATCAACAGAAAACAGTAATTATTACTATTATTATATGGAGGTAAAATTATGGGAGCAACAAACAATGCACAGGTAGACAATCTTGTAAATTTATTGGACGGATATGCAACTAAGGGCGGACATCATCTGAACGTCAATGTCCTGAACAGGGACACTCTCATGGATGCACAGAAACATCCCGAGAACTATCCTCAGCTGACAATCCGTGTATCAGGCTACGCTGTAAACTTCATCAAGCTGACACCCGAACAGCAGGCTGACGTTATCAGCCGTACCTTCCACGAAGCAATCTGACGCCGATGGAGCAGGGAGGCTTCCTTCCTGCTCCATCGGCGCATTCCCCAGAACAGGACAGGGGCAGCGGTTATGACCGCTGCCCCTGTCCTGTTCTTATACTATTCAATTTTTCTTACAGCCCAAAAATCAAAAACCCCGCAGCACATACATCTCCTTCAGCAAATTTTGCATGATCAGGTTGGCTGTCCTGCCACCCTGCCTCTTAATAGGTGACTACATTGTGATAGATACGGTAATATCCTCCGCCGAGACGCTGTGCCTGCAGCTGGACAACAAAATTTTCCACCTTAAGCTCCTTCAGAGCCTCCTCCACATAGCCTTTCCAGTATTCCCCGCTGCTGTATGCCTTCTCAACGGTGCTCCACAGCGATTCCGGGATCACAGTGTCAAAACTTTTATCACCTGTTCCCGCCTTTACCAGAAGCCTCTTACATTCCTCGTAATAGTCTGCCATATTCTCCCTGACCTGATCCGCGGTGATGCCCGCCTTTAAGAGGTTCTCCTTTTTCAGCTGGTCCTCTGTCATATCGGAAGGATCTGTGTAGGTATTGGAGTCATAAGGCCATCTCAAAGGTGTAGCCGGCGTCTGATTGATCAATTCCCCTATCTCTGTGCTGGGTCCCCCAGCCGCGCTCTGAGAGTTATCTGTACATGCCGGAAGGTACACAGACAGGCCAGTCCGGGCATGCGTGGATGCAAATGCTGCATCGCTTTTGTTAAAGTAATCGTAGGTGGCGGGATCAGTGTCGTCCCAAGTGACATCCACATTGTAATATGTATTTCCCAGCTTCACAATATTCCAGGCGTGATCCTCCCCTGCCGTCCCGGTACAGTAATAGCAGGGAATGCCAAGCTGCTGCATCAGGTACTGGAACGCCCTTGCATAGCCTGCACACACACTTTTGCCGTTTACCAGCGCACTGTAGGCGCTCTGGTTCATCCTGGCATTCAGGTCATAATCCGTTATCTGCATCAGCGCATCATGCACATAGCGTTCCTTTTCCAGGTCGCTGCCCAGCGCCCGCGCGCCTGCCAGTACCGCATCCGCCGCCTGTCCAAACTGCCGCAGGGCAGCATTATAGCTGTCATAAGCCTCATTGTAATTCAGCGTTATCTCCACACAGCTTCCACTCTGGAGATATTTACAAGAATAGCCCATCTCCAGCCAGAATAGCTCGGGGTGGTCATTTGTAACTGCCTCAAAGACATTTTTCACCTGACCCACGCTGGCAGTAATAACAGGCGTAAAAGTAACGTTAAAAGCGCTTGCATTGGCATAAATCTGCTTATAAAGCTGCTGCATTGCCGGCTGCAGCATGGCATAATAGGGATAATATTCTGCGTCAAAGGTATACTCGCTCCCCGTATCCCCCGGAGCCAGTACACTGACAAGGTTATCCGCCTCCTCATCAAGGATCTGCTCCTCGTCCCCTCTGACAGGCTCAAAGCCCATCAGGTGTCCGAAACCATCCGGAGCGCTCACGGGCTTCTGCCCCGGCTGTTCATAAGCAGAGCCTCCCCTGCCGTTCATCCAGCCTGCATTGACGCCCGGCTGGACAGGATCCGTATATATGGCATTTCCCGGCTGTTGGACGCTGTCCGTGTCATCAGGAGAAGGGCTCTGTGCCGGATTATCCGGCGGCTGCCCCCCGGGCTCCTCCTTTGAAGAACCAGACGAGCCTTCGATCTTCTCCGCCAGCTTCGCTGTCAAAGAGGGATTAAAAGCACATACCAGGATCCCCACACATCCAGCCATAAACAAACACGCAATTACCATTAAAAATCTCTTTATAAATTTCATTTGTCCACGCATTCCGCCCTTCAGGGCTCTCCATACTGTATGATACCGCTCCTATCATATCACAAAAAGAACCTGTACTGCAACCATTGATTGCAATATAGGTTCTTTTTTCCTATACCGATACACTGCCTTCCCTATGTCACTATACTGCCCTCCGCAGAAGTTCCTCCGCCTTTTCTTCACTGACTCCCTCGCCCTGGACCAACAGCTTCCCATTGACAAAAACCGCCGGCAGGTTTAAGCTGCCGCGACAGGCAATCCTTTTTCTGTCGGTGATTTCCTCCACCGTTGCCTCCATATGGCTCTTTTGCAGCACTTTTCTGAACGAATCCGCCGTCCGGAAAAACTTATCGCACCCGGCCCCATAAATTTCGACTTTAATCTCCTTACCCATAATCTGTGTCCTCCTATTTAAAGTTCCGCCTCTGCACTCAGTTCCCGCCCGCGGGAACTGACGCCCCCTTATCTGGAAGAAAATTCCATCTGCCAATGACGCAGCTGAAATTTTCTTCCGAGCGTCTCCGTTCCGAGGCTGTTATTTATTCCAGTTCCCGCCCGTGGGAACTTTCCCGCCCGCGGGGCGCAGGCACACGCTGGCTCCACGACCGGAAATATGCATTTTCCGCACACGCATCCCCCTTGATGATCTGCCTGATCTCCCCATCCTGTATGCATATAACCTGATCTGCCTGCAGGACATATTTGGGATCGTGCGTAATGTAAATCACCGTCCTGCCCTCCAATCCCAGCAAAAGCTCCATTACACGCCCGGCAGTCTCCTGATCCAGGCTGCTCGTGGGTTCGTCCGCCAGAATCACCTCCGCATCGCTAAACAGCCCTCTTGCGATATTGATCCTCTTGGCCTCCCCTCCCGAAAGCTGCTCCGGATTCTTTTCGCAGAGCTCCTCCACATTATGGAACCGCAGTTCCTCAAGCAGCCCTTTTATGACCTCCGCCTCTGCCTCATCTTTGCTGTAGGAAATATTTTCCGCCGCGGAATGTCCCTGGAACAACAGATCGTCCGCAGGTATATATGTGATCCTCCGCCCCAGCCCATGCACCTTCCCGTCCACGCACTGATACAGCCCCGCCATGGCTTTCAGCAAAGTACTCTTGCCGCTTCCATTTTCCCCGATGACTGCCACCCTGCTCCCTTCGGGGATACGACAGCACACATCCTTGAGGATTTCCTTCCCTCCCGCTGCCACAGATACATGTTCCAGTACAAATTCCTCCTGTCCCCCTTCTGTGCGCTGCGGCCTTCCTGTCAGCACAGCATCCAGCCTGCCGATCGGCACAAGCACATTGGGCAGCCTGGAGATACTCCCCCCAAACCCTTTTGTCTTTGCAGCCAGATTGTTAAATGTAGAGAAAGAGGATGCCACATCATCCACATAGGAGCGGAGGATCCCCTGCTTTACCATGAAGCTGTACACGATGCCTGTCTTGAAAATGCCGTGTACGCCCAGGAGGCAGGCGTCCAGGACTGCCCCTGTCATCGTTTTCTTTTCCTGTGTCAGGAACCATTCTCCCCTTGCTTCTTCGTACAGCCTGCGCATCCAGTCCCAGGTCTGATTATACTGATGGAACGACAGCTGCTCCAGCAGCGAACGCACCCGCCTGATCCCCTCCTCCTTATCTTTCTGCAGCTTTCCGGTATAAGCGGCATTGTATCGAAACTGCAGACACACGAAGAACAATTCTGCCGCCACGAGCAGCAGGATGACTCCGCCGAAAATACCGGAAAACCGGCAAAGCATAACCGCCAATACAGCAACCGCCGCTCCGTTGCCCAACAGGTCCACCAGTGAGAAATAAAAGCCCATGATATTGCCTGTGCCGGCCGCGATCCGGTTGAACAGATCATCATCGTTGTGTGCTGCCTGCACGGAAGCCACAGGGAGGCCGCTCAATTCCCTGAAGCAGTTCTTTGCCGCGTGGAAAGCAAACTTTGTAACCCAGGCATCCCCATATACGTTGAGGAAATACATGACAGCAAAGTTAAAGGCAAAAACCCCTGCCGCGCCCACAGCGGTTCCAAACAACGCCTGCATATCTCCCTCCAATACGGCGCCAAAACCACATTTCATAACAAAGGGCATCATCAATGCCGTCTCAAAATTGAATAATACAAGCGTCGCCAAAAGAAAATACAACCGCCCCCTGTTTCCCCTCATCAGCCTTTGAGACAGTATAAAAACTGTCACTATGTTATTTCCTTTATCGTTTTTCCGCTCTTTCCCCATATAGGCTACCTCTGTTAATTGTCCGCTGCATCCTTTTGGATCCTGATCCTGGTATCACACAAATCTATCACTGCCGGATTATGAGAGACAAGGATCAATATTTTATTTTCCTCCGCCACCTCATTGATCAGGTTATGTAAGACAGACTTTTCCGCGCCGGGGGACAAGGCATTGGTTGCCTCATCCAGGAGGATGACCTCCTTATCCGTATAAAAGCATCTGGCAAGGCACACCTTTTGGATCTCACCGCTGGACAGGGCACTCTCGTCGATGGTTCCCTCCCCTTTTGCCGCAGCAAGTTCCTCTATGCCCGCCTTACGCAGCGCTTCGGCGTATCTCTTTTCCTCTGTCTGCCCGTCCTTTCCTGTCAGCGTGACATTTTCCCTGAGGCTTACAGGCAATAAGACCGATGTTTGGGGCAGATACAGGATATGGCTCCACAGCTCCCTCCTGTCCAGTGTGCCCGCCCTGCGGCCATTGATCAGGCACTCCCCTGCATCCCCCTGCAGTTCCCCCAGGATAAACCTTAAAAGGGTGGTCTTTCCGGCGCCCGACTCCCCATATATCCCTATACTGCTTCCACCCCGGGCTGCAAATCCTTTGGTCCGGCAGGAACATTCTCCCTCTTTATAGCTGTATTCCATATCCGATACCTGAATATAAGAAATTCGTTCCCCCAGCGGCTCTCTTTTCCCCTCCTCTTTTACATCCGCCTGCAGAAATGCATTGACATTTCTCTCCATTCCCTTTAATTTCTTATACTGCGAAATACTGTTGGGGATCTGCAGCAGGCTCTCCGCAAGGCCGGGCAAAAGCATTGTCACCGCCAACAGCTCCGAAAGCAGGAACCGTCCCCTGATGACAAGCATTCCAAAATACACTATGGCAACCAGCGTGATCCCGGTACTGCCAAACCGCATACATATCCTGGCCGTATTGGTATATTTCCCCAACAGGACCTGTGCCTGCCGGTTCTCCTCCAGTTTCTTTTCATACTTCCCATATACCCCAGGCCGCAGAAACGGCAAAATCTCCTTGCACCGTAAATAATTCCACATCTCACCATAGACTGCATTCATCTTCCCGTTGGAACGTTTCGCCGCATCAGGGATCTTCCTGCTGCTCTCCCACATCATCAGCAGCGCGATCCCGGTAATCACAAGACAGAACAAGAATGCCGTAACACTGATGGAGCAGGTATAAATGCTGAGTATGACAGAGACCCCCGCCATATTACAACAATCCAGCACCCAGGCTGTCTGTTTTGTGACGAGATCGTTTACCGTGTTCTGGATCAGCACGAACGCTTCCTTCCCCCCGCCTCCCCTATCAAAGCCTGCCAAGATCAGCCTGTCTTCCAGCCTGATCTCCCTTACGCGATACAGGATATATTGCAGCTTCCGGCGCAGGACCTCCAACAATGCCCCCGCAGCTGCGGACAGCACGAAAATAACCAGCAGCCGGGGCGCATGGCTCCCTTCTTCCAGAATGACCTCCACGATTTTTTTTAAAAGAAATACCAGCCAAACAGAGTTGACCGCCCCCGTTATGACAGTCAGGGAAATACAGGCTGCCCATGTAAGTCCTTCTTTTCCGGAGACAGGCTCCCCCTTACCATGCCCATTCATTCTGCTTCCCCTGTACACGAAGACTTTTCATCACAGAGCAAGACTGCCTTCAAATGGCTGACCTGCCAGCTTATATCCTCTTGTGCATAATCTTCCAAAAACTCAATAATATAGTCCAGGCGGTTCACAGGGCATCCCTGCACTACCAGTCCCCCTATCACTCTCTGAAGCCGGGAAAGGCTCACTTTCTCCGGAACCACTCCCTCCACCACTGCGGGATACCTCTTGCGCACAATGTCCACCAGAAATCTCACCGTCTGGCGGTTTATGATCTTGTCATAATTCTGCACGATTATCTTGTCAAGCTGCCCTACCATGAGTTCCATTGCCGATACGGAATGACAGCCATGGAACTCTGTGTCGCTCCACGTCCCTTCAATGTCGTATACCGGATCTCTCACCAACCGTTCCACTGGAATGGATCCCGCCTCATTCTGAAAATAAAACCTCTTAGGATATTCCAGCTTCCATTTGACCACAGGCTTTCCGTGCAGCAGGATGCTGTACTCATCCGGCTCATGATCGGTTTTATCCATCATCCGGATGATCGGGACACTGATACCCCACTCCGAGGCAAGCCGCATCCGAAGATTATGAATAACCTGATAATGGTCGCCATTGCTCTCCACCATCATGGGAATCAGTCCCGCCCCTGCCTGGATTGTCAGCACATCTTTGCATATAGCTTTCTCAATCTCCGCAGTGCGCTCCATCAGCATCATATTCACCTTAGAATCCCCGTTGACTTCATGCTCCAGCAAAATGCTCATGTACGGTAAAGAAGCAAGCAACCGAAAACAAGAGATAGACCGCC
>CAOKQK010000114.1 GCA_948470905.1 uncultured Lachnospiraceae bacterium | reverse complement strand
GCTGGCATAAAATCAAACGAGGATGTAGCCAGTTAATTATTATTCGATGTACTAGTACATCGTTGCGTTAATCTTGAAGTAATCAGTGCTTGATGCTTGCGTCAGCGCAAGGCGGCGGAAGGAGGCGATGCGGTGGCATCGTCGACTGACAACAACGCAGCGATGGCGTGAGCAGCGAGTGCTGATTACTCAAGAATTAATGCAATGATGTACTAGCCCTATCCTCAAGATCTCACAGCGCGGATGACCTTGTCCCGGATCTCAATCCTGCCCTCCTTCAAGAGTCTCCCTACAGCGCGTTTGAACTCGTTCTTGCTCATCCCCGTCTCATGGGCGATGACTTCCGGCGACGCCTTCTCGCCAAAAGGCAGCACACCCTCATAGCTGTCCAGGATGGCAAGCAGCTTCCCGGCATCCGCATCCATCTGCAGGTATGCCTTCTCTCGGACGCTCAGGGTAAGCTTGCCGTCCTCCCGCACCTGGATCACCCGCGCCCTGACGTCCCCGCCCAGCTTCACGTCACCGTACAGCTCCTTTTTGGGGATGAGCCCCGAGTAAAGGTTGTCCACAGCCACAAAGGTACCAAAATTATCACTGGTCTCATAGACGCGCCCTGTCACCCAGTCATCCAGCTTATAAGGGCTGTCCGTGCGTAAGTTCTCATAAACGTTCATAGTGGCACAGAGACGGCTGCTCTTGTCGATGTACAGGGATACCAGCACCTTATCCCCCTGCTCCACCCTGCCCCGCTGCTGCCGGAAGGGAAGCAGCAGATCCTTCTCCAGCCCCCAGTCCAGGAATGCGCCTATCCTGCCCACCTGCGCCACCGCAAGCTCCGCCACCTGCCCCATCTGCAGCTTCGGCTCCCTGACCGTGGCAATCATTCTGTCCCGGGAATCCCGATAGACAAACACCTCTATGCTGTCCCCCAGCCCCGCTTCCGCCGGCACCTGCTTTATGGGCAAAAGGACACGCTCCTGCGCGCTCTCCTCCGAGACGGCCAGATATACGCCGAAATCAACCTTCTTTACGATCACAAGCTTTTGTTTTTCCCCTAATCTTATCATATCCATACTCACACCTTTCCGCATCCTCTGTTTGAGGAATCCGGCTGCCCGCCGAAATATGCTGCCTTACATTCCGCCCGCTTTATGTTCCGCCCCTGGGGGACTCATTCCCTGCGCAGGCACTCCGCTGTTACATACGCTGCTCCCGCCCAGGCACTCCACCATTACATACGCCGCTCCCCGCTCAGGCACTCCACCATTACATACACCGCTCCCCGCCCAGGCACTCCACCGTCACATACGCCGCTCCCTGGGCATCCTCCAGCGCCACAAACACCCTGTCTCCCTGATCGGCTACCCGCGGCACCAGCACATCATCCAAAAACGCCTGCTTCTTATACTCCGCGCGCACCTGCCTTATGCAGAACCCTTTCGGCAGATAATCTATTGCCATGTCAATAAACTGCTGATTGTTCACATGATGGTTCGTATCCAGGTGATTCCTCTTTACCACCAGCGGCTCCATGATACAGCCCCCCGGCGGCACCGCGATCTTCCTGGGGGCATATTCCATGTCCAGCCTTTCCCCCAGCGTATACCCCTGCACCATCTCCTCAGAGATTGCCACCGGACGGTAGGTCCTGGTGTCCAAAAGGCTCCACACGGAATTTGCCTTAGCCACATACTCGCCCTTTTCATCCCAGATGGCAAAGTTCCGGTAGCCGATGAAGCCTTTCATGTCATAGGGCTGCGTGCCTGTCACCACCTTCTCACCCAGCCTCGGATAACGCTCCACCACGATCTGCCACGCAGACAGCACCCACACCAGGTGCCGGTCCGCTAAATACTCCAGCCCCAGCCCCACATCCTCCGAATGGAAAATAGAGCAGTCCTGCATATAGTTGATAAGGGAAGCCATGGTAAGCTTCCCCTCACTGTCAGTCTCACTATACCTGATCCTGCTTTCAAATTTGTACATACATCCTCCCTGATCCTATGCAAACAGCTGATTGATGATCATTCCGATCCAGAACACAAAGTAAAGCCCCATGCCGATATTTAAAATGACTGTCAGGAACCTCTTTCCCTTGGGGATGCATTCCGGTCCCTTCCTCATAGCAAACCGTTTCTTTGCGGCAAATACGATAAGCAGCACAAACCCTGCTATCATTATGCCAAAAACACAGAAAGCATACAGCAGGTACACCAGATAACCCAGCATATTCTCCGACATGTATTCCATCATCTGTGACATATCACTCGTATCCATGCCCAGCACAGCCTCCAGGTCCGCCAGCTTCAGCACCCAGGCGCTCACTATGCTTCCCATGAAGTTGATCAGCATGTGGATGGCTATGGTTATCTTCAGTTTTCCTGTCTTCACATAGAGAAATGCCAGGAACATTCCCAGGGCGGTCGCGTACATGAACTGGTTCAGATTGCCGTGAAAGAGCCCGAACATCAGGCCGGATAAGACCACCGCCGTGCCCTGCCCATATCGGGCTGCCCTGTCCACGACCAGCTTGCGGAACACAAATTCCTCCACTATCGGGGCACATATCACCATAATAAAGAATACCGTCAGAGTGTTTGTCTCCGTCACCACATTGGCAATGGTATTCTGTACAACGTCCCGTTTAAAAAAACCTATGACTGTCGTAAGGATCGTCCCCGCGATATTTGCTATATACATCAGCGCAAACGCCATGATCACAGACACCGCGAACTGCCCCGGCTTCATGACACGCTTCTCCGGCACCTGCGACGGAAGCCTCCACACCAGCAGCGCCAAAAAGGGTATGCCGATCAGATACATGGGCAGCATGGACACCAGCAGATAAATATTCATGTCACTGACCAGCTCCGGTGACAGCGTGTCGGCAATTTTGACCGCCAGGATCTGTATCAGAAAAATTGCCATGCTTCCTACCAGGAAACCGCCGCCCAGCTTCGAGAAATGCTTCCGTGCCGCCTTCAGTTCATCGCCCTGCAGTACACGCACATCGCCCTGCTGCGGCATATAGCCGTTCCAGCCCTGCTGCACGTACCCGTTTCCGCCCTGTGACACATAGCCATTCCCGCCCTGCTGCACATACCCGTTCCCGCCCTGTGACACATAGCCGTTCCCGCCCTGCTGCACATACCCGTTTCCGCCCTGTGACACATAGCCGTTCCCATTCTGTCCCATATACTCGTTTCCGTCCTGTCCCATGTCTCCCACCTTGCGCTGTCCCTTCCTGTGGTTTCCTCCGCTCAGCCGCTATTACACAAACCCTCACTTCCGCCCCATCCTGCAAAACCTCTCTCATCAGAACTTCCGCCAGGATCCAAGCCGCTGCCTTATGATACAGTTTACCACAATATTGATAATTTGTATAGCTTAAGGAAAATTCCTTACGCCTGCAATAATTCCAGCAGCTCCTCTTTTGTCATGCTGCCGATGTCCGCCGCCTCCGCATCCAGGATCTGCTCGGCAAGGCTGCGCTTCGTCTCCTGCAGCTTCTGTATCTTCTCCTCGATGGACCTGCGCACGATCAATTTATAGACTGTCACCTTCCTGGTCTGTCCAATGCGGTGCGCCCTGTCGGTAGCCTGATTCTGTACCGCAAGGTTCCACCAGGGGTCATAATGAATTACAACATCCGCTCCGGTGAGGTTCAGACCCACTCCTCCCGCCTTCAGCGAAATCAGAAATACAGGCGTGTCACCCTCATTGAACTCCTTCACCATCTGGACCCTTTTTTCCTTGGCGGTGGAACCGGTGATCGTGTAGAACTTAACCCCCTTTTGGGTCAGACGCTCCTGAAGTATCGCTATCATGGAAGTAAACTGCGAGAAAAGCAGGATCCTGTGCCCGCCGTCGACTGCGCTGTCAATCAGCTCCATACAGGATTCCAGTTTCGCCGACTCCCCTTTGTAACCCTCAAAACAAAGGGAGGGGTCGCAGCATATCTGCCGCAGCTTCATCAGCTCTGCAAGGACTTTAAGCTTGTTCCTGGAGAACTCCTCCTTATCCTGCCTGGCCAGCATCTCCTGCATATGTACCACCTGGGCATCATAGAGCCTGCGCTGTTCCTCCTCAAGCTGTACATAACGGCTTTCCTCCATCTTGTCCGGAAGGTCGCTTAACACATCATTTTTGCAGCGCCTTAAGATAAACGGCGCCGCCATCCTCTGCAGCCTCTTCATGGCATCTTCATCATTGTTTTTTACCACAGGAAGTTCAAACTCCTTGCGGAAAGTCTCATAACCATATAAAAATCCCGGCATCAGATAGTCAAAAATGCTCCACAGCTCACTAAGGGAATTCTCAATGGGCGTGCCCGTCAGGGCAAACTTATGCTCGCTTTTGATCACCTTGACTGCCTTCGCAGCCGCCGTGGTATGATTCTTGATATACTGCGCCTCATCAATTACCTCATAGAGAAAGTTTAAACCTTCATACTGGTCAATATCGCGCTTCAGCAGGTCATAGGAGGTGACAATTACGTCATTCTGCATGGCGCACGCAATCTTCTGGCTGCGCGTCTCCTGATTACCGGTGATGGCATCCACCGTAAGCTCCGGCGCAAAACGCTCGAATTCCTCCACCCAGTTATAGACCAGCGCCGCTGGACAGACTACCAGAGAAGTGCCTGCAGTCTTTTCCTTCTTCACTGCCAGAAGGACCGCTATCATCTGCAGGGTCTTGCCCAGCCCCATCTCATCGGCAAGGATTCCTCCAAATCCCCTGGATGCCAGCACCCGAAGCCATTTATAACCCGTCCGCTGATACCCCCGCATAATCTTGTGCAGGGACTCGGGCTCCTCGTAATCCGCATCATTGACCGTCTTAAATTCCTTGACCAGGTTTTTGAAATAGGAGTCACGCTCGCTGTATATACCGGAATTGTTCTCCAGCATTTTATCAAGATAGAGGGTACGGTAAAGAGGGAGCTGCATTTTCCCCTTTACAAATTCCTTTGGAGAGATCCGCATGGCCTCCAGCATTTCATCCAGCATTGCAAGCGTGTCATCATTCTCCAAATTGACGAAATCACCGCTTTTAAGCCGATGGAATCTCCGGTGTATACGATAGCTTTTCAAAATCTCCAAAAGCTCCTCCCGGGAGACATCCGTAGAGGCAATATCCAGATTCAGGAGCCCCTGGGACACCGAAACGCCCACGCTCACCTTGAGCTTCTTCATTATGTTCAGGCGATTGAACCTGTCTGTACACTGGATCTCTCCCATCTGAGCCAGTGTATCAAGCCCATGGCTCAATATCTCATAAATGGACTCCTCCTGGCGCTCGCACTTAAGCTCCTCCTGTGCCAGGTCGATCTCCGGGAAAAGCTGCATGGTCCGATAGACCACCTCCTGCTCGCGGTCCGTCATGCGGAAAGCAGGTATATCCTCTATTTTAATATCTTCCCTGTAATAATCCAGGCAGGAAACCTTCTTTTCCCCATATTTCGCCTCGATGCGGCAAGTCAGATCATTCCCCGGCGCATCCAGATAAAAGACAAACTCCACCTGCGGCGGCAGGTTTGCCTGAATCGTGTCCGGATCTGTCTCTACCAGCTCCAGCGCCCCCGAAAACATAGGCAGCACCGAATAATAAAATTCCGACAGGTTCCTTTTGCCAATGCGGAATTCCACCCTGCCGTTACCCGCCTGCTCCAGCAGGGGCATCACCTTGCCCAGCTGCTCACGGCCTGTCCTGCAAAGATTTTCGCCGCTGATGAAATAGACCGCATTCTGCCCTTCATAAAATTCCGGCATGTCACACTGCACTTCCAGTCCCTGAAAGCGTTTCCCCGCCCCCTGGAGGACGGGGCTCACCTGCATTTTAATATGGGGCATCTGGTCCTTACAGCGAAGCACCATCTTACTTTTTTGATAATTCGTCTTGTCTTCGTACTCAACGCCAGCCTTGCCCATCAGTTCAAAAAACTGGTCCATTCTGCCGCCCACAAGATCCAGCGTCGGGAACTTCATTGGGCCTCTGGAATAATAACCGCCCCAGGGAGAACTCTTTCTCATCTGGCGCTCGCCTGCCTTCCGATCCTCCTGGACGATCCTCTGGATAAACTGAAACCATTTCCGCCCCTGGGCGTCCAATATATCCTCACCGTGGGGAAGCTCCGTCTTGGAGCCGTATTTACCCTTTTCTTCCCTCTTGACCAAGCTGCAGAACTCCCCCAGCTCCTTGACCACATACTTTTTTGCCCCGCCATACCGGAAAGAGACTTCCAGCCCGTCCTCCTCCCTGAACAGCCTGGGCTCCAGGGTCATGCTTTCCCCCTGGGAAAGCGCCTGCGCCACGGTCCGGTTCACATGCTTCTGCTTGAACCGGTTCATCATCATCATGCCGTTAATGTCTGTGGAATCCCCTACATCATGGGCTGACAGATAATCACATGCCTGCCTGAGGGCAGCAGTAATATAGACACACGCTTTCGGTTTATCCTGATACCAGCTGTAGCGGGAATAACAGTCTTTACAACTGCATTCCGTATGCAGCACCCTATCCGGCCCAAACGTCACTGCCACCCTAAACCGCCTGCCCTTTTCCATGCCAACGGCAAGCTGCTGCCCCACCATAAAGCTATGCTCGGAAACATATCCTGTGGAACAATCCCCAAATTCAATCTGTCCCTGCTCTACCAGCCTCCGCGCCTTTTCCCGCATGGAAATCTCTATATCCAGGGAACTGTATATCTTATTGCCGTCGAAATACCGTGATTCCCTGTCATTCTCCTGCTTCCAGTCTTCCATTTTTCCTCCGTCGTTTTCCTCCAGGTCCCCTGTAAAGGACCTGGCCTAATACCTGTCTCATTATTTTTGTATCTGCCGGCTCCCGCTCTCCCTGCTCAGTCTCCGCCAGCCCTGGGCTTCTTTATCCTTCGGAAGCTCCTTTTCCCATATTGATCCACATCCTGAACATACTCATAATCCGCCTCCGGCGACTCCTGCCGCTTTCTATATTCGTCAATCACTTTCTCTATCTGTTGTACGGAAACAGGATAGAGGAGATTTCTCCTGATCTGCTCTACCGAATACCCCATGTCATATAAGTGCCTCACCGCGCCGGCGTAAGCCGCCTCCGAGGCAAAGTTTGCAAGAGCCTCCTTAAAATATCTGCCCTCCGCCATAGGACACGGCACCCCTTTCTTCCATCTTGCTTTAGCAACCAACACCCCCGCAGGCATTAACTGCACGGTTACAGATCATAAAATGCCCCGTCTGCTTTCCATGTGGAATATCTGATCACTCTATTATAACAAATATTCATGAAAACTACACTAACTTTTTTTAAAACTTTTGTGACTTTTGTGACTCGAAAAGCTTTCCTACAAGCTACCCTGCCTTCCCGCCAAACAGGTCTTTTACCTGCGCCGCAAGACGCACAAAAAATGACCCCGATAGATTTCTCCATCAAGGTCTTAAAGCAGGGCAAGCCCTGTTGTAACAAAAAAGTTCCACAGCATAGGCTGTGAAACTTTTTACAACAGGGCTACAAGGATTCGAACCTTGAAATGACGGAGTCTTAAGTCCGTTGCCGAAAGCCGGTTTTTTTCAGTAAATTTCAGGCTTTTCAGCGAGCGCCGACAGTAAAATACTTTATGAAATACTCTATCAGATTAAAAGCTCTCATTTTTCTAATAGCTCCAGTATTTTCTCCGGCGATGCAATTGGAATCCTTGATGTTTTAAAATCTGATGGATTTCTGGTTAAAATATAATCTACAGATTCTGTAACTGCGCACTCTTCCTGTAACGCATCCTCAAAATCTTTGAACTCATTATTTTCAACGGCTGACATGATTTTTTTACTATCCAAACCCGATATCCGAAAAATACTACATAAATCTTTAACCAGCCTCCTACGCTCTGGCACATCATATTCTTTTCGCAGAATATAAAACAGATTTGGTATGGAATGTGCGGCAAGCCATCCTTCTATTTCTCTCTTTGCACATTTTTCAATAACCTGCTGTGCTTCTTTTGCATAGGGTTCTCTTTTTGCTAAAGCATCAATAATCACATTTGTATCAGCTAAGATTACCATACTTTTCTTCCCTCGCCTTTTCTAATTCCCTTTTTGCATCAAAATCCGCAGGCAGACGGTTCCTCAATTTTAATAAATCATCAAAAGCTGCCATAGCCTGAGTTTTTTCTTCTTTTTTATTTTTTGACATTGCTTCTAAATTTTCAAGTATATTAATAACATAAAACATATTATCATCCGGTATCCGTTGTATCATATCAAATGCCTTTTCCTTTAACACTGTCATACACTTTTTCCTCCAATAATTTTCTCTTCCACTGTGTTAAGCCTGTGCTTTACTAACTCATCCGATCCGTCTGCCCTCCTCCGCTATATTCCTGTAGCTTATATACTCGTCATATGGAATCGCTATAAGAGATATAACGGCATCATTCTCCAGCCCGATATCTGCAGGCACATCCCATGCTTTCTTCAGCTTTTCCTTTCTGGCTGACACAAAATCAAATCCTACTTGTTTTGAAAGTAATCTTCCGCCTCTTCCAAAGACAAATTGTATCGTTTTATAATTGCCGCTTTAATTTCTGCATCTTTGTGGCCAAAATCCCTTAATGTATCCACTGTTCCCTGAATACCTTTCTTCAGACCTGCCTCTTCATGTTCTTTGTCCCTCAAACGAATCCTTGGCTCCATAATTTCCATCAACGCTTCATACATACTCTCATCTCCAGAAGTTCTTTTTTACAAGTATCCCTCTGCATCGCTCTCGGATAAACCATAATTCTTTATAATTACTTTTCTGATATCCGCCTCACCAACTCCAAAGTCCCTTAAAGACTTGACTGTAATTTGAATACCCTTTTTCCGTTCCTCTGCTATTTTCTCATTTTCGCGCTGCTTTATTCTCGGCTCCATAATTTCCATCAACGCTTCATACATACTCTCATCTCCTATCAACTCGTCAACTATTTCCCTGTTCGCGCTAATACTCACTTCCAAAACCGAATCCGCCAATTCCCTGTCCGCTTTTTCCGTCATCCGGCTCCTTTGCTCTAACATTTTCCGGAGCGTTTCTTTTCCCAGATTTCCGGACAAGCCTCTCACCCAGAGATGGGCATCCTCGTTCAGCTCGCTTGTGACGATAATCTGTGTCGGGAACCACGTTTTCCCCTCAATACGATAAATCCCCCTGCCGAATTCCAGAATCCCGCACCCATGCCCTTTCAGATAGCGGAAGATTCCTATAGGCTTCGTCTCTCGGATAATGGATATTGTAATATCTTCCGCCTTTATGGCATCCACTGTTTTGCCATAAGCCTTATAGAGACAGGCATATGCCAGCGTCTTATAAAAGGTGTCAATATCCAGATGGTCTTCCGGAGACTTATACTCCACAATATTATGCCCCTTAAACAGCTTCCCTATTTCACTTGCTATCTGAAAGGAATCTTCCTTTTTGATTACTAACAAGTCAATCTCCAAAGGCTTCGTATTCAGATTGTATTCTTTCTCAAAAATCAAATCATCTCTGTCTGCTCCAAAGTCCAGGCCCATAGCAGACACAAAAGCCGCATGCCATTGTGTTTTTGTTTCCTGCATTGAATCACTCCTTTGTATCTTCCAGTATATCACTTTCCATTTTCTTTTGCTACCTGTATATCCTAAATTTCAGAGAAAACGGTGTCAGATTCCTCCGACACCGTCCTTGTCCCCATCCTCCGCACCCGGCTTCGGCAATGGGACAATCTGCCTTGTCGCCCCTGCCACCTCTGCCTTTTTACGGATTGCAATATAATATCTTCTTGTAGTGGATTCCAAATCGCCTATGTACGCCGCAATCTGTTCCACACGCGCTCCTGCATCATACATGTTTGTGGCAAATGTCCGCCTGAAAATGTGCAAGCCGCCTGTGTAGGAATCCAGACCGGCATTGTGGAAGATTACCTGCATACGATGTGCAAGGTTCGTCGCCGTATTCTGCCTGCCCGTTTTTGTGGTTATAAGCAAGGCATCCGGCGAACAGTCCTGCGCGTTTTTCCGAATCTCTTTCAACACATGCATCGCTTCCGGGGTCAGCTCTATGATTCTGGCACGATAATTTTTCGTTGGCCCTTCTATCATGACCTGCCTCTTCTCTATTTTATCGTCCCGGTTTCTGTCCATGGAAGCGCTTTTTGCAATCGTGACAACCCCATGTGCAAAATCAATATCTCCATACCTCAAAGCTAAAGCCTCCCCGACACGCATGCCCGTGTAGAGCAGCAGCAATCCGTACAGACCCGCAGGATATTTGTACTGGCCGCTTTGCGGCAGAACCGCTGATGCCTCCCGGACAAATCTTCCGAAATTCGCCTTTTGTTTCTTTGGGTATCTCTACCCTGCGGACGGGATTGG
>CAOKQK010000113.1 GCA_948470905.1 uncultured Lachnospiraceae bacterium | reverse complement strand
GGCAACCTCCGGTTTATCGGTCAGTTAATCAATAGGGGTAACTGTCGCCTGCCTTTGGCAGGCACGGAGTGTAGAAATGGAATGATGGTCGCCGGGCGAACAGCGCGGCGGGAAAGGAGCCCATATGCTGTTGATCAAAAACGGATATATGATCGATCCCAAATCGGGGTTGGAGGGCAATTACGATATTTTGACAGATAAGGATGTGATCGTGAAGATTGGGAAGGGGCTGGAGAAGCCGGAGGACGGATGCCGGGTTATCGACGGATCGGGGCTTTTGGCGGCGCCGGGGCTGGTGGACGTACATGTGCATTTCAGGGAGCCGGGCTTCACTCAGAAGGAGGACATTGCCAGCGGCGCGGCAGCCGCGTCCAAGGGGGGATTTACCTCGGTGGTGATGATGGCGAATACCAGGCCGGCTATCGACAATCGGGAAACTTTGGGATATGTGCTGGAAAAGGGCAGAGAGGCGGGCATTCATGTGTATTCCTGCGCCAATGTGACTCTGGGCATGCAGGGGAAGGAGCTGGTGGCCATGGAAGAACTGGCGCAGCTGGGCGCGGCCGGCTTTACCGACGATGGCGTCCCATTGATGGATGAACGGCTGGTGCGTCAGGCCATGGAAAGGGCGGCGGCGCTGGACATGCCCGTCAGCTTCCATGAGGAGGATCCATCACTTATAGAAAATAACGGCATTAACCGGGGCAGGGTCAGCGGACACTTCGGGATTGGCGGCTCCCCCCGGGAGGCGGAGATCAGCCTGGTGGAGCGGGATCTGCGGCTGGCGGTGGAGACGGGGGCAAGCATCAATATCCAGCATATCAGTGCCAGGGAGTCCGTGGAGCTGGTGCGCCGGGCAAAGCGCCTTAGCCCCGGCATTCATGCGGAGGCTACCCCCCATCATTTCACCCTGACGGAAGATGCGGTGATCCGGTATGGGACGTTTGCGAAGATGAACCCGCCCCTGCGGGAGGAGGCGGACCGCCTTGCCATTATCCAGGGGCTGGTGGACGGCACTATAGATATCATTGCAACGGATCATGCCCCCCACACCGCAGAGGAGAAGGCGAAACCCCTCACAGAGGCGCCAAGCGGCATCATCGGTCTGGAGACGGCGCTGCCCCTTGCCATTACCGGGCTGGTGGATGAGGGCTATCTGACGCTGCAAAAGCTGCTTGCTCTGATGAGCACCAACCCGGCGGCAATGTACCATTTAAATGCGGGCTATCTGGCGGAGGGCGGTCCGGCGGATATTGTCCTGATCGATACGGCAGGGGAAGTGATCCCCGGAGATTATGCTTCCAGGGCATCCAACACGCCCTTTACGGGGTGGCGGCTGAAGGGCAGGGTAGTGATGACGATCGCCGCAGGGCGGGTTGTCTATGAGTGCAGATAGCGGAACAAGCTCCCGCCTGAGGGAACATTAAAAACAGTCTCGGAACGGAGACGGAGCTGGACAGCCTCGCAGTGGAGACGCCCCGGGAGAATTTTCAGATGCGCATTTTGCAGCTGAAAATTGCTCCCAGACAAGGGGGCGTGGAAACGGAGAGGCGGAACTGGAATAGGAGGCAATGATTATGCTGAAAGAACAGAAAGATATTTGGATCGCCCAGCGGGCGGACCCTTACGTATGCCGGGGGGAGGATGGAACCTATTATTTTACGGCAACAGTGCCGGAGTATGACCGTATCATCCTGCGGAGCGCCCGACGGCTGGAAGCTCTCGCGGAGGCGGAAGAGATAACGGTCTGGACCAAACATGCCCAGGGAATCATGGGGAACCACATCTGGGCGCCGGAGCTGCATTATGTATGGGGGAAATGGTATATTTATTTCGCAGCAGGATCAGCGGAGGACAAGTGGCGGGAGAGGCCGTATGTGCTGGAGTGTACAGGCGCGGATCCTATGGTTGGCCCCTGGGAGGAGAAGGGCATGATGCAGTGTGCGGATGAGGACGAGTTCTCTTTCCGGGCATTTTCTCTGGATGGGACGGTCTTTGAGAACAGGGGCGAATATTATTATGTCTGGGCGGAGAAAGTAGGAGTGGGAAGAATGATCTCCAACTTATATATAGCGCGCATGGAGTCACCCTGGAAGCTTGCCACCGTCCAGACGCTTCTCTCCACCCCTGATTATGACTGGGAGCGCCGGGGGTTCTGGGTGAATGAGGGACCTGCCGTGGTAAAGCATAACGGGAGGATATTCCTGACATATTCTGCCAGCGACACAGGAGTCAATTATTGTATGGGGATGTTGTCCATAGACCAGGAGGCGGATGTGCTGGATCCCAGGCAGTGGAGCAAGAAGCGCCAGCCGGTCCTTAAGACGGATGAGACGAAGGGAATCTATGGTCCAGGGCACAATTCCTTCACGGTGGATCACGACGGGGAACCGGTCCTGGTCTTCCATGCAAGGACGGAAGAAAAGATTGTGGGAGATCCCCTGTATAACCCCAACCGGCACGCCATGCTGCGGAATATCGTATGGGGGACAGACGGAGAACCAAAATTTTCATTATAGGACTAAAGTATTTCTTCCCGGTGCCGATATTCATAGTAAGAAAAAGAGAGTGGGATTTGGGAAGGAGGAAACCATATGCGTATAGAGGCTTACAATCAGGTGCAGCAGCTGTACCAGCCAAAGCAGCTGAATAAGACACAGCAGGCAGGCAGCGCGTCCCGCAAGGATCAGCTGCAGATCAGCAGCGCCGGCAAGGATTACCAGAGCGCAAAAGCGGCGGTAGCGGGAACGGCAGACGTAAGAGAGGAGCTGACGGCTTCCATCAAGGCGAGGATAGACAACGGGACATATAATGTAGACACTGCCGCCTTTGCGGAGAAGCTGTTGAAAAAGATTGATGAAATGAGGTAAGAAGTTCCATGGCTAGTTTGATGGAGAACCTGATAGATGTGCTGAATCAGGAAGGCAGAGAATATGAGGAGCTTCTTGTCTTATCTCAGAAAAAGACTCCGGTCATCGTCAAAGGTGATCTGGAGGGATTGCAGGAAATCACGGATGATGAACAGAATTTGGCGAGTAAGATTGCCCATCTCGAGAAGACAAGGGTGGAGATAACAAAAGATATTGCCAACGTGTTGAACAAGGATGTTGATAGTATGAAGCTCCGCAATCTGATTGAAATGCTGGAAGGAAGGGCTGCGGAGCAGGTGCAGCTTGCGGAAGCCCATGACAGATTGCAGAGAGTGGTCCGCGAGCTGAAACGGACAAATGAGCAGAACAAAGAATTGCTTGCGGACGCAATGGAAATGGTGGAATTTGAGATGAATCTGCTGCAGGCGGCGAAAGCGGCTCCGGAGACGGCCAATTACACCAGGGGCGCGTACAGTTCCGGCGTACAGATGGGCGTGTCCAGCAGGGGATTTGACGCAAAGCAGTAAATGGAAAGGGCTTAAACCTTGTTAAGCATTGAGGTGAAATATCATGTCATTGATGGGAAGTTTATATGTAGGGGCATCCGGGCTGCAGACCAGCCAAAATGCGCTGAATACCACAGCGCACAATCTTTCTAATATTGACACCACCGGCTATGTCAGACAGCAGGTGCAGCAGTCAACCAGAAATTATCTGAAACTATCTACTGACCCCAATTCCGTGGCGAACAAGCAGACGGGCTTGGGTGTTGTTTACTCCCGCGTAAAACAAGTGAGGGATTTTTTCCTTGACCAGACGTTCCGCAAGGAATCCGGGCGCAGCATGTTCTATGAAGTGTCCATGGAAGTCCTGGAAGAAGTGGAAGGGCAGCTGGGCGAGATGAATGGCGAGGCGTTCCAGGGGACGATTGAGGATTTCTGGAAGTCGATTCAGGAGCTGACGAAGGACCCGGCGAGCTCTGTCAACCAGGGACTTTTTGTGCAGAGGGCGTCTGAATTTGTGGAGAGGGCGGGCGCAGTCTATAAAGGGCTTGCCGCCTATCAGGATAATTTGAATTTGCAGATCAAGCAGCAGGTGGATAAGATCAACGCTTACGGCAAGCAGCTGCTTGTGTTAAATGATAAAATAAGGGGCATTGAGGCGGGGGGCATTGAAAAGGCCAACGACCTCAGGGATGCCAGGAACCAGATATTGGATGAGCTGGCGGAGCTGACGAACATTTCCTATGGCGAGGATTTCTATGGCGGCGTTTACGTACAGATTGAAGGTGTGGATTTCGTAAAGGGCGACAGGTGCTATGAGATTGAAATGGATGTGGATCAGACCACAGGCTTTTTCACACCCTTCTGGCCCCAGAATGCCAACTACCGCATCCGGGAGGACGGCAGCAAAGAATATATTGTCGAAGGCGCGGAGGTGTTTAATTTCAACAGAGAGATTTCCTCCGACCTTGATACGGATATCGGCGGCTTGAAGGCGATGATCCTGGCAAGGGGAGATCACAGGGCAGATTATACCGACATAGAGGGTGATTACGACAGTGTATCTCAGTCGGTGCTGATGAATATCCAGGCGGAGTTCGACCAGCTGATACACAGTGTGGTGACAAAGGTGAACAGTATTCTGGCGGAGGCTGCCGGGGTTCAGACAGGAGACCTTCAGCTTGCGGATGGATCGGTACTGAAGAATGTATCGTACTGCGAAGTGGGCGGGGACGGTTACATGAGAGGTGAGGATGGCAGTCCGATCCAATTGTTTGACAGGGCATCCATGGACGGCTACAGGAAGGTCACGGCAAAGGTGGAGAAACTGGATGCAGACGGCAATGGGACAGGTGTTTATGAGGATAAGGATTTCTGGGTCTACAATGAGGAAAATCCTCCCTACAGCGATACTCTTTATACTATCAAGAACCTGCAGATTTCCCAGGAGCTGATGCAGAAGCCGTCTATGCTGGGCTTCCGCCTGAGCGACGGTTCCGAGGACATTGCGACAGCGGAGAAGCTGAAAAATGCTTTCACAGAGGAGGCATACACGCTGAATCCCAATGTAAAGAAGAAGACCACTTTTGTGGATTACTATACTGACCTTGTGGCACAGGTAGGAAATACCGGATACATGTTCCGGAGTATCTACGAGAACCAGCAGGCGACCGTGGAAGCGACGGAGAGCGCAAGGCAGCAGGTCGTGGGCGTGTCCTCCGACGAGGAGCTGTCCAATATGATCAAATTTCAGAATGCTTACAATGCATCCAGCAGATATATCAATGTCATAAGCGAGATGCTGGAGCATATTATCAATACACTGGGCGCTTAATGAGCAGTCAGGGCGGATGCGGAACTTATAACAGCATCAGCCCGGACAGTACACTGATGGATGTGGGGACGCGGAGGCGGCCAGACATCCATCACCACAGTGTGTGCTGTATGGGCGGATGCGGAACTTATAATAGAAAGCGGGGAGAAGAAAGATGCCCTCACAATTTTTTGGCTTAAATATTGCATATACAGGTCTGTTGGCGAACAACGCGGCACTGAACGCTACTTCCAATAATATTGCAAATGTGCAGACGGAAGGCTACAGCAGGCAGAAGGTGAACCAGCAGGCGTCCAGCGCGCTGAGGGTGTTCCAGACTTACGGCTGTGCGGGAGCAGGCGTGGAGACCCTTGCCATTGAGCGTATCCGGGATGAATTTTATGATTTCAGGTACTGGAATAACAATGCCAAGGTGGGCGAGTACACTCAGAAGCAGTACTATATGCAGCAGATAGAAACTTATTTTGACGATAATGGCAAGAACGCAGGCTTTAAGACGGTGTTTGACCAGCTGATGGTCACGGGTATGCAGGCGCTTTTGAACGATCCGGACGATACCACTGCAAAGTCCCAGTTTGTGGGCTATGCAGGGGCGCTTGCCGAATATTTTAACGGCTTGGCGGGAAATCTGGAAAAGCTGCAGAAGGACGTCAACCAGGAGATCAAACTGAAAGTCGATGAGATCAATTCCCTGGCGGGGGAGATTGCGACCCTGAATAAGCAGATCAATACCATAGAGATGACAGGACAGAAGGCAAATGAACTCAGGGACAGAAGGACGCTCCTGCTGGACCAGCTGTCTGAGGTTATCGATATAGAGGTGAAGGAGATTCCCGTCATCGACAGCAATGACCCTACCCGTGAGACGGGCGCGCACAGGCTTCTTGTGAAGGTTGCCAGCGGGCAGGTCCTTGTGGATGGCAACTCGTATAATGAGCTGGAGTGTGTGGCGCGAAAAAGTTACGAGAAGGTCAATCAGACGGATATCGACGGGCTGTACGATGTTTATTGGAAGAATGGACAGAAGTTCAATCTCTACAACGCGGCCATGGGCGGTGCGCTCAAGGGGCTGGTGGAGATGCGTGACGGCAACAACGGTGAGAACTTCACCGGTGAGATCACAGAGGTGGGTACTACAAATGGCGGTGCCAACGACACTGTCACTATCCGCGTGGACAGGGCATATCTGCAGGATCTGAACAAGTGCAATCTGTCCGACCAGGGAGGCGTTATCCGGCTGGGCAATCAGGAATTTTATTATGATTCATGGGAGTACAAGATCAGCCATAACGATAAGGGTGAGGAGGTTTATACCTACAAGTTCACCCTGTCCGCCGACAAGCAGAAAAATCCTACCAGGCTCACGAATGACAGGGTAGGCAGGCCTGCCTCCATCGGAACCGGGCTGGATTATCAGGGCATTCCATATTATATGAGCCAGATGAACGAATGGGTCAGGACTTTTGCCCAGAAGTTCAACGACATCCTTGTAAGGGGGACCGCGTCCGGAAACGTGCCTGGCATTCATATTTTTACGGGAAATATGCCCACGGATGACGCGCAGTATGAGCTTCCCTTCGAGTCGAGATATGATCTGTTTCTGTTGGGACAGGATCTTATGAGGCAGGTCTATGAGAAGGCGCCGGAGACGCTGGTGCTGGAGAAAGCCGCAGGTCCCATCCTTGATGATATCAGACAAAATTCTGCAGATTATGCAAAGGATCTGGCAGAGGCGAAAGATAAGAAGATAAAAGCCCGGGAAGCCGAAAAGCTTGACAAGACGGTTGCCGAAAAAATGGAAGATCCCACCGTGAAGAAAAACATAGCGGACCGGGTGACGGCAATCATGAGCACCACCGGCAACACCCTGACCCAGACACAGGCGGAGGCAAAGGTCAGAGCCGAAGTGGAGCAGGAGATCAAAAACGATCCAGCTACTATCGCAGCCGCAGCACTGACGGCAGATGAACAGCTTGAGGCAGAGACGGAAGCCACGGCAGAGGTTGACGCAAAATATAAGAAGCAGGCGCTGCAGCAGGCGGAAGAAGAACTTAAGGATAAGGGGAAATGGGACGCTGCCATCGCGGACGCAAAGAACGATATCATGGCGGGGACTACTCCCGAGGCAAAGGCTGCCATAGAGCAGACAAAGAAAGACATTGCCGGGCAGAACGAGGTCCCGGTAGAACTGCTGGATATGGTGGAGGATCTGATTGATCAGAAAAGGCAGGAGATATCGGCTGATTTGGCGGCAAATGGCAATCCCAATAATCTCACGGATGAAGATATCCTGAAGCAGGCAATTGATGGGATAGAATTCACCGTGAATGACAAAGAGGACAGCTATTATCAGCTGACTGCGGAGAATTTCGCCATCCTCGCGGCCATGGAGCTTGATCCCAGCCGCCTTGCGAACAGATACAAATCCTCGGACGGAGTAGAGCAGAATGACCTGCTGGAAGATATCAGGGATCTGGCCACAGACAAGGACTCGGCAAGCTTCAGGGGCGCTTCCGCGTCAGAATTCCTGCAGTGTGTGCTGTCGGATATTGCCCTGAACGCCCAGAGGGCGAATATCTTCCAACAGAGCTTTACGGACATTGCAGGGACGATAGATATCCAGAGGCTGTCCATTTCAGGCGTGGATGAGGACGAGGAGGCGGTGAACCTGGTGAAGTATCAGAACGGGTATAATCTTGCGTCAAAGATGGTCCAGGTCCTGACGGAAATATATGACAAGCTGATCCTGGAGACTGGCGTATAAGTAGAGGTGTATTTATGAGAATAACAAACAAGATCATGCAGCACAATAATCTGTCAAATATCAATACAAATAAGATATATCAGGATAAGCTGAGCACGCAGATGTCAACCCAGAAGAAGATTAACCGCCCTTCCGATGATCCCGTGGTGGCAATCAGGGCACTGCGTCTGCGCAGCAATGTGACAGAGGTAACACAGTATTACAGCAAGAATATTCCGGATGCCAGGAGCTGGCTCAGCGTGACGGAGGGTGCATTGGATAATTTGTCCAAGGTTGTCACCAGCATGATTGAGCAGTGTACCAAGGGTGCCAATGGCGACCTGAAGACCACTGACCGTCAGATCATTCTTGAACAGCTGAAGGCACTGGGGGATGAGGTATATGCCACCGGGGATGCAGATTACGCCGGACGGTATATTTTCACAGGTTATCGTACGGATACTTCCCTGAGCTTCCACGAGGAGCAGACACTGAATTACAAGATTACGGAGCAGCTGGACAAAAGCGCCATTGACTCTGTGACAAAGGTGGATATGGGACAGCTCAAGGACATCAACTCGTCCAACTTTAACGATACGGCTACGGGCATGGATCAGATCTCGGAACGGGACATTTCCTCCGTGGAGGTTCATCGCATCCGTCTTGCCTACGACAATTGCTCTGACTATGACAATGGAGGGGATCTTCAGATCCAGTTTACGGACTCGACGAAGAATCCGCCGGCTCTCTTTGACACGGTGTGGTCACAGGCAAACGGCGTGATCAAGGTGATGCATTCTTATGACAAACCTTACGAGGCTGCTGCAGCCGATGCGGACGCAGTCATATATGTGCCGGAGACAGGAGAGATCCTGCTGGGTGAAAACCGCTTTAAGGAACTGATGTCCACCAGCGATAATGAGGGCACCAAGGAAAGTGAGGCTGAAATCAGGATTACCTACGAAAAGAGCAGCTGGCAGAAGGGCGACCTGCGCCCGGAGCATTATTTCGCATGTACTTCCTATCCTGAGGATGCCGACCCCATTGAGTATAATGACACTTATCTGGGAAATGACCCGGAGCGTCAGAAAATCGAGTATGATGTGGGCTTTAACCAGACTATCCAGGTGAATTCCACGGCGGATGAGTGCTTCCAGCATGGAATTGGCAGAGAGGTTGACGATATTGTCAGCGCCATGCAGGATGTGCTTGACCTGGAGGGTGTAAAGACTAATCTTGAGAAACTGCTCAAAAGCGTGGAGCCGGGGTCTAATGATGAAAAGATATTGAAGAACCAGGTGGAGGCGGTGGATAAGGCGCTTACCCTGGCTAAGGATAAGGAACAGAGGCTGTTTGAGGGCGGCATCACCGCTTTCCAGGGATATCTGGACGACGCGGACCTGAGCATCACCAACTGTGGTACCAGGAGCAGCAAGCTGGATCTGATTGAGAATCGTATGCAGAACCAGAAGACTACCTTTGAAACCTTAAAGAGCGAGAATGAGGACATTGATATCACTGAGGTTGCGATCCAGCTTTCCAGTGCGGAGCTGACCTATGAGGCGGCGTTGATGGCGTCCGGCAAGGTGATGCAGACTTCGCTTTTGAATTTCATTTAAAGAAATGCTGATCCGAGCATGCAGGCAAGCCATTGGCTTGCAGCCGCATAGGCGGAAGGATTGTCAGGAAGGTGCAGAGAGCGGAACAGATTGCCGTCTTGGCAATTGGATAGAGGTATGATATGAATATTAATACAAAGATATTTGGAGAAATTGAAATCTCGGAGGATAAGATCATTTTCTTTGAGAACGGCATTATCGGATTTCCAGAGCTGAAGAGGTTTGCCCTGCTCCACGACGAGGAGAAGGGCTCCGATGCCGGCATCCGTTTCCTGCAGTCCATAGATGAGCCGGCCTTTGCCATGCCGGTGATGGATCCGCTGGTCGTAAAGCCTGACTATGACCCGGAGGTAAATGATGAGCATCTGTCTGGCGCAGGCAGGGTTACGCCGGATAATATCCTGGTATTGGTGACAGTGTCGGTGCCGGGGGACCTGAAAAAGATGAGCGTGAACCTGCAGGGTCCTTTTGTGATCAATGTGGAGGAGCACAAGGCATGCCAGATTATTGTGGAAAACGGAGCTTATCCTGTGAAATTCCCTGTTTATGACATTCTTCATTCGGGAAAGGGGGATGAGTAGGATGTTGGCTTTATCGAGAAAAAAAAATGAGGCGATCATCATCAACAATAACGTGGAAGTCACCATCCTGGAAGTCAAGGGTGATCAGGTTAAGATCGGCATTACGGCGCCAAAGGAGGTTCCGGTGTACCGCAAGGAGGTATATCTCCAGATTGAGGAGGCAAACAGGGAGGCTGTCAATGTGAATGGTATGGAGGCATTGCGGAATCTGCTGAAAAAGCAGGATTGAGAGTAAATATTTGACTTGTGAATACAGGACTTACAACAGGGCTGTTGCAAAAGTAGTTCATAGACTATGAAGGCAATGAGCCCTTTTATTTCCGCGGGCAATGAGTCACAAGTCCAAGGAAGTAAACTTCCTTAAAGTTTACTTCTCTGGGACCTTGACGAATG